>NZ_AP024546.1:2289434-2616496 GCF_018406645.1 Lysobacter helvus
ACAGCATCTGCACCAATTCCACGAAGAACCGGTTCAACACGACGCGATTCAAGCTGGGCTTGCGGAACAACGGCGGGCGCATGCCGTGTTCAACGGCCGTTGGCTGGTGAAATCGCGGGCGCGGGTCCAAATCCTGCGCCTTGCGGGCGTGCCAATCGCGTCGCAAGCGGCGCGATTGGCACTACGCTTCGTCACTTCAAGGAAGCGGAGCGGGACTGATGCGCTGGCTGCATCGTGTGCGATTAGTTGCAGGTTGCGTGGCACTGGCGATGCTCTTCGCCGTTGCACCAGCGTCGGCGCGCTTCCTGCCGAACGTGCCATCGGAATTCGAAGCCTCGCTGGTCATCGGCGGCATCCGGCAGCACGTACTCGTGCGCGGGCCGGCCAATGCGCCGTTGCTCGTGATCGTGCACGGCGGTCCGGGCGTCAACGAGAATCCGCTTTACCGGCAGTACGTCCCCCAACTGGAAAGCGCGTACCAGGTGGTCTACTGGGAGCAGCGCGGCACCGGGCGGTCCCTGCCGCCGGGCATGCCGCGGCAGACGCTCGACATCCCGCAGTTCGTCTCCGACCTGGGCGAACTCGTGTCTCTTCTCACGCGCAAGTACAAGCAGGACAAGGTGGTCCTGCTGGCGCATTCTTGGGGCACGATTCCCGCGGCGCTCTACGTGCGCGAACATCCGGAGCGCATCGCGGCGTACGTGGCGATCGGGCCGATGGTCGACGTCCCGGCGTCCGAGCGCGAGGGCTGGCAATGGGCCCGGGATTCCGCGGTCGCCGCGGGGGACGCGAAGGCGCTCAAGGCCTTGGATCGCATCGGACCGCCGCCCCACGATGTCGACGCGATGCTGGTCTCGCGCAAGTGGGTCGAGCGCTTCGGTGGCGCGTTCCACCAGCCGATGCGCACTCGCACGCTCCTGTTCACCGCGATGAAGGACAACAAGATCGGCATCCCCGACCTGGTCTTGTTCGGTCGCGGGAACCACGTCTCGCTAGATGCCCTCTGGCCCGGAATCCGCGACTTCCGATTGCCGGTGCAGGGGCCTTGGGACATGCCGGTGGCGTTCCTGCTGGGCGACCACGACCACGTCACCTCGACTGCAGTGGCGCGCACGTATTTCGACGCGATGGATGCGCCCTGCAAGCGCTGGGTCGCATTCCCGGGGTCCGCGCACAACCCGCCGTACGAGGAACCCGAGTCCTTCGCACGCTTCATGTTGGAGCAGTTGCCGGGATGGACTCGCGATTGCACTGCTTCCCAGGCGGGTGCGCCGCAGGAAACCCGCTGACATGCGCCATCACACCGTGACCGAACACGTGCGCGTCCCGATACTCGTCGCGTGGCAGGTGCTGTCGGACGTGCGGGCCTGGCCCGAGTGGACACAGACCATGGAGTCGGTAGACCTGGAGGTTGGTACGCACCTGGTCGTGGGGGCGCGCGTGCGCATCAGGCAGCCCCACCTCCGGCCGGCGACGTGGACGGTGACGTCATGCACGCCGGGATGCGATTTCACTTGGGAATCGCGGTATCCCGGCGTGCGCGTGCGTGCGATGCACCGACTCGATCCGACGTCGGATGGGTGCACGCTGCGCCAGGACGTGCACTTTGAAGGACTGCTTGGGGGCCTCGTGGCGCGCAGGCTGGGGCGGCTCACGCGCGAGTACATGCAGGAGGAAGCCGAAGGCTTCCGCCGGCGCTGCGTGTTGCTGCACGCGCGAGGTCAGACCGCGGCGATCGCCGAGCGCGAATTCGCCTGACGATTCAGGTTGTCTGGAACAGGAGTTGCACGTTCCGGAAGTCGCTCCGTTCGGCGGCCGTGCGTTCGATCCAGAAGTAGAACGTGCCCCAGTCGGTCCAGGGCAGCAGGCGATCGTCCTCGCCATCTACCTGGAGCAGAAGACACCAGTCGTCGGGCGGCGATTGCATCGTGCCGAACTTCGCGTTCGTGCGCTCTGCGCAGAGTCGCTCCATGTCGTCGTACTGGACAACCGCAGGATAGCCGCCCACCTGGTGGCGCAACTGTCCGCCGAAGCGCGCATTGAGCAACGCTTCGTAGTCTCCGATGTGTTCACGGTAGCTGGTGAAGGGACCCGCTTCGCGCTCGAGGCGTTCTCGAGACGGCAAGGAGGCGAACGCTCGCGCCACCAAGGGGCGGATACGGGTGTCATCAGGTGTTGCTTCGGATGCCCCGGTCCCCGGCTGCGGCGCATGCAGCACGCAACAAGGCAGCGTGCCGTCCTCACCGTCGGTCTCGGGGTTGCAGAAGAACAGCAGCTGGCCTTCTTGCGGCAACCAGGGCAACACGCCCAGCGCGGCGATTTCGTCGAGGTCGAGGGTGCCGAGGCACACCATCGGCACGCCGGCGTCGACGGGCCAAGGCGTGTCGGGCGGCAGTGGGGGGCGCCCGCCGAGGCGACTCCGCCCTTGCGGTGGCTCGGCGGAGCGAAGATGGACGGCCAGCCGCGCCTGGCGGTCGGCCAGCGCTTCGAGCTGGGGGAGCGAGAGGGGCTTGCGTCGCCGGAACCAACCGAACATGGCGTCGATTCGAGGTTGGGAGGCGTCACGATACTCGGCGCGCATCGATCCCGAAAGGAGCAACCAAGCGCGATGGCCCCGTGGATTCGCGCCGGGATTGGCCATGGTCGCAGGTCGATGCCTGCGGATACTGGCCCCTCCAACCGGGAGCCAACTTCGATGGGCGCACGCAGATCTCCGTTGCCATGGGTCGTGTCCGCCGGATTGCTCGCCGGCGCGTTCGATATCGCCTATGCGATCGGGCTCGTCCTCTCGCAGGGTCGCTCGCCCGCGCGCATGCTGCAGGCAATCGCCAGTGGCGTACTGGGCAAGCCGGCGTTCGAAGGCGGGCTTCCCATCGCAGCGTTCGGCCTGGCTTGCCACCTGGCGATCGCCGTCGGCATGGCGTTCGTCTACTACGCGGCGGCGCAGCGCTGGCGCTTCCTCGTCGAGCACATCGTCGCGTCCGCCGCGGCCTTCGGCGTCGGGAGCTGGATGGCGATGCAGTACGTCATCGTGCCCGCGTCCGCGGCGCCTTTCGTGCTTCCGGCGGATCCGGCATCGATTGCGCGCTCGCTGTTCGCGCACGTCGTGCTCGTCGGGTTGCCTATCGCGTGGATCGTCCGACGCGCCCTTCGCGGTTAAGCCGCTTTTTCAGTCCCACTGGAATACCCGGTCGGGATCCAGGGCAAACCACCCGCGACCAGACAGAAGCAACTCCGCCTTGAACAAGCGCAGGTTGTGGCGACGGGAAAGGTACAGTCCCATCGCGCCCGGCTTCCGGATGGCAAGCACCTTCTGCTGAAGCGTGTCCAGCCAGACGAGCCATGCCGGGTGGCTGATCAGCCCCCTTCGACGCAGGGAGACGGCGGCGGCGGCGAGTCGCTCGGCTTCGCCGTGCACATAGAAGACCTGCTCCTCGGGAACAACCTGGGAAGCCAGTGGTGTCAGCAGTCTCCGCAGCAGATCCGCATCGACATTGGGATCGCTCGCAAGGGTGGCGATCAGGTCGGCCCCATGGGCGACGGAATGATGCCAACCCGTGGTCTCGTCGAATCCCCGGTAGTCATCCACGCTCCCCATGAAGCTCCCCGCACTCGCGACCACGCGTGCACGCTCGCGCTCCGTCATCCACGCCGCGCGAGCGTCGCGCCGCACCAGTTCGGCCAGCGTCAGGATTGCGAAAGAGCGCGCCAGCGAGTTGCCGTCGGATTCCTCGGCAATCGGCATCAAATCGCCCAGCAACCCACGCAACAGGTCCGGGCTCGCTTTGCTGGATGATGCGAAGAGTGCGAGCGCGCGATAGGCGACGTCGTCGCGCAAGGCCGGATCAGGATCGCCGAGGCACGCGACCAGCGCGCGAAGGTCAACAGACAGGATGTTCTGGGTCCCATCGCGCACCTTGGTGGCTGACGGGGCAGCGGAAGCCTGGCAGGCGCCGTCGAACGCGGGCGCTGCTTGCGGCCAGAGAAGCGGAAGGAGAATGACGAGCGGCAGGGCCCGACCCCACGGGGAATGGGTCATGGGTGACTGGGTCGCGTATGCAGCGTCAGGACCGGGCATGCAATTACAAGGATACGCATGGAGGATCAATCCTTGCAGGCAGCGAATCCGCGCCTGAATGCAGCGCTGGCGTTCGCCGGCAAGCCGCTCGAGGCGCGGGCGGCCGAGCAGCCTTGTTCGAAGGTCTCGGGCGCTGCGGACTCCGGCGCATCGGTGCTACGACGCTGCCGCGCCGACCACATAAAAGCCCCTGCCAGCAGAGCTGCTGCCGCAATCGCTGAATTGCGCTCTGCAACGCGCGAATGACGCGGCGCGCCGACCAGGAAGGTCGCACGGCAGCCCCCCGTCACCCAGATGCCGTTGCGGTCGAATCCCCAAGTCGAACCCTGCACGCAGGCGGCGCGACTGTGCTGCTGTTGAAGGAAGGCGCCGCCGCTGGCATCGATTGGGCAATGCGCAAGGGTTGCATCGCTGGATGCGCAATCGATCACTTGCTGCGCAAAGCACGGCGATGAGCACATGGCTGCAACCAGAAAGGCAGCCGGTAGACGGATTTTCATTCTTTGCAACCAGGTTGTCCGCGCGCCGACGCGTGCAGGGAAAAGGCGCTAAGAAGCTAGTCGTCCCCCATTTCAGCAATGAGGCCAATTGCAATGCTGCAGGCCGGTCCATTGGCCCCAAGCAAGCGAGCCGGCTCACGTAGTTTCCTGCGCCAACTCATAGGCGCCAACGGGTTCGCAGGATGCCGATGTCTTATCTTGGCGACCGATCGTTCGGTCGTGACAACAACTTCAACTTGATACGGCTCATCGCTGCGTATGCAGTGCTGATCAGCCATAGCTTTCCCCTGGTAGGGTCAGGGGAGCCGTTCTCGCGAATCGGATACACGCTGGGTGGCATTGGGGTCGATGCCTTTTTCGTGACGAGCGGTTTCCTGGTCACGGGCAGCCTCATGCGCCTCGGCGTCAGTACGTCATTCCTGCGCGCACGTGCGTTACGTATCTTTCCGGCGCTGGCTGCCATGGCAGTGCTAACGGCGCTTGTGCTTGGCGCGGCAATGACAACGCTCTCGCTTACCGACTACTTCTTGGACGACGAGGTGTGGACCTTTATCGTCAAGAACGCGACGATCGTTGCCGGGGTTCGTTACAAATTGCCGGGTGTGTTCGAGTCGAACCACGTTCCGTTCATGATGAATGGTTCGATCTGGACACTGCCGTTCGAGATTCGCTGCTACGCGCTCGTCGCGCTTCTGTACTGGCTGTGTCGTCGTGCCAAGCCCGAGCCCGCAGCGGCGCTCGCGAGATTGCTAGTTTGCGTGGCCATCTTGATGCTGCTTGGGTGGTTATGGGGGATGAGGGCAGGCTATGCCCACTACCAGACCTTCCGCCTTTTTTATCTGTTCTCCAGCGGTGCAGTGGCGTGGATATGCCGTCACCGTATCAGTCTTGCGCCACGATTCCTCGTCGGTGCCTGCGCCCTTGTGGCAATTGTCGTTGCGCAGCCACAGTGGTTCTTCTTCGTGTACCCGCTCTTGGTGCCGTACATCGTGCTTTGGCTTGCGTACGTACCGTCAGGTCCGATCCGGAGATTCAACGCGCTCGGTGATTATTCGTACGGGATATACGTGTATGCGTACCCGATTCAACAGGTTGTGGTGGCGACTGTTCCTGGCGCAAGCCCACTCCTGGTGATGGCGCTTGCGGGTATCGCATCGTTACCCCTGGCGATGCTGTCGTGGCATTTGATCGAGTCGCCGATGCTGGCGCTAAAGGGAGCGCCTCGTCGTGAAGCGCAACAAGGTCACGTCGGCGTCGTGTCGGAACCTCAGGTTGATTCCACGTAGGTGTTTGGCATCTGCAGCCTAATGGCTCGTTGCCCGCCACGGTGATTGGCCTTCGCGCGCGCGAAGGGTCGTCCCACACTTGCGAAACACCCACGCGAAGGCGAGCGTTCTTGGTCCCCCAGTCAATTCAACTGACACAACAATCGGCACACGAAGAGATCGCCGGCAGTCGTGTCCTGCTGATGCTCAAGAACCTCGACCGCTTTCGCGTGTTGTACTTGATCGCCGAGGGCGGCGAGCTGACGGTGTCCGAGTTGTTACGCCACGTACAGATGGCGCGGCCTTACATGTACCAGCACGTTCGCCGCCTCCAGCAGTTCGGATGGATTCGCGCTGTTCGCCGGAAGGGTGCTGCGAAGCGGTATGCATGCATCTCGCCGGAATTGCGCGACGTCGTGCTTCGGCTGCGCACCATCGCGGTTGATCCGGAGGCCAACGCGGCGTTGGCCGTGCAAACCGAAGCAACGGGCAAGCCCGTTAGCAGCGCACCTCCCTGATCGACCGCTGGGCTGGAGTCTGGCGCTGCGCTAGGAAGCTCTGCACGGCGCCCTGGAACAGCCGTGACGCTTCGAAATAGAGGAGGTGTCCTCCATCGATCTGCTGCACCTGCGCGCATGAGAAACGGAATCGCATGTGTTCTTCAGGCCCGACGGCATGATCGCGCGTGCCAGCGATGATCAGCGTCGGCGTCCGAACCTCTTGCGACAAGAGTGCATGGTCACGGTAGTACTCGGAGAACTCTTCCGGCCGGTCAATGACGGCCTGGCCGAAGTCGTGATTACGAGCATAGCTATCGTCGGCCTGGATCAACTTCTGCAAGGACGCTGGATCATCGGTAAGGAAACGGTAGCCGTAACCGGATTTCATCAGCGCGTCGCGCGCTGCGAGGTGCGCTTTCTTTAGTGCATCGGGCCCGTCACGCGAATCGGGTGCGATGTGAGTGCCCAGGAGTCCGTTTGCGTAGTCGATCTGCATGCGCTGGATGGAGGGGCCGCGGAACTGCAATAAAGCGTTGACGAGCACGAGGGCGAATACCCGATCTGGATGGTGCGCCGCATAGTTCACCGCGATTATTCCGCCAAAGGAATGCGCGACCAGACACACCTTCGGGAGGCCGAAGTGGCGCCGGACCTCGTCGATGTCGGCCTCCAGCCGGGAAAGGTGGTAATCGAGCGCACTGCCAGAGTGTCCAGAGCCACGTTGGTCGAGGTAAATCATCGTCGCCAGTGACTCGAGTGAAGCGCCGCGCAATTGGCGGAACGACGCGAACCCTTGGCCTGGTCCCCCGTGGATGAATATGCACGGCGGGCCGGCCCCGCCTACAACGAGGTGCAAGCGTGTCCCATCAGACACAACCAATTCTTGCGCACCCGGCGCCAGATTTGCGGCACGCAATGAAATCGGCAGGAGTAGGAAGAAGAGGAGCAGAGCTCGCATGCTTGCACTCGGGGTCGAAGGGTCGATGTCTATCTTCGCTGCATGCGTGGCGGAGTGGTCTTCGTTGACAAGACACGAAATGGTCACGCGAGCGTGGTGCGCAGCTGGCGTGCGAAGCCGGGCATCGCGTTTGCGACCTCCGGCTCGGACCGCGTATCAGCGTGCGGTAAACGTGATCGCCACGGTCGTTCCATGGAATGCGCCGGACGCGTTTATGTTTCCAACGCGGATTCGCGCTGGCTTGCCTCGGGCCGTCACCAGGTGCGGCGCGGCGGCGACGGTATCGCCCTCGCGGATCTCGGCCCGCAGGTCATAGCGGCCTTCCGCGTTCTTCGTCACCGTACCGGCAAGCGCGAAGGGCGTGCCGCCTTCGTCCGACTTGATGGTGAATGACTTGCCGAACGATTGTCGGAGCTTCAGGTCCTTGTGTGCGCCGTTTGCGAAATCTAGTACGACATGAGCAGTGAAGTTCTCGGCGGACGAAGCCGACGGCGCAGTTGCCCACGAGGCGAGCATCGTGGTCGAGCAGATCGCGCCGAGGAGCGCAGCGCCGAGGATGCGGCTTGAGCGCCGCGGAGCATGTTGGGTGAGCATTTGGATTCGTTCCTTGATGGGATGTGGGTTGCCCCAGTGCGCGCCAAGTGGTGCCGGCTGTGCGTGCGACAGGGTCTTGAGCATCGCTTCGCCGTACGTGCGTCGCGAATCGGGATGACGCGCGACGACGATGGCGTCGCACGCGACCTCCTGGTCCAGACGCATGCGCGCCGCGGCATGGTGGACTAGGGGATGAAACCAGAAGAGGCACCGCACTATCGCGATCGCCGCGTTCGCGAGGAGATCGCCTCTCTGGATATGAATGCGTTCGTGGGCAAGGATCAGGCGCCGTTCTTGGCGTCCGAACCGCGTGCGGAAATCGCTCGGAAGCACCATGCGCGGGGTCAGCGCGCCGAGTACGGACGGCGTCGTACCGTCGCAGTCGCTGATCCATGTGCAACCGCGCCGCCGCAGCACGCCCAGCGAACGCTCGTATGCAAGCTGCCGTTTCCAAAGCAACCAGGCCATGGTCGCGGTGCCGAGCAGCCATGCCAAGAATATAAGCGCGCTCGCGTGCGAGGATGGTGCTGCACTTGCCATGGGTGCCGCGCGAGTCAGGTCGAACGCCACCACATGCGACGCATGGATCGCATCTGGCCATGGCGGCGCGAGGCCGGCGAGGATCAAAGCGGGCACCAACCACCACAGCGCATAGCAGGTATGCGCGCCGAGCGCGTGGCGAGCGAGCGGACGCATCGCGAGTATGACGACCAGTCCGATCGTCAGGACACGCGTGGCCTGCGCGAGCGCATCGATGGAGTCAGCGGTCGTCATCGCCCATCCCGTCCAGCAGTTGCCGGAGCGCCGCAATGTCTTCCTCGCCCAGTGGCTGTG
This sequence comes from Lysobacter helvus, assembly GCF_018406645.1. NCBI lineage: Bacteria > Pseudomonadati > Pseudomonadota > Gammaproteobacteria > Lysobacterales > Lysobacteraceae > Lysobacter > Lysobacter helvus. The sequence continues at coordinate 2,298,164 of NZ_AP024546.1, forward strand.
ACGAGCTGAAATGCGCGACCAGCGGCGCGATGCGTCCCCCGAACAGCCTGTCGACCAAACGGGTGCATTCCTGCGACAGCCATGTGTCCTTGCGCAGCCGTGGGGAATACAGGTAGCGGCGTCCGTTGCGGTCGGCGGAGATCGCCCCTTTATTGAGGAGCCGGCCGAGCAGCGTCTTGACCGTCGTCTCCTCCCATTCGGTGCTGTCGGTCAGTGCCGCGTGTACTTCGTCCGCGGACAACGGATGGCAGGTCCACAGCACACGCATGATCTCGGTTTCTGCTGCCGTGATTTGCATTCGCGTTGGTCCCGTCGACGACGCAGGAACGATTACACGCGTAGTCGATGTCGACAACGGCATTGGACTCAAGAGTCTCTGGGCCCATTGGACTCAGCGCCTGATCGCACTTCAGGAAGGGGTTGCGTTGCTTCCGACTAGTCCGTCAAGGGGCAGTTGCACGGTACGAGGCCGCACGTGATTGGTCTGACGGTGGAGGTGTCGCAAAAAGACGCCCGCAATGCGGGCGTTTTCGAGCAAAGGCCTTGTCAGAATCCCTATCATTCACCAGACATGCGCGCCCGCAGAGTTTCGTAGTGTTTCCGGACGCACGTAAAGCCTTCGCCGCCGAGGATCATCGTGTCCCCGGACCAGCGCACGGTGCGTCCGTTCCAGGCTTCGATGCAGAAATGTCTCGACGGTGCGTCGGCTGCCATGCGAGTCGTACCGGCACGCGCACTGTGCAGGGGCGCGGAGGCGGGCGGTGCGGCTTCGATAACGAAGACCTCGCCATCTAGGTCGACGAGATACACGTTGCCTGTTTGGTCGGTGCCGAAATACACGATGTTGTTGAATGCGCCAGCATCCGGTGCGAAGTCCGCATTGCGTAATGTGAACGCCGCGCTCGGCAAAGTCGTGTTGGGCACCATCGCTGCCACGGGAATCGACCACACATTCGGCCGAATGAAGTCTGAAAACAGGTAATGCCCGCGCAACGAATCCACGGGGCCGCGATACACCACGCCGCCGGTCACCGAGTTGCCCTCGCGCGTGCCGGTGCCGTGCATGTACTGCGCCACCGGGGGTGCCAGGCCGCCCGGGTTGGTGCCGCGGAAGGGAAGCGTGCCCTCGAAGATCGACCATCCAAAGTTGGCGCCCGCGTCGGCGGGCCGCATCATGTCGATCTCTTCGATCCTGTCTTCGCCCACGTCGCCGATGAACAGATTGCCGGTGGCTGGATCGAAGCTGTTGCGGAACGGATTACGCAGCCCGAATGCCCACACTTCCGGCGCGCCGCCCGCGCTGGCGAAGGGATTGCCCGTCGGGATGCCGTAGTTGCGCGTCGCATCGCCCGGGAACTGGTCGCGTGCGACGTCCACCCGCAAGATCTTGCCGAGCAAAGTGTTGCGGTCCTGCCCCTTATTGTCGGGATCACCGAAGCCGCCGCCGTCGCCGATGGCGATGTACAGCATGCCGTCGGGACCAAAGCCGAGCCAGCCACCGTTGTGGTTGCTTCTGGGGTGTGGCTGGCGCAGAACCAGTTGCAGAGTCGCCGGATCCGCGCGATCTCGGTTGGTGGTCGACGTGCGATAGCGGCGCACTTCGATTGTCCCGACCGGATCGGTCACGAAGACGTAGAACAGGCCCGAGGCTGCGAAATCCGGCGCCGTTGCGAAACCCAGCAGTCCGCGCTCGCCATCGGTTGAGAGCTGTCCGCGCAGGTCTAGAAAATCCGCCGGCGCCAACGTCCCCGTGGACGGCGAGAGAATACGGATGCGCCCCGCAAGTTCGCCGACGAACACGCGGCCAGAATTGTCGGGCACCGCGGCGAGCAACACGGGCGAGGTCATGCCCGCAACGACGCGGCGAACGCGGAAGCCCACGCTGACACGGTCGGTTACTGTCACGGACAGCAGCAGCGTCGTGGTCGACGTGCCGTCGCTCGCGCCGAGCTGCACTGTGTATAGATTGTTGGCGTCCGAATCGGTGGGCGCTTCGAAGTTTGGCGGCGTGACGAACGCGAGCGCGCCCGCCCGCGTGATCGTGAACTGGGCCGCATCCGCGCCGCCCACCAAGGAGAACGTCACCGGATTGCCATCCATGTCGCTCGCGCTCGCGGTGTAGAACACGCCAGCGGTGTCTTCGGGCACCGCGACCGACGCGGCGGAGGTGAAGGTCGGTGCGCGGTTGCCATCGCTCACTTGGAAGCCGGGGCCGCCGCTGCCGCCCCCGCTCGGGCAGCCCGCGAGTGACGCTAGGAGCGCAACCAACACCACCATGCGGGCCAGGTGGCCGAGGGACTTGGCGCCACGAGTCGGCCACGACATGCATGTGGCTCTGCGCGGACGGAATGGGTATCGTCGCGTTCGCATGACCACGGCTTCCGTTGCTTTGGTGTGCATTCTCGATCCTTCCTTGGGCGGTGAAGGCACGATCACACGCTGAATCGATGTCAACAATGACATTGGACGTGCATGCTGATAGATGCATTGGTCTCGACTCACGATCGCGCGCCGAGAATGCTTCGCGCTGCGCCCGCTAGGGTTGACGGAGCGAAGAACGATGTTCGAAGAACTGGTGTCCCGCAGCCCCCACCCGAGCCTGGGAGCGCATGCCGAAACGTATGGACGCCTAATCGGAAAATGGCGCGGCACATATTGTGATCCGCATCCCGACGGCGAGGAGACTGGTCCGCTGGAAGTCTGCTTCGCGTGGGTTCTCGACGGGCGTGCCGTGCAAGATGTGTGGTCTGCGCCGGCCGGCGTTCCGGAAGAGGTGAGCCCCTATCGGCGTCGGATGCACGGGACGACGCTGCGCGTGTTCGATCCGTCCGCGGAGGTGTGGCGCGTGGACTGGTGGAATCCCCCGCGCGGGGTGCATTGCCGACTCGTGGGGCGGCGCACGGAAGAGGGCATCGTGCAGATGGGTTACTGGGACGATCGGCCGCAACGCTGGCGATTCCTGGACATCGCGCGGAACTCGTTCACCTGGCAGGCGCATTGCCTGGAAGACGACGGCCGGACGTGGCGATTACAGACGGAATTTCGGCTGGATCGCGTTCTGGAGTAAATCGTCCAACCGATTGGTCACGTCCGCTCACGATCGATATGGTATTGAGCCGGAAATACTGCGACGGTCCGATAAGACCGTTCGGAGGTTTTCGTGGACTTGGTACTCGACGGACAGGGCCCGCTAAACGCGCAGATCGTCCGTGCGATGAAGGCGGCGATCGTGTCCGGCCGGTTGGCGACCGGCACTCGGGTGCCATCTACCCGCGACTTGGCTGATTCACTGGCGGTGTCCCGCACAACCATTGTCTCGGCGTACGACCAGCTCCGCACGGAAGGCTACCTGGACGGCGTCGTTGGATCGGGCAGTTTCGTGCGCATGCCGCACCAGATCGCCGCCATGAAGTCCCCGCGCGCCGAGCGCTTCATCGCGCCGCCGTCGCGTTACGCGGGTCGAGCGCGGGAAGCCCGGAGCGGGGACGCCTTGCCTTTTCGCCGCATCGAAAATTGCCGGTACATCTTCCAATCGGGGATGACGCTCGTGAATCCGGCGTTGTCAACGGCATGGAGTCGCGAAGTGGCACGGGCCGCGCTGTATGCGATCCCGGACTATCCAAGTCCGCAGGGCGTCGGCGCACTGCGCGAGGCGGTCTGCAACTATCTCGCGCGCCGGCGGGGCGTTCTTGCCGCGCCCGACGACATCCTGATCGTTGGTGGATCCCAGCAGGCGCTCGCAATCGTTGCGCGCGTCCTCGTCGACGAAGGCGCCCCTGTCGTCGTTGAAGAGCCCCAGTACTACGGAACGCGCCAGGCTCTGCAGGCGCACGGGGCATCCCTGATCGGCGCGCCGGTGGATCTCGACGGCATCTGCACCGATGCGCTTCCGGCCGACGGCGCGCGCCTGGTGTGCGTGACGCCTTCGCATCAGTTCCCGTCCGGTGGGATCCTGTCGCAGGCCCGTCGACAGGCGTTGCTCGACTATGTGGAGCGCCACGACAGTTGGATCTACGAGGACGACTACGACGGCGAATTCCGCTATGCCATGCGTCCACTTGCCGCCTTGCGCTCGCAGGATCGCGAGGGTCGTGTGCTCTACGTCGGAACGTTCTCAAAAACATTGTTTCCTTCGCTGCGACTTGCCTACATCGTGATGCCGCCTGCCCTGCGTCAAGATTTGATCAATGCGAAGTTCCTCCTGGACTTCGGGTGCAATACGATCGATCAGGTTGCCCTGGCGTCGTTCATGAAAGCTGGGGCGTTCGATCGCCACCTGCGCGTCGCAGCAAAGGCATTGCGCGACCGACGCGAAGCCCTTGTGCAGTCGCTCGAGGCGATTGACCGCGGTCGCCTTGCGTACTTCGACTCGCGCGCCGGCGCCCACTTACTCGTGTGGTTGAAAGACGTTGCTGCGAAAGAGGGGGCGGCGTTCCAGCGCTACTTACACGAGCAGGGCGTGGGCATGCACTTAATCGACCCTTGCTATTTGGTGCCGCCCGACGGCGCAGGGATCCTCATGACCTACGGCGCGCTTTCGGTCAAGGAGATCCGTGCAGCGATGTCGATCTTCGGCAAATGCCTGGATGCGCGATACGACATGATGCGGTCCAACGCCGTCTAATCCTGAACTAGGATCAGATGCCGTGACTTGCGCAGAGCATCCCCGTAGTCGTCATTGCACTGTCTCTCCCGCGTGCATAACCCACGCCATGGCGGAATTGTAGGCGGGCGCAGTTGCTCGAGCTGGCATTGGTCTCGAGCATTGTGCGGCTGAGTGGATTCGGCATGGCGTGCTTCGCCCGCTATTGTTCCCGATTTCCACTGCTGGGGACACGTCATGGACATGTCGCCTTCTGCACTGCACACATTCGGCGAACAGGTCCTGCGTTCCCAGCCTTTCAGCGTGTTCATCGGAGCAGAACTTGCGCAGCTTTCGCCCGGCACCGCGGTGCTCGCGTTGCAGCTGGCACCACTACACCACCAACAATATGGCCAGGCGCACGGTGGGGTGATTGCCTACCTGGTCGACAACGCGATGGCATTCGCAGCGGGCAGCTTGACCGGCACACCGGTGGTGACGGTGGAGTTCAAGGTGCAGTACCTCACGCCCGCCGTTGGTACGGAGTTGTTCGCCACTGCCGAGGTCGAATCTGCGGGCAAGCGCCTACTCGCATGTCGTTGTCGGGTGGAATCCGACGACGCCACCGGCGCGCGCACCGTCGTGGCGCTCGGACTTGGGACGATCGCCGTTGTTGGCAACGGTGAAGTCGTCCTGCCCTAGGCACGGCGATGCGGGCCGTTCGCACGCCGGACGCACCGGCAGCGCGATCTTTCGCAGTTCCAGCCAAACCACCCACTGCCCCCACAATCCAAAGTGCCGCGCCGAGCATTAGGAACCAGAAGGCCATAAGCCTTTCGTGGTCTCTCCACAGTGAGTTGAACACGCCATCGGAGCACGAACGCCGCTCAAATGCCCGGCACGCGGTATAGAGACCGGCCGCGCGCGTTCCAAGACCGCCATGAACGCCATGCGCAGCTGGCGGGCGCGACCGGGTGCGTGCAGGTCCGCTTCGCCATCGAAGCGGTGGCCCAGCGTGCGGAAGTCGCAGCCGCCGGCATCGTTGGCCAGGTACGCCGAGGGGTAGGCGCGGTCGACCGGATCGTCGACTTCGCGGAACAGGAAGATGCTGGGCAGGCGCTGCGCGAGCGTCAGCAGCGGGGCGTGCGCGCGTTGCGGGGCGGCGACGTCCTGCAGCAGGAAGTACACCTCGACGCCGCGGCCGCTGGTGCCGAAGCGCCGCAACGCATCCACCACGGCCGGGTGGTCGAACAGGCCCGGATCGAGGTCGCGGGTGTAGATCCACAGGCCGCGGCGCGCGTTGTCGATGACGGCGACGAGGGTGGCGATCGCGGTCTAGCGATCGTCGACGGCCTTCGGGCCCGATAAAGCGCGGCGCATCGACTGGTGCTCGATGCCCGCTTCCCAGAAACGTTCGCCGTAGGGCTGGAACCCGTGGCGCAGGTAGAAATCGATGGCCGAGACCTGCGCGTGCAGCGACACCTCGCGCCAGCCGCGCTGGTGCGCCTCTTCGATCAGCGCCAGCAACATCGCATCGCCCACGCCCCTGCCGCGCCAGTCGCGCAGCACCGCCATGCGGCCGATCTTGTGTTCGGGCGTGAGGCGGCCGGTGCCGATCGGCGAGCCGTCGAAGGCGCGGGCCAGCACGTGCACGCAGTCCGGATCCAGCGCGTCCCATTCCTCTTCGATCGGGACCTGCTGCTCCTGCACGAAGACGGTTTCGCGCACGGTGCGCAAGTCGGGCAGGGCGGTGGCGTAGTCGACCACGTCCACGCGGAAGGGTTGGGTGGCGTCGTTCATTCGTCCTCGTCGGCGAGCATCTGGTAGTGGCCTGCTTGCAACAACGCAAAGACCGCACCACGTCCGGCCTGCGAAAGCGTCGTGTAGAGCGGGCCGTCGATGGCGTCGACCGCGGCCAGGCGCTGCGCCCTGTGAGCGCGAAGCCCAGCCCGCTGAAAGTACGCCGACGCGGGCATGAATCGCGCGGACGAAGGCGAAATAGTGACCGAACCACTCTTCATCTTTTCCCACGCAGCGGCGGGCATGCCAAGGAGGCGGAGTCGTACGAAGTCTGGGGGCGTGGAGCGCGCCCCACCGAGAACAGACGGCGCAGTGCCCGCACATACAAGGACCACGGCACGACCGAGGGCCGTTCGCCCAATCCGGCTTGCGCCTTCGCCAACGCATCCTCGATCAGCGCATCGTGCATCGGGCGGAAGAGCAGGGGCCAGGTGACGACGGCTGGCCAGCCGGCCCGCATCGAAAGCGTGTGTCGCAATTCGCACCCGTGCGGCAACCGCAACACGTCGAAGCGATGCGTACCATGGAATCCGGCGGGCGCATGGAACGCGAATACCACCGAATTGCCTGGCACATATTTGCAAACGGCGTATCGCACGGGTCCGTGGCCGCCTTCCGCGCCGACGCCGAGAGGTCGATCGAACACCATTGCCGGCCAGGCTTCGCGGGGCCAAATATGGTCCGTGTCCGAGGCAAGTGTGTCGAGCAATGCCGCGACGCGCGCAGCGGGGGCGTCGAAGATTCGGTGATGCACGTTGACGACGTTCACGGGGATCCGTTGCGGAGGAACCAAATCAAGGAACGCGTCATAGAAAGGAATGCTCACTGCGTACCCAGACGCCAGAGGCAGCGCCTGCAACAACTCCATGTCCGTTTCGAAGTTGTAGGCCTCTTCTGCGAGCGGTTCGCATTGCAAGTCTGCTCAAATTACGCGACGCGCGACGACCGTAGCGGCATTGCCAGCCATCTGCGCGCAAATAGGTTCGATCTGCAGGAAATGCGTTTCACCGCGAGCGATCGGTCGGTGTTCCACGCCTGCCGGGACCACGAAGCAGTCTCCGGGGCCAAGCTGAACGGTGTCGTGTCGCATATCGATGTCAAGCGCGCCCTGCAGGACGAAATAGAAATCGTCCGTCTCTTCGTGCGAGTGCCATGCAAAGGGTCCGTTGGACTTGACGACCGCCACATCCATGCCGTTGAACCGGCTGGAGATGCGCGACTGGAGGATCCCTTCGCACATGGATGGTTTCTGCTGGAGATTAACGGCGGTCATCGCGGTGTCCTGCGGAAAGCGGGGACACTTATCATGCGTGCGCGCGCTTGCGTGCAGCGGGCCATTCTGCGCCCTGCGCCAAAGGTCCATTCGCGTCAGAGAGCGCGGTGCATCACGTAGACGTCCACCGGTCCTAGCGCCGGGTGGCGGAAAGCACCGGGAATCGTTCCGACCACCGCGAACCCCAGCTTGAGGTACAGCGCTACCGCTGCCGCGTTGCTCGCGACGACGTAGTTGAAGACGATCGCCGAATAGCCGCGGCTCCGTGCTTCGTCCAGGCTGTGCTCGACCAAGGTGCGACCGATGCCACGACCCCTCGCGCCGGAGGCGACGATGTAGGTTGCGCTCGCCACGTGCGACCCCGAGTCTGGATAGTTGTCGCCGAGCTTGTAGATCCCTTCCACGCGGTCGTCGTCGGACGTTGCAACCCATGCTTGGTGGGGCCCGAACCAGTGTGCTTCGCATAGCGCATCCGGCATGGCCCGGAACGGCAATGTGTCTGCGGCGGCTGTCGCTTCGCGAACGATCGCGAACATCGATCCGGCATCGAAGCGCTCGGCCTTCCTGATGAGCATGACTCCTCCTTGGGCGCGCACTGCGTATTGCTGGCACGCGCGGGAATCATAGCGACAGGCGCACCTAACACCGGCCGAATGGTCTTGCCTGGTCTCGCGCCGAATGGCACGTGATTGGCCACGGATGCAGGTTGGAATGCCGCAAAGGGAGGTCAGCATGGACCTGGTTCTCGACGGAAACGGCCCGCGCTACATGCAACTGGTACGGGCGCTAAAACAGGCGATCGCGTCTGGGCGCCTGCCCGGCGGCACGCGCTTGCCCGCCAGCCGCGACCTCGCGCGCGACCTCGTTGTCTCCCGCACCACCGTGGTGGCGGCGTTTGACCAACTGCGCGCCGAAGGCCTGTTGACGGGACGTGTTGGGTCGGGGAGCTACGTGAATGCGCCGGCGTCGCCGACGCAGCGACCACCCGTTGCGCGCCGCTCGGTGTTGCCGCAAAGCGCCTACAGCCGGCGGGCACGCGAGCTGCACGACCCCGACGACCTCTCAGGTCGCCGGCTGCCCGGGATGCGCCACGCGTTCCAGTACGCGCTGCCGCTCGTCAATGCGGCGCTGAATACCGCGTGGCTGCGGGAACTCGGGCGCGCCGCGCCCTACGTCCGGCCGAACTACCCGATGCCGCAGGGGTTGCCATCTCTGCGCGAAGCGATCTGCAAGCACGTCACGCGCACGCGCGGGCTGCAGTGCACCCCCCAGGACATCCTCGTCGTAAGCGGTGCGCAACAAGCGATTTCCTTGGCCGCGCGCGTGCTGGTCGATCCGGGCGACGACGTGGTGATCGAAGAGCCGCAGTACTTCGGCGCTCGCACGATTCTGCAGATGCACGGTGCGAACCTCATCGGTGTCCCCGTCGACGCGGAGGGCCTGCGTACCGATCGGTTACCGAACCGTCCCGCCAAACTGGTCTGCCTCACGCCTTCGCACCACTTTCCCACGGGGGCGGTGCTCTCGCTTTCGCGGCGGATCGACGTCCTGCAATACGCGCGGCAGTGTGCAGGCTGGATCCTCGAAGATGACTACGACGGCGAGTTCCGCCAGGATGCGCAACCAGTGCCTGCGTTGCAGTCGATCGATCGCGATGGCCGCGTGCTTTACGTGGGATCGTTCTCGAAGACGCTGTTTCCGTCGATGCGCCTGGGCTACATCGTGATGCCGTCGGGACTGCACGATGATTTCCTGGCTGCCAAGTGGGCGGCGGATTTCGGCACGCCGGCCCTGGAGCAGGCTGCACTCGCGCAACTGATCACTACCGGCGCTTACGAGCGCCACCTCCGTGCAGCGAGCAAACGCCTGGTCGAACGCCGGCACGCGCTGTGCGATGCGATCGTGCGCCAGTGCGGTGCCCGGGTCACACTGCGGCCATCGCATGCGGGCATGCATGTGCTTGCCGAGGTCACGGGGCTGTCAGCGGCCGAGGGCGTCCAGCTGATCCGCCACGCGCGCGAGCGCGGCTTGGGGTTGTATCCGGCAACGAATTGCTACCTGGATCCGCCCGATCGCTGCGAATTGCTGATGGGTTATGGCGCGATGTCGACGCGTGATGTACGCGAGGCGGTCACGTTGTTCGCAGCGTGCCTGGACAGTTGGGCTTTGCGCGCGCATGGCCCTGCGCTGCGATTGGCCCACTCGCGTTGAACAGGAACGTCCAAGGTATGCCGTCCTCCGCCACGCCCCTCGATACCGTAGGCACACTTTCGATTACGCGACCCGGGATGCGCGCGCAGTCGTTGCGCATCGTACGCGTCGCCGCATCGGTTGCGGCCATCGACTTGCTGTTCACGCTGGGGTATTGGGCTTCGCAGGACATCGGTCCACTGAGGGTGCTGCAGGCGATGGCCGCGTGGATCGTCGGTCCGACCGCGGCCTCCCCCGGCGTTGCGCGCGCGATGGAGGGGCTGGCCGTGCACGTCGCAATCTACGTCGCCATGACGCTCGCGCTCGCCGCAATCGTGCGTGCGTGGCGCGCTAGATCGCAGCGGTGGTTCGTGTCTGGCGCCACTTACGGCATTGCGGCGTATCTAGTTGTCTACCAGGGCATCGTGCCGTGGATCGCAGCCCCGATCGTGCCGAGCCGCGCGCCGGACTGGATTGCTGCGTGCCTCGTGGTGCACGGCCTGCTGCTCGGGCCAATGATGCGGCAGGGGTTGCGCCCGCGCCCAGGCGGTGCGGCATGACGGCACGCAGCGGTACACGGCGCGGCCTCGTCGTGTCGTGTGCGTACGACCTCGCGCGCGTGGCGGGACTGGAAGGCATCACCATCGGTCGCGTCGCGACACTTTCGTGCATTTCCAAAAGCGGATTGCTCGCGCATTTCAACACTCGTGAGGGCTTGCAGATCGCGGTGCTGGATTTCGCCACCGAGCTCTTCTTGCATTCGGTGATGACAACTGCGAATCGCACGGAGCGCGGAAGGCCGCGCCTGCGCGCGATGATGCAGCAGTGGTTCGAATGCTTGCGCGACGCGGGTCCAGCCTGCGTGCTGCTCGCCGCCACCTGCGAATACGACGGCCGCACCGGTCCGCAGCGTGACCTGCTCGTCCGATATCAACAGCGGTGGCGCGCCGAAGTAGTGAGTGCGATCGATCTTGCGCGACAAATGGATGAGCTGTCGCCCGGGGAGGAGTCGGCACAGGTGGCATTCGAGCTGTGCGCCATCGCGATTGCGTTGCACCACCAAGCCAGCGCGCTCGGCTACGATGCCGCGCGCCTGCGCGCAGATATCTCGCTAGAGCGCCTGCTGAGCACGCTGAGCCTGCACGCATGAACGAGTTCAGATGATCGAGATCCATCCCTGCGACACCGACCCGCTGATGCGCGCGGCCTCGTGCGGGAACAAGTCGCATCATCGAAGAATGACATTTGCCGATTGGCGGAACCAATTCAAGCGCTAGCGATTGTGTATGTGGAGGGGCGGTCCGATGTCACAAGGCAATGACGCAACAAGCGCAGGGTCCATTGCCAACGTGGCAATCGCGTTCGGCGTGTGGGGGGTCATGCCGCTCTATTGGCATTTGCTCGCAGTCGTGCCGGCGGAGGAGATCCTGATCCACCGGATGTTCTGGAGTTTCGCCGTGCTGGCGGCCATCGTGCTGTTCCGCGGCAACTTCACCCCTGTCTTGAGCGCCTTGAAGTCGCGCGCGATCGGAGGGCCGCTTGTGCTCAGTTCCCTGCTGATCAGCACGAATTGGGGGCTGTATATCTGGGCGGTCAATCACGGCCGTGTCCTGGACGCCGCGCTGGGTTACTTCATCAACCCGCTCATGAACGTCGCTCTTGGTGTCGTGGTGCTTGGGGAACGGATGCGTCCCGCGCCATGGGTCGCTGTCGTGATCGCTTCGGCTGGAGTGGTCGTCCAGGCAGCGAAGGTTGGACATGTTCCGTGGATTGCGCTTGCGTTGGCGCTTTCGTTTGGATGCTACGGGCTTGTTCGCAAAATCGTCGCGGTCGATTCGTTGGTCGGCTTCTCAGTTGAAACCGCGTACATGGTCGTCCCGGCAGGGATCGCGCTTGCTTGGTACTCCTGGAGCGGCCACGGGATCTTCTTGAATGCAGCATCGCCGGATCACCGACTCTCTCTCGATGCCTTGTTGATACTCACGGGGGCGGCCACGGCCTATCCGCTGATCGAGTTCTCCAAGGGGCTGCGCGTCGTTCCCATGGCGACGGTGGGGCTGATGCAGTTCATCGCACCGATCTTGCAATTCGCCTGCGGCGTGCTGGTGCTGGATGCGCCGTTCGCGCTATCAGACGCAGCGGGTACCTGCTCGTATGGGCAGCACTCATTCTGTTCACTGCCGACATGTTGAAGACATCGCGCGCCGCGCGCCGTGATCGATAACGAGAAAGGTGTTCGCACATGGGGCGCCCGAAGGTTGGCGCTGCATACGTAGTCCTGGCACACGGCGCGAGCGACCGCGAACACGGGTAGCTCAAGATTCGAGGCAGGGCGGAGTCGTATTCGGCGGCCCTTCCGAAAAGACGGTTTGGGCGCCCAGCCTTTCAAAGGTGAGGTTGACCGTGCGTCCTAGCGCCCGCGTTCGATGCGTGGTGCCTCTCGGAACCACCAAGCATTCCCACTGAGTCAGCGTGACTTGCGCGCCGTTGGCGAAATCGATCTGGAGGCTTCCGGTGACGACGAGGAACAACTCGTCGGAGTCCGGATGGTGATGCCAACGATACTCACCTTCGAAGACCGCCAGGCGCAGGCACTCCTGGTTGATGTTCGCCAGCACCTTGTTGGTGTATGAACCCGTGATCCGAGTCTGCTCGGCGAATATGTCAAACATCGACATGGCAGGGAACTCGGCAGCAAGCGAGGCGTGCTCTTCTGCCGTTGGAAAAGTGGAATTCATGTCAGGCTCGCCCACTACTGCATGATGGCTGGTGGATTCTCGACGAAAGGCGCGATTAGTTGTCCCGTTTGATGATGGCGATCGTGCTGCAGGACCTGCATGCTTAGCGGCCCGCCCGCGATCGCGGCTAAGCAATCCAGGCGGGAGCCCGCCAACAGGTTTCCCCCCCGCGCTTGAGCAATGGTGTGTGGTGACGACAGCCTTCGAAGAAGTAGTGGGTGACCAGACTATGGCGCGTCCGGTTGCGATCCAGTTGCACTGAGCCGCCATGGAGGAGATTCGCCGCCCAGATGAATGCTTGGCCCTTTTTGATGGTTGCGTATTGGGCAACCATTCCGGCGCGGGCGATGCGATCGGCGATCATGCGTTCGTAAGCTAGGTAGTCGGCCGTGGCGTCGCGATCGCGGCGATGTTGGCGCTTGAGACGAGCGAGGCCCCTTCGCAACCACAAGCGTATGTGTGATCCCGCAAGGAACAGGTCGACATCGGACAGTGTGGCTTCGGGCCACGCATGGGTCCCGGGGTAATACGCCACTGGCCCATTTGAGTGGTCGATGTCTTCGAGCGCGACCCAGACTCCGCACATGAAGCCGGCGGGATCGGAGTTGAAGTGGATCGTATCGGAGTGTGTCTTCTGTTCGGATCCAACTCGGAAATTTAGCGTCTGGAATGGCAAGGGCTGTCGATCGTAAAGATCGCGAAGCGCACCGATGACGCGGGGTGCGACTGCCATGGCTTTGATCTGCTCGACAATCTTCCACGCATCCTGGATTCGCCGGTCGTCACGATAGGCCACGACACTCGCAGTCGTGTCTGGCGTTTGGTCGGAATCCAAGTAGAGGGAATCCAGTGCTGCGACGGCGCTGTCGATAAGCTTTAGCGGAATCCCGGGGTCGAAGATCAGGTATCCGTCTCGTGCGAACTGGTCCTTCTGGGCGGCGGATAGCACGCGTTGAGGGTCGACCGCCGACGTGCCCTCAGTCGGCTGGAGGTGTGTCGAGTCGTGCACAGCGCGATCCCAGATTCGGTCCAGGACCTCAGTGTGTTCGGGGGCAGAGGCAGATTTCGTACCAATTCGAGAGCGTCGAAGCAGCCCAAAGAGTTGCGACTACTCACTCGGGTTGAATTATGGGTATGCGTCGTAAAATAATCTAAAAATACATGCAAAAACAAAGGCCTAGAATGCTGGTTCGAGTCCTCTCCTGGGCACCAATCAGAAGTCCGGCGCAGTCCACCGCGGTCCGGGCATTCACTCAAAACCCCGCCGCAACGCGGGGTTTTTTGTTGCCCGTCGCCGGCCGGCGCCGCGACCCGCGCGTGAAATCGACCGACACGCCGCGCCCGCCCATAATGCCGGCCGCCTCGTCCAAGCCGGCCCCATGAACGCTCCATCGAACCTGCGCTTCCTCGATGCGCCCGGCGAGGTTGCGGCCATGATGCGCGCGCACGACTGGCGCACCTCGCCCCTGGGTCCGCCGGAACACTGGCCGCAGTCGCTGCGCAGCGTCGTCAGCCTGATGCTGCGCTCGCAGTTCCCGATGTTCGTGGCGTGGGGGCCGTCGCTCGGGTTCCTCTACAACGATCCGTATTCGGAGATCCTCGGGACGAAACATCCCGACGCGCTCGGGCGGCCGTTCGAGGAGATCTGGTTCGAGATCTGGGACGACGTGGGCCCGCTGGCGCGGCGCGCGCTGGCCGGCGAAGCGGTGTACTTCGAGAACCTGCCGCTGACGATGCTGCGCAAGGGCTACGAAGAGCACACGTGGTTCACCTTCTCCTATTCGCCCGTCATCGACGAGCAGGGCGAAGTCGCGGGCATGTACTGCGCGTGCACGGAAACCACCACGGGCGTCACCGCCGAGCGCATGCGCCTGGCGCAGATGCAGCGGCTGACGTCGCTGTTCGCGCAGGCGCCCGGCTTCGTGGCGGTGACGCGCGGGCGCGAGCACGTGTACGAGATCGCCAATCCAGCGTACCTGGCGCTGGTCGGGCGCCAGAACATCGTCGGGCTCTCGGTGCGCGCGGCGTTGCCCGAGCTCGACCAGAAGTTCATCGACCAGCTCACGCAGGTGTTCGAAACCGGCGTGCCCTACATCGGCCGCCGCGTTCCCGTCGGCCTGCGGCGCGAAGGCCAGGACGAGATCGAGGACCGCATCGTGGACTTCGTGTTCCAGCCGATCGCGGACGACGACGGCCGGATCGACGGCATCTTCATCCAGGGCACCGACATCAGCGACCGCGTGCGCGCCGAAGCGGACCTGCGCGACAGCGAAGCGCGCTTCCGGACGATCACCAACGCGATGCCGCAGATGGTGTGGTCGGCGCTGCCGGATGGATACAACGACTACTACAACCAGCAGTGGTACGAATTCACCGGCCTCACCGCGGGCACGACGGAAGGCGAACGCTGGGCGGAAGTCCTGCACCCCGACGACCTGCCGGGCGCGTGGGCGCGCTGGCGGCATAGCCTGGATACCGGTGAGGAGTACGACATCCAGTTCCGCCTGCGCCACCACGCGGGCGACTATCGCTGGGTGCTGGTGCGCGCGGTGCCCGTGCGCGGCGACGACGGTGCGATCGTGCGCTGGCTGGGCACGGCCACCGACATCCACGAGCAACGCGTCGCGCAGGATGCGCTGGAACGCAGCGAGCGCGCACTGCGCGAGGCGGACCAGCGCAAGGACGAATTCCTCGCGATGCTTGCGCACGAGCTGCGCAATCCGCTCGCGCCGATCAGCACCGCATCGCAGTTGCTGTTGCTGACGTCGGATCCCACGCGCGTGCGCATCGCCGGCGAGGTGATCGGACGCCAGGTGCGCCACATGACGGAACTGGTCGACGACCTGCTCGATGTCTCGCGCGTCACGCGCGGCCTGGTGCACCTGGACCTGGAGACGGTCGACCTCAAGTCGGTGGTCGCCAGCGCCATCGAGCAGGTGCGCACGCTGATCGAAGCGCGCGGCCATGCCTTGCGCACGCGCCTGCCGCCGGGTCCGCTGTGGGTGCGCGGCGACCGCACGCGGCTGGTGCAGATCCTGGCCAACCTGTTGAACAACGCGGCCAAGTACACGCAGGAAGGCGGCGAGATCGACCTGGACGCGGAAGCCGCCGACGGCAACGCCTGCGTCCACGTGCGCGACAACGGACAGGGCATCGACCCCGTGCTCCTGCCGCGAATCTTCGACCTGTTCACGCAGGCGGATCGTTCGCCCGACCGCACGCAGGGCGGGCTCGGCATCGGCCTGGCGCTGGTGCGCAGCCTCGTCGCGCTGCACGGCGGTGCGATCACCGCCGACAGCGCGGGCCGCCACCACGGTGCGGTGTTCAGCGTCAGCCTGCCGCAGGTGCAGGGGCCCGTGTCCGAAGACGTGCGCACCGAGGTGACCGCGCCGCGCGAAGACGCGGTGCTGGACATCGTGGTGGTCGACGACAACGTCGATGCCGCGAAGACCTTGCAGTCGTTGCTGCAGGCACTCGGGCATCGCGCGCGCGTGTTCCATCGTGCCGGCGACGCCTTCGATGCGATCGTCGCGGCGCCGCCGCACGTGGCGTTCCTGGACATCGGCTTGCCGGACATCACCGGCCACCAGCTCGCGCGCCGGATCCGTGCGCAACTGCGCGAACGCACGGGACTGCTGGTCGCGCTTTCGGGCTACGGGCAACCGCACGACCAGGCCGCCTCGCGCGACGCGGGGATGGACGTGCACCTCGTGAAGCCCATCGACCAGGCGACGCTGCTGGACGTGCTGGCGCGCGCGGGGCAGGGGAAGCGCTAGGCCGGCGGCCCCGGCACCGCGTGCGAATCCCCGAACCTGCAGTAATCGCTGCGCGGGTCGATCGGCGGATCCTTGCGGCCCTGCGCCTTCAGCGCCGCGCGCATCTGCGGCCACGTCATGTTGCCTTCCGGCAGCATGCCGCCGTTGAAGCGCAGTTCGCCGCGGGCGCGGTCCTGCGCATTCCTGTTCCATGCACTCGCGCCGCCCACGCGCACGCCGCGATACACCGCGCGGCGATCCAGCCAGCCGACGTTGCTTTCCTTCATCGCGATGACCAGCAGGTTGTCGGCCTGGTCGCGCGTGCAGCGCTGCGACCAGTACAACCAGTCGTGGATCACCGCCGCGCGCGTGTACGTGCCGTTCTTGTGGATCAGCGACTGCAGCGCGGGCGGGATGCTCGCCTTGTCGTGCACGAAGCCGCTCGGGACGATGATCCACACGCCCGACTGGCCGATCTCCCAGCGCAGGGGCGGGGAGGTGATCGTCCAGTTCTGGCCGTCGGCGAATTCCATTTCGCCGGAAGGGTTGGGCGGGGCCTGTGCGAAAACATCGGCGCAGGCCAGCAGGCCGAGCCACAACAGGCAGGCGATTCCCTGGGTGCGTGTCATCGAGCGACTCCCGGCGTGGCGTGCATGCATGCAACCAAGGGAACGCCGGCATGCACCGGCGTCGGCCACGCCGTCGCAGCGGACGGCGCGGTCGGTTACTGCACGCCTTCGATCACGCGGATCGCCGTGGCGGCCTTGTCCGGCGGCTGCGCCAGCGCCATCGAGTAGAGGCGCTGGACGAACGCGCACTGCTGCGGCGTGGTCCAGTCGCGCCACGACTCGGGATGGCCCTGGCGCATGCGCGCGGAGAATTCGGTGCGGATGGCGATGTCGGCGTCCCGCGCCATGTTGGCGTCGAACGACGCGCGCGGTGCATTGGCGGGAATGGCGGCCATCAGGTCCGCGAGCGCTTCGAGCCTGCGCCGCTTGGTGTCCGGATCCGGCGTGCCCTGCGCGGCATCCACCAGCGCGACGCACACGTTGGGGTTGCGCCCGTCGATCCCCTCGCCGTACAGGCCGAGCATCTGCGTCGCCCATCGCAGCAGCGCATCGTCGGGCGCATGCGACATCGCGAACGCGCGCGCCTCGGTGTTCATCGCATCGCTCGCCGGCGCGAGGCTGCGACCCTCGCGCTGTGCGGCGCGCAAGGCTTGGGCGTGGCGCAACGCCGGGCCGGGCGAGGCCACCGCGTAGGCGAGATACAGCCTTCGCGCATCGCCCTCGGCGCCATCCCGCCGCAACATGTCCGCCATCACCAGCTCTGCGCGTCCCGGCGTCGCGCCGGCGTCGTTGACGACGCGCAGCGCAACGCCTTCGTCGACCAGTTCCACCGCCCCGATCCACTCCATGCTGTCCGGCGATGTCGTGGAGCGCTTGGCGAGCAACGCTTCGCTGAACCCCGCGCCTTTCAGGATGGCCTGCGACGGCGCTTCGGTCAGGGCGAGGCCCGCGTCCTGCCATTCCTTCGGCATGTCGCCGGAGCCGCGCGCCTGGTGCAGGCCGATCGCGCCGCTGATGCCCATCTCGCGCGTCGGCGACGCCGCCCACAGCAGGACGCACGCACTGGCGCATTCGCGATCGACGCGCACGCGCAGGTCGCGCGACTGGATGACGGCCGCGACCTTCAGGGCGTCGTCGACGAGGCCGCCGGGGCTGTCGATCTCGATGGTGGCCAGGTGCGGCGCGCGCGCGAGCAGCGCGTTGAAGTCGCGGGCGAAATCGCCGGCGATGTACCCCTTGATCTGCACCACGTCCCCGGCGGCGTTGAGCACCATCGACGCGTTTTCGTTTTCATGGCGCGCGCGATCCACTTTCGCGCGTTGCCGCATCAACCCCGCGCTCATCAGGCTCGTCGCGACGAACAGCAGGACGCCGACGGCCAGCGGCAAGCGCATGCCGCCTCGCTCGGCGGCGCGGCGCATCGCAACGGCCAGCAACGCGACCGCCAGCACGCCCGCCACGACGATCAGCGCGATCTGCGCGCCCATCGAGCGCAACGGCGTCGGCAACGCGTCCGCGAACACCGCCGACGGCACGCCCACCCCGATCGCCATGAACGCCACCACGCCCGCGCCCGCACCCGCGGCCCATCCCCAGGGATGGCGCGTCGGACGCGCCTTGCGTTCCCAGCGTGCGCCGAGCGATGTCCAGCGCGCTTCGCCGGGCTTCCACGACATCGTGGTGACCCCATGCTGGCCCTTGTCGAAGGCCTTGCGCACCTCGTCTTCCGCGAGCGGACCCAGTTGGCCCGCCGGTGTCTGCAGGTAGATCGCGTCCATGGTTACAGCGCGCGAAGGAGGATGAAACCTCCCACGATCGTGATGATGCCGAGGCAATACAGCGCAACCTGGCCCGAGCCCTGCGGGCGGTGCGTCACCACCCACGGTTGATCCTTGTCCCACGCGGTCACGCCCTGGTCGCTGAGGCGCGAGTACGCGAAGGCATGCGTGAACAGCGCCACCAGCGGAATCCCCAGCCCCATGCCCTTGAGGAACACGCCGACCTCGCGGTTGAGCGCGGCCATGATCCCGATCGGCCGGCCGTCCTGCCGCGTGACGCGCACGCCGAAGACCCACTTGCCGATGGTGGAACCGCTCGTGCCGAGCAGCAACGCGGTGATCGGCAACACGAGCGCGCACGTCGCGATGCCCGAGACGATGGAATTATCGACCAGCGGCGAGGCGAACACGGTTTCATACAACTGCGTGCTGATGCCGGCCATCGCGAACGCAGTCACCAACCACGCCAGCGCACCCAGCACCAGCACATCCAGCGAGCGCGCGAAGTAGCGGCGCCACGGCGAAGGCGTCGTGTCCTGCCAGCCGTCGTCGCTCACCGCCAATGTCGGCGGCACCACGACGCGCGGCGGGAATCCCGGCACGTCCGAGGGCGGCTCCGACGCCAGGGCGGAGTCGCGGAACGGCACCCAGTCGGGCATGCCTTCGGTGCGCACCAGCGCGTCGTCGTCGAGCAACCCCGTCCAGCGCAGGTAGGCGATGTCCGCCCGCGTGCGGGCCTCGGCGTTCCCGTCGACCAGCACGTACCAGATCTCGCTCACGCCCCCGTTCCCCTGTCCCCGATCCCCGGCCGTGATGGTAGCGCGACGGTCCCGTTCGCGAACTGCAATCGCATTCACGGATCGGGCGAGCAGCGCGTAGCAAAGCGCGGTTGGCAAGCGGCAGTGACTCGGATAAAAAATCGCATCGCCAAAACCCCGGGGGAGTTCCATGAAGAAGCAGGCCGCAGGTTTCACCCTGATCGAGTTGATGATCGTGGTCGCGATCATCGCGATCCTCGCCGCCATCGCGATCAGCCAGTACCAGGATTACGTGATCCGCTCGCAGGTCTCGGAAGGCTCGTCGCTCGCCGACGGCGTCAAGACCGCGGTGGGTGAGTTCGTCAACAACCGTGGCTACTACCCCGCCGCCAACTCGTCGGCCGGCATCGCCACCGCCGCGTCGATCAAGGGCGAATACGTCAGCGACGTCAACGTCGGCACCACCACCGGCGTGATCATCGCCACCTACGCCGGTTCCAAGGCCAACGCCAAGCTGTCCACCGCGCCGGCGAAGTCCTTGTCGTTCTCGGCCGTCCGCAACGCCGGCAGCCTGGAATGGCACTGCAAGAGCGCCACGCTCCCGCAGAAGTGGTGCCCGAGCTCGTGCGCCTGCAGCGGCGCGCCCTGATCGGCAGCTTCCGCAGCCACGGTTGGAAAAGACGAGCCCCGCGAATGCGGGGCTTCGTTTTCCTGCGTCATTCGCGAATCAGGTAGGTCAGGATCGCGACCCGATCGTCTCCGCTGCTCCCGAACTCGACGGCGGGTTCGCCGATCTTTGCGGAGCGATACCAGGGTTCTTCGTGCATGCGCCAGATCACGTCCTGCCATCGCTCCACGGCATCCGGTGTCTCCTGCGGCGTCCGGCTCACCGCGAGCACCTCGCACATCGTGGATCGACATTCCATTCGGACGGTGACCACCAGGCGGGCGTCCTGCTGCCTGGAGAGGTAGTCACGCAGGTGGCCTTCGACGAAGTCGGCCCACTCGGCGTCCCGCTTCTCCGCCATGAAGGCGACGTGGTTTTCGCGGCCCATCGTCGTGGGAATCGGAATGCCGTTGGCCGCCGTGGGATCCAGATAGTCCGCGATGACGGATTCCGGCGGGGACAGCGCGGGTTCGGAACGTGGCGGGATCGACGATGCAGTCGCTGGCGGAGCGGCGCCGCCATCGCGCGATGCAACGTCACCTGCCTCGGGCAGCGGCGTGCGGGATCCGGACGTCGTGGAGGCCGCAGCCTCCGTTGTTGCGTCGTGCACGTCCGCCGAAGGATGGGGCTCCCGCGCGCAGGCCGCCAGGCAGAACACCGGCGCGATGCATCCGAGTGCCAGGACCTTCCATGCGGACGTTTTCATCCATCCTCCGGCGTTGTCCGATTCGTCATCGCGCGGACGCTACAACGTCGCCCTGCGCCCGGTGCAATCCTGCACCCCGCCGACCGGGAGTGAGTGAATGACGCCGAACGAGTGGCACCGCATCGTGGAAGCCCGGGATCTCCAGGACGTCCCGCGCCTGGTCCTGGCGACCAACGCCGCCGGGGAGGCGTTCTGGATCCTGGATGCGCGCTCCACCGGCGACTTCGATCCGGATTCTCCGATCTACACGCTCCACGACGCGGGCCACCGGCTGGAGGAAGCCCTCGCACGCTTCGCGCTGCACGGCGCCGACCCGGCATCGCTGCCGCCCTTCGGCTGCATCCCCGTCGCGCACGTGCTGTTCGACGAAACGCGGCGCGAGGCGTTGAAGCTCACCAGCCCGCCGATCACCTGACTCACTGCGCCGACGCAGGCACCTCGCTCCAGCTGCTGTCCGGATCGAACGCTTTCATCGACTTCGCCTGCGCTTCGCCGCCCGGCCCGAGGTCCTTCTGGAACAGCGTGCCGTCGTGGCTGATCATGAAACTCATCACGCCGGTGTCGTCGTACTTCGCGGGCCAAGCGATCAGTGCGAAACCGCGGCTCATGTTGTCGCCGAGCTTGTAGTTGTACGCGCCGCCCGGTGCCGACGGCCCCTGTGCTTCCAGGATGCGGAAGTGATAGCCGTGCCAGTCGCTGCCCGGCGTGGCATCGCCGAACAGCGGGCCGAGCGGGCTGATTTCGCCGCTGTCGTCTTCGGCCCAGTACAAACCGTCGTGCTTGCCGTCGGTGCTGAAGAACTTGCGCGCGTACTCCATCACGCCGTCGCCGTTGCGATCTTCTTCGGCGTAATCCATCTGCGCGTCGTGGTAGGCCTTCGCGGCTTCGATCGCAGCGTCTTCGTTGCGGCCGATGCGGCGAACGCGGATTTCATCGGCGGCGGCGCGCGTGTCGAAATGCCAGCCCTTCGCGTCCTTCGCCAGCGGGATGGGCAGCGTCCACGTCGTGTTGGTGCCGACCACCAGGTGCGCGGTGCCGTCGCTCCCGGTCTGGATCGCGTGCTTCTCGCCGTAGGCCTTGAGGAACGCGTCGACGTCCGTGCGTTCGACGCCTTCGATGGGAATGAACGTGCGCCAATCCTTGCCGAGCAGCGCGGCCAGTTTCGCCTGGTCGGCCTTCTGCGTGCCGAGTGCATCGACGAACGCCTGCGCGGCGGCGTCGGTGGTGGGGTAGGCCTGCTGCGCGAAGGCGGGCGTGCAGGCGAGGGCCGCCATCAACAGCAGCGTGCGGGGAATGCGAAGCGCGGCGTGATGCATGGCGAACTCCTCAGCGATGGCGACCACCGCCGCCCTGCCGCGCGCCGCCACTCTGGCGCGGCGCGGAAGCCTGGCGGTTCACTTGTTGTCCCGCGGGACGCGATGCGCCGCCGCCGCGCTGGCCGCCGCCGCGCCCGCCGCCCGCGCTGGCCTGCCGCGCCTGCGCGTGGCTGGCCTGGCCGCGTTGCGCCTGCGCGCGCGCCTGCTGCGGTTGGCGCGCGCCCTGGAAGGCGTTGTCGCGCGCGCCGGACTGCGCGCGCTGCTGGCGTTGCGCGGCCTGCCGCGACTGCGACGTGGATTCGCCGCGCGGGCGATGGTTCTGTTGCGACTGCTGGCGGCGTGCGCCATCGTTCGATGCCATCTGCTGGCGATCGCGCGCGCCCTGCGCACCCCCCGCGCGATCCCGCGCCGTCTGCTGCGCCCGATCGCGTTGCCCCGCGTTGCCGCTCGCGTTGCGGGCGCGTTCGCGCGCGGCATTGTCCGACGTTGCAGCGCGTGCACGATCGCGGGCCTGGTCGCGATTGCCGCCGCCCGCAAGATCGCGCGTCCCGGTGCCTGCGTTTGCGCGCGGTTCGACGCCGCGCCGTTCCATCGACGCCCGCGCCTGTTCGCGCGCCTGCGCACGTTGCGGGTTGCTGTCGCCCCGGAAGCCTTCGCGCGATTCCGCGCCGGGCAGTCGTCGGTCGTACTGTTCGCGGCTGGCGCGATCGCGGTACGGCACGCCATCGCGGTTCACCGCGTTGTGCTGCCAGCGGTTGCTGCTCGCGTTGATGTTGCTGTTGACGTTGATGTTGTTGTAGCGGTTGACGTTGATGTCGATGTCGTCGCCGCCCCAGTTCATGTCGCCCCACAATGCATTGGTGATCGCCACGCCCGTGCCGAAGGCCAGGCCCGCCATCAACGCGCTGCCCGCGTAATACGCCGGCGGCGGCGGGTAGTACGCGGGCGGATACCCGGGGTTGGGCCACGCACCGTAGACCTCGGTGGGGTTGTAGCTGGGGACGTACACGACTTCCGGATCCGACGGCGCGATGACGATGGTCGACTGGCTCGACTGCCCGGATTCCATGCCGCCCTGCATCGGGGCCGTCTCCATCGGCGCGGCTTCACCGGCGGCAGGCGCGGGCGCAGCGGACACGCTGACGGTCTGGTACTTGTTGGATTCGAGGTTCCCGGCCGACTGTGCCTGGTGACGCAAGCGTTGCACCGCATCCATCACGTCGTCCGGTTGCGCGAGGAACGCATCGCCGAGGCGCTGCACCCACGCCGGATCCTGTCCGAGCGTCGCCAGTGCCTGCGGGAACGCGACCAGCGATTGCACGCTCGGATCCCACGGTTGAGACGCGACCTGCTGCACGGCGGCATCGCCGGTCGCCTTCGGATTCTGCTTCGACCACGCCGCGGCATCGGCGACATCGCCGGGATACGTCGCGGCCATCAACACCTGCGCGAGCAGCGGATCGGGATACAGCGCGATCGGCGCGACCATCTGGTCGAGTTCGGGCGGCGAGAACACCGCGTCCTTCACCGGCGCCGCCGCGGGGGCGGCCGCCACCGTCGAGGTTGGCGCGACCGTCGCGGCGGGCGCGACCGTGCGTGCTGCGGGCGTGGCGGCGGGCGTCGCGTCTTTCTTCCCGCAACCGCCCGCGACCACCAGCAGCAGCGCGACGGCCAATCGAAGTGAAGTGCGCATGGAACCTCCTGCGTGGCAACGCGGGGTCGACGGCATGACGACGGCATTATCGGGATCGCCCGCACCGGGCGGCACCGCAAAACTACTGGCCCGGGCACAGGTAAAACCACGTTCCCGCACGGACGGGCGGACGTTGTAACCTCGCGCCGGACCCACGTCGATTGACATCAAGGGAAGGAGAGGGCGATGAAACTGGCAGTCCTGGTGTTCGCATTACTGTCCGGCGTGGCGCAGGCGCAGGTCGCCGCACCCGCCACCGCGGCCGCTTCCGCCGGCGTCGACGAGGCCGCGCGTCCCAAGGTCACCTCGCAATCCTGGTCGATCAAGGTCGAGCGCAGCGCGAAGGCCGACGGCAAGTTGACGTTCCGCCTGTGGCGCAACGACACCGCGCCGATGGACGTGTCGATCGACGTCAAGCAAGGCCAGACCGACCGCGCCATCGCGCTCGCGCTGAAGAACGCCTTCCGCGACGTGCTCGACAGCCAGGATTTCCACGTGGAAGTCGCCGCCAACTACGTGCAGCTGCGGGCGCTGCGCGGCGAGCGACGCTTCGGGATCGAACTGGCCGCGCCGGTGATGGGCGTGGACATCGAACTCATCCGCCGTTGACCACGCCCGCGTCGATCAACCCCAGGCCCACCAGCCCGGAAATCAGGATCTGCAGCGACAGCCCGATCGTCAGCACGCCGACGATCGTGGTGAACAGCTGCAGCGGGATCGTGCCGATGAAGCGCAGGATCGGGCGCGCGTAGCGCATCGCCAGCAGGTTGAGCAGCATCACCGCGATCACCAGCGCCCCCACCGTGAGGCCACGTTCCATCTGCCGCGAGCGCGCCACGAGCAGGATGATCGCGGCCATCCCGTAGGGCGTGACCAGCATCGGCACCGCGATCCTGAAGGCCGAAGGGACCGGCGCGGCCGGGTCGGGGGCGACAGGCGGATGCATGTGCGCGTCGTACTCGGCCAGCACGCCGCGCAGCGACACCAGGAAGAACACCACGCCGGCGGCCAGCGTCATGGCCGGGATCGAGATGTGCCATTTCGACATCAACGCTGCGCCCACCGCGCCGCCGAGCAGGGAGGCGGCGAGCGCGAATGCGAACGCGCGCGTCGCCAGTTGCTTCGCTGCCCGCGGCTCGAGCGTGCGGGTCACGTCGAAATACGCGGCCGGCACCTTGAGCGGCGGCCCCAGCGTCACGAACAGCAGCACGAAGACATCCGACAGCCCCAGCATGTAATGCAGTTCCATGGCGACCTCGTCAGTGCTTCGGATACAGCAGCGTCAGCGTGAAGCGAACGCCCGAGTCCGGGCCGTCGCCGAACGCGGTCGGATACCAGCGCACGCCGCCCTGCAGGCTCACCATCTGCTGGCCCCAACGCGTCACCTTCGAATAGCCGAGGTTGAGCGGCACGTTCCAGTGCTCGCTTTTCCAGTCGTAGCTGGATTCGGCGTTGAGCGAAATCGTGCGGCCGCCGGACAGGCCTTTGGCCAGGAACGGTTGCAGGAACGTCGAGCTGACGTCCGCGCGATCGTCGGCGCCCGCGACGGACCAGAGGTGGTTGGCGAGCACGCCGTAGGTCCAGCCGCCGTGCGTCTGCTTCAGCGCGAGCACGCTCGGGCCGATGCCCCATTTCTCGCCGCCGAGGCGATCGTCGGTGGCGGTCGGCAACAGGAAGACCGGGCCCGCGGCGAGGATCCATCCGCCCGCCGTCGGTGCCTTCGGCGAGAAGAAGAACGTCGGCGTGGTATCGCCGAGCCCGAACTGGCTGCCGGAATTGCCGAGCACATCGTCCTGCTGGATCACCGGCACGATCACGCGCGTGACCAGGTTCCATTGTTCGTTCAAGGAATGCGGGATCACCGGCTGGATGTTGAGCGTGTGCTTCACGCCATCCTCGGGCCCGATGCTGAAGTCCGCGTTGTACTGGAACGGCACGCTGACCAGCGAGGCGACGGGATTGGAGAGTTGCTTCGCGAGTTCGTCCGCGTTGTCCTGCGCGCGCGCGAGCGGCGATGCGAGGATCGCCAACAACCACAGCCACTTTGCGATACGCATCGGCGTCGCCCTCAGAACTGGATGGTCGCGGTGACCATGATCGGATGGCCCTGGAAGCGGTTCTTGACGTCGAACTCGTACAACCAGCGCGCCGAGAACTCCACTTGCCCGCCTTCCCACTTCTTCGCATACGTCGCCAGCGGGCCGATGCCGAGCGAATGCCCGCGGAAGCCGTTCAAGCGATCGGCGGTGGGCCCGGTGTCGTCTTCGACCTGTTCGATCCAGCCGCCCGCCGCGCCCAGGCCCCAGCCATTCGGATAGCGCCGCATCAGCAACGCATCCACGCGGAACACCGCGCCGTTCTGGTAATCGGTGGCGTCGTTCTTCGTGTAGAAGTCCACCGCCGCCAGCGTGCTGAATTCCACTTCGCCCTTCGAGAACAGCTGCGTGTAGCCCACCGTCGGCGAATAGATCCAGGTGTTGAGGCTCAGGTTGGCGAGGCGGTCGGGATCGTACGAGCCCGTCGGCGCGCTGACGTACAAGGCCAGCGACATGTGCCTGGTCTGGCTGAAATGCCGGCTCGCGATCACCGGCACGAAGGTCGCATCGAACAGGCCCGAATCGCGGTCGTTGGTGCTCGCACCGAAGCGGCCGATGCGCACATCGGCGCTGGCATCCATGTCCGCGAACGGCACCGCGACCGCGGTGGCGTAGTTCCACTTGCCTTCGCCGGTGGGCCACACGTACACGCCGCTGAAGGCGAGCAGCTGCGCCGTGAGGTCGATGCCGAGCGCGGAGGTGCCGCCGATGGGCACTTCGCGTTCCGCGCCGATCGACGCGCCGTAGTAGATGTATTGCACCGACAGGTTGAAGCCGGGCGTCGCCGGCACCACGCCCGCGAAGTTCGTTCCCTGCACGCCGGTGATGGGGCGGCCCAGCGCGCCTTCTGACGCGTGCGCCGGCGCGAATGCCGCGCCCGAGCACGCGACCATGAATGCGATGAACGACGCGACGCGCGGCATGGCGAGGTCTCCACGGGCCCGGCATGCAGTAAGCCCGCCCCGGGTGGCGCGCGCCAACCCGATTTCTACGCAGTGCACCGCCAGTAGTTCTACTGGACGTCGGCCGGTTGCAGCGGGCAGCGCACTTCGAGGCGCGTCCCGCCGCCGCTGCGCGCGCGCAGGGTGAAGTGCCCCTGCAGGATCTTCGCGCGCTCGCCGATGCTGATCATGCCCAGGCCCGGCGACTCGCGCGCAACGCTGCCGCCACGCGGGGACAGGCCCACGCCGTCGTCGTCGATGCGCAGCACGATGTCGTCGTCGACGCAGGCCAGCGTGATGCGCGCCTGGCCCGCGCGCGCATGCTTCTCCACGTTGTGGATGCCTTCCTGCGCGATGCGGAACAGGTTGAGCTTCTGGTCGTTGCTCAGCGTGGGCGTGTCTTCCACGTCGCAGTGCACCTGCAGCCCGCCGGGATGCGTGCGGCTCTCGCACAGCGCGCTGAGCGATGCGGCCAGGCTGGTGTAACGCAGCATGCTGGGATGCAGGTCGTGCGACAGGCGCCGCACGTCCTCCGACACGCCCCGCAGGTGTTCCTGCATATCGTCCACGCGCGCGCGGTCTTCGCCTTCCATGCTGCGCTTGAGCGCGCTCATCTCGATGGAGATCGACGCGAGCGTCTGGCTGATGTCGTCGTGCAACTCGCGCGCGATCCGCACGCGTTCGCTTTCCTGCACGATCATCATCTTGCGGGCCAGCGCGCTCAGGCGGCCGTAGGCGTCCTCCAGCGACGCGCGGCTCACGCGGCGTTGTTCGGACAGCGCGGCCAGCACCAGCAGCACGCCCGTCGTGCCCAGCGCCCACATCTGCGTGCGCAGGATCGTCGCCTCGAACGTGTCGCGCACCAGCGGGCCAAGGCCGAGGCTGCTCTGTCCCAGCGCCATCGCGAACACGAACAGCCACGCGACGAACGCCCCCGCCACGCCGAAGGCCTGCAACGCCCAGATCAGGAACGCGGTGGGCGCGAGGAGCAGCAAGGGCGCGGTATTGCTGGTGGCCCAGTGCGAACTCCAGGCCAGCGTGAGCGCGAGCAGCAGCACGGTGCCCAGCGCGAGGGCGGGCCAGTGCGCCTGGCGCACGTGCCACGGTGTGCGGAGGTAATGCAGGCCGCCGATGAAGCAGGGCACCAGGATCAGGTACCCGATGCTGCGCGCCAGCACCACCTGCGACCACGCATCCGGCATGTCCACCAGGCCGAGCTGGTGCGTGGCGGCGCGCGCCCATGCGCCGCCGATCAAGGGCAGGGCCATGCCCGCGACGAGCAGCAGGCGCCCGATGTCGACGTAATCCTGGATGCCGTCGCGCGCCGGCGCACGCAGCAGCAAGCTCGCGCCCGCCACCAGCACGCATTCCCCCAGCAGCACCACGCAATGCGGCAACAACGGCCGGCCCATCCCGACGCAGAACAACGCACTGCCGAGCACCGCGCCGGCGATGCACGCGGGCCAGCGCGCGGTCGGCACCAGCAACAGGCAGCACATCAATACGGCGCCGGGAAACCAGACGACGTGCGTGAACACCAAATGCGTCCACGGCTCCACTTCGAGCGATTGCGCGAAGGCCGTGGCGATCCCGACGACGATGGGCGCGCCGAACCTCGATTTCGCGGACATGGCCCATTCCACGAATGCACTCCTCGCGCACCGGGCTGCCCTGAACAGCCCTTCCATACGTAGTGTCACGCGAACGGCTGCGATGCGAGGACAACATTCCGATACGCGGTTTTCACGGCGTTTGAACGGAGTTCACACAACTATCACGACTTGCCGCGCGACGGAGCGAGTGATGAGCGAGCACACCCACGTGGCACCGGGCCACGCGCCCGCGCGGGACATCGACCTCCTCCTCGCCGACGACCACCTGCTGGTCGCGCAGGGCGTCGAACGCCTGCTGATGGAATGCTTCGGCGACGTACGGCTGGTGCAGTCGGGCGAAGCGCTGGTCGCGGCGGTCGCAGCGTCCGAACCCGACGTGGTCATCAGCGACATCACCATGGAAGGCATCAGCGGCATCGATGCGATGCGGCAGCTGCGCGAACTCGGCCACGACACGCCTTTCATCTTCCTCACGATGCACGGATCGCCGGAGATGGCGGCCGAAGCCATCAACGCGGGCGGCAGCGGCTACGTGCTCAAGCATTCGGCGGGCGAGGAACTCGTCCGTGCGATCCAGGAAGTGCTGGCGGGCCGCACCTACATCACCCCGACGCTTGCCGTGCGCACGATCTCCGCCTCGGCGGCCCCGCGCACGGCGCCCGCGCTCACCGACAAGCAGAGCGACATCCTGCATCGCGTCGCGCGCGGCCTGCGTTCCAAGCAGATCGCCTGGGAACTGGGCCTGTCGGTGCGCACGGTGGAATCGCACAAGTACACGATCATGCAGGTACTCGGCGTCCACAGCACCGTGGACCTGGTGCGCAAGGCCTCGCGCATGGGGCTGATTTCCGGCTTCGAGGAAGAACCCGAAGCCGAGGAGCGCACGCACTGACGGCAGCCGCTACCGAGGTTCTGCTGGTCCGCGGCGCGTAGTTTTACTTGCCCGCCCTCGGTTGTTTTACCTTGGTGGACGAGCCTCCGCGCACTGCATGATGCTCGGCGATGAACGCGGGGCACTCCAGGTATCCGCCGCGGATCCTGTTGGCGGAAGACAGCATGTCGGTTGCGCGCCAGTTGCGCCGGCTGCTTGCGCGCGACTTCGAAGTGGTGGCGCTGGTGCGCGACGGCTGGTCGCTGCTGCAGATCGCGCGCGACCTCCTGCCCGATGCGGTGGTCACCGACCTGCGCCTGCCGGGCCTGGATGGACTGCCCGCGGTGCAGACCCTGTGCCGCGAGCGCAAGGACCTCGCCGTGGTGGTCACCTCGGTGCACACCGAACCGGAACTCATGGAGTGCGTCCGCGCCGCCGGCGCGCTGGGCTACGTGCTCAAGGACGACGCGGGCGACGACCTGATTCCCGCGGTGCACGCGGCGCTGGCGGGGCAGGTGTTCGTGTCGGCGTCGATCGCGGGGCGGCATCGCCACGAAGCGTCACACGATGATCGATAGCAGGCGCTTGACCACCTCGTCGAACGACACCGCCACGAACACCACCGGCAACAACGGCAGCGCCGCCGACAACGCGAGCGCGACCAGCACGTTGCGCGAGACCGGCACCAGCCGCATGCGCCGGATGCTGTCGAACACCGCGTTGAAATCCGCCAGCGCCGAGGGGTTGGGGCTGTCGAGCAGCGATTCGGCGCCGTCGCTCGTGCCTTTCTTCCAGCGCAAGTCGAATTCCAGCGACGCGCGCTGCCCGATCGCGGCGTACTTGAACAATGCATGCCGCTTGGCGCGCAGCAACGTGCCGCACAGCGACCCGAGCGGCAGCACCAGCAGCAGCGTGGCCGCGACGATCCAGCCGCCGAGCAGGTATTGCAGGCTCGACAGTGTCACGTGCTGGTACACGACGTGGTTGAGGCTGTTGCCCGCCACGATGCACCCGCAGGCGAACGCCATCACCGCGAAGCGCGATTGCGCATTGGCGAAGAAGGCGAGCCCGCCCGCACCATCGGGATGCGTGGGCTGCACGCGCAGGCCGATGCGCGCCAGCCGCCACAGCAGCCACGACCACAGCAGGTACCGCCACAGCCAGATCAAACCGACGAAGCGGAAGATCGAGAGCGACACCGCGTGGTACCACGCCCCCGCCGGCGTGAGCGTGCCGTCGGTGGCCAGCATCCACGTACGCAGGTGCCACAGGTCGCCGAGCGCCACCGCGCCGACCAGCGCCGGTGCGATCGCGAGCACCGCGCACACCAGTTCGGGCACCCACGAATCGCGCAAGCGGCCGGCGCGCGCGAGCAGGCCGTCGTAGGCCGCGCGTTGTTCGTCGAGCACGATGCCGCCGCGCCCCACCTGCCGCAGCGCCGCGCGCAGCAGCCGGTCGCACGGTGAAGCGGCCAGCACCAGCGCCGGCACGGCGAACAGGAAGCGCCCGATCACGAGGTAATCGCCGGCCAGGGGAATGGGTGCGCCGCCGCCCGGCAGCAGCGTGCCCGCCGACCACGCCATCACCGCCGGCGGACCGAGCGCGACCACCACCAAGGCGATCGCGATGAGCGTTGGCGTCTCGAGATCCGGGCGCACCAGGCCCATCGCGTGCAGCACGCGGAACACCGGGCCACCGCGCATGAGGGAGAGGTCGTCGCGCGCCATGGCGGCAGCATAGGCAGCCGGCGCGTGCGCGTTGGACAGTAAAACTACTGGGCCCCGGGCAGTAGTTATCGCGTTGTGCGGTGCAGGGTGGTCCGTCGATTCTGGCGTCCCTCGCGAACGGCAGCGCGCGAATGTCCCACACGATTCCCCGGCGGCAGCGCAGGACATGAGCGCGGACCAGGACAAGGCGGCGGTGGTCCATCCGCGCCCGGATCGCGTGGAGGTACAACCGGTGCCGCCGATCCCGGACGTCACCGGCCAGGCGTCCGACGTGGCGTCCACCAACTACTCGGCGTATCGCACGGGCCTGTCGAACCATCGCACCGGCCTGTCGGAACACCGCACGTCGCTGTCGGAATACCGCACCGACCTGTCCTCGCACCGCACCAACCTGTCGACCGACCGCACCGAGATGTCGATGCGGCGCACCGGCATGTCGTTCCAGCGCACGCGCATGAGCACCGATCGCACGCTGATGTCCATCGTGCGCACGTCGCTGTCGCTGATCGGCTTCGGGTTCACGATCTTCCAGTTCTTCGGGAAGATGGTGAAGACGCCGGGCTTCGAACTCGGCGCCAACGCCCCGCGCAACTTCGGCATCGCACTGGTGGCGCTCGGCATGGTGCTGCTCACGCTCGGGCTGTGGCACCACGTGGTCTACATGCGCGTGCTGCGCGCCGAGCGCAAGTCGATGGTGCAGGCCGGCCTCATCCACGGCGAGAGCCCGTACCCGGTATCGCCGACGCTGATCACCGCCGCGCTGCTGTGGCTGATCGGCCTGTTCGCCGTCGTCAGCATGACATTCAACGTTGCGCCGTTCTCGTAAGCGGCGCCCCTCACGGAGACTCCCATGGCAACCGCAACGAAAAAGAAGCCCGAAGCCGCCAAGTCGGGCGGGAAGGGCGGCAACGGCAAGCCCAACATCCTGGTGATCTGGGGCGACGACATCGGCATCTCGAACCTGAGCTGCTATTCCGACGGCCTGATGGGCTATCGCACGCCCAACATCGACCGTCTCGCCAACGAAGGCATGCGCTTCACCGATTCGTACAGCGAACAGTCGTGCACCGCGGGGCGCGCGTCGTTCATCACCGGCCAGAGCGGGTATCGCACCGGCATGACGAAGGTCGGCATCCCGGGTTCGCCGATCGGCCTGCAGGCCGAGGATCCCACCATCGCCGAACTGCTCAAGCCGCTGGGCTACGCGACGGGCCAGTTCGGCAAGAACCACTTGGGCGACCTCAACAAGTTCCTGCCCACGGTGCACGGGTTCGACGAATTCTTCGGCAACCTCTACCACCTCAACGCCGAGGAAGACCCGGAGGATCCGGACTATCCGTCGGTGAAGGAATTCCCGGAGTTCAACAAGAACTTCCGTCCGCGCGGCGTGCTGCACACCTTCGCCACCGACAAGGACGACGCCACCGAGATGCCGCGCTGGGGCCGCGTGGGCAAGCAGAAGATCGAAGACACCGGCCCGTTGACGCGCAAGCGCATGGAAACCTGCGACGACGATTTCGCCGCCGCG
This sequence comes from Lysobacter helvus, assembly GCF_018406645.1. NCBI lineage: Bacteria > Pseudomonadati > Pseudomonadota > Gammaproteobacteria > Lysobacterales > Lysobacteraceae > Lysobacter > Lysobacter helvus. The sequence goes on from NZ_AP024546.1 coordinate 2,330,765, forward strand.
GCGGTGGACTTCATCAAGCGCCAGCACAAGGCGGGCAAGCCGTTCTTCTGCTGGGTCAACTTCACGCACATGCACCTGCGCACGCACACCAAGCCCGAAAGCGTGGGGCAGGCGGGGCGCTGGCAGTCGCCGTACCACGACACGATGATCGACCACGACAAGAACGTGGGCACGGTGCTCGACGTCATCGACGAACTCGGCCTGGCCGAAGACACCATCGTGATCTACAGCACCGACAACGGGCCGCACATGAACACCTGGCCCGACGGCGGCATGACCCCGTTCCGCAGCGAGAAGAACACCAACTGGGAAGGCGCGTTCCGCATCCCGGAGATCGTTCGCTGGACCGGCAAGATCCCCGCCGGCGTGGTGTCGAACGAGATCGTGCACCACCACGACTGGCTGCCCACGTTCCTCGCCGCCGCGGGCGAGCCCGACATCATGGAAAAGCTGAAGAAGGGCCACAAGGCCGGCGACAAGACCTACAAGGTGCACATCGACGGCTACAACCTGTTGCCGTACCTGACGGGCGAAGAGGACAAGAGTCCGCGCAAGGGCTTCATGTACTTCAGCGACGACGGCGACATGGTCGCGTTGCGGTTCGACAACTGGAAGATCGTGTTCCTGGAGCAGCGCTGCCCCGGCACGTTGCAAGTGTGGGCCGAACCCTTCGTGCGGCTGCGTACGCCGAAGTTCTACAACCTGCGCACCGATCCGTACGAGCGTGCGGACATCACGTCCAACACGTACTGGGACTGGTACATGAGCCATGCCTACATCCTGATGGCCGCGCAGAAGATCGCCGCGGATTTCATGGGCACGTTCAAGGCGTTCCCGCCGCGGCAGAAGTCGGCCACCTTCACCGTCGACAACGCGGCGATCGCGATGGAGCAGGCGGCCGCGGGTGGCTGACGCACGCATGGACGCCCCGGCTTCGATCGCACCTGCCGACGCACCGGCGTCGCGCGCCAACCCTCCCCCCTCGGGTCGCGCGGCGCCGGACGCCGGCATGGTGTGGATCGAAGGCGGTACGTTCGTGATGGGCTCGGATGCGCATTACCCGGAGGAAGCGCCGGCGCATCGCGTGTCGGTGGATGGCTTCTGGATCGACGCGCGGCCCGTGAGCAACGCGGACTTCGCGCGCTTCGTGGAGGCGACGGGCTATCGCACGTTCTGCGAAGTGCCACCGGATCCGGCGGACTATCCCGGTGCGTTGCCCGGGATGCTGCGCGCCGCGTCCGTCGTGTTCGTGCCGCCGCGGGGGCGCGTGCGGCTGGAAGATCATTTCCAGTGGTGGCAGTTCATCCCCGGCGCGAACTGGCGACACCCGCAAGGCCCGGGCAGCAGCATCGACGGCAAGGAGGACCATCCCGTCGTGCACGTGGCGTGGGTGGACATCGCGCGCTACGCGCAATGGATCGGCAAGGACATCGCGACGGAAGCCGAATGGGAGTTCGCCGCGCGCGGCGGACTCGAAGGCGCGGAATACGCCTGGGGCGATGAATTCATTCCCGGCGGCGTGCATCGCGCGAATACCTGGCAAGGCGAGTTCCCGTGGGACAACCGCGCGGAAGACGGGCATGTCGGCACGTCGCCGATCGGTGCGTTCCCGCCCAACGGCCACGGCCTGTACGACATGATCGGCAACGTCTGGGAATGGACCTCCGACTGGTATCGCGCGCGGCATCCGGGGGAAGTGATCAAGGCCTGCTGCATTCCCGAGAACCCGCGCGGAGGTCGCGAGGAAGACAGCTTCGATCCCGCGGTGCCGCAGGCGCACATTCCGCGGCGCGTGATGAAGGGCGGCTCGCACCTGTGCGCGCCCAATTACTGCCGGCGCTATCGCCCGGCCGCGCGCATGGCGCAGCCCGTCGATACATCCACCTCGCACCTCGGCTTCCGCTGCGTCGTGCGCGGATAGCGCGCCATGGAGGAGCTCTTCCGCGAAGTCAGCAGCGCGATCGCCCTGGCGCTGGAAGGCCTGTCGGTGCTGATGATCGTGATCGGCGCGGTGGAAGCGCTGTGGCGCGTGCTGCCCGCGTTGGCGCGCCTGCATGCAACGACCTCGCAGGGCTTGCGGCGGCAGGCGTGGTTGAGCCTGGCGCGCTGGTTGCTGCTGGGCCTGGAGTTCATGCTGGCCGCGGACATCGTGCGCAGCGCCATCGCGCCGGACTGGGACGACATCGGCCAGCTCGCGGCCATCGCGTTGATCCGCACCTTCCTCAACTACTTCCTCGAGCGCGACCTGAAGGAAGCGGTGGAACTGCCCGGATCCGGTGGCACGCCGTCCTAGGTAAGTTTTCGGATGGGCGGTGCGTAGAACTTCGCATGACGTTAACCGGACCGGCCGTTACGGTGTCGGCCCGACCCCCGAAAACAGGTTGCCCATGAACGCGCCCCGGCTCCAGACACGGTTGTTCGGCGCAAGCTTCCTCGTCGCGTGCAGCCTGGCGTTGGCGGGCTGCGCATCGACGCCCGACGTGCAGACCGACCACGATCCGTCGGCCAACTTCACCAGCTTCCACACCTACTACTGGGCGAAGGAACCCGAAACCGCCAACCCGCTGGCGAAGCAGCGCCTGATCGATGGCATCGACGCCCGCATGCGCGCCGAAGGCCTGTCGCTCGCGCCGGAAGGCAGCGCGGACCTGGCGATCATCGCCAACGTGGCCACGCAGCAACAGCAATCGCTCGACACGTTCTACAGCGGCGGCGGCTATTACGGCTGGGGCTGGGGCGGCATGGGCACGGCGACGACCACCGTGCGCACCTACACCGTCGGCACGCTGGTGCTCGACATGTTCGACGCGAAGACGAAGAAGGCGGTGTGGCGCGGCGTGGCCAGCGGCACGGTGCCGGATTCTAAGGAGAAGCTCGCCACCGCCGTCAACGCGGGCCTGGACAAGATGTTCGCGGACTTCCCGCCGGGATCGGCGGGCAAGTAAGCGCAGGCGCATGACGTCGAACGCAGGCGATCCGCTGCCGTCGTGGAACGACGGCGCGGCGCGGCGCGCGATCCTGGATTTCGTCGCCGGGGCAACGCGCAACGGCGGGCCGCAGTTCGTCCCGCCGGAAGAACGCATTGCGGTGTTCGACAACGACGGCACGCTGTGGGCCGAGAAGCCGATGTATTTCCAGCTGCTGTTCGTGCTGGACCGCATCCGCGCGCTGGCGCCGCACCATCCGGAATGGCGCGACACCGAACCCTTCAAGTCCGTGCTCGCCGGCAACATCGCGGGCGTGGCGGCGAGCGGCGAACACGGCGCGATGGTGCTGCTGGCGGCCACGCACGCCGGCATGACGACGGAGGAATTCAGCGCCATCGTGCGCGACTGGATGTCCGCCGCGCGCCATCCCGCGACCGGCAAGCCGTACAACGGGATGACCTATGTGCCGATGCAGGAGCTGATGCAACACCTGCGCGCGAACGGCTTCAAGACGTACATCGTGTCGGGCGGCGGGCAGGAGTTCATGCGGCCGTGGGTCGAAGCCGCGTACGGCGTGCCGCCAGAGCACGTGGTCGGCAGCTACGTCGACCTGAAGTTCGAAGTGCGCGACGGCACCCCGGTGCTGCTGAAAGTCCCGTCGATCGGCCTGGTCGACGACCACGCCGGCAAGCCGGTCGGCATCCAGCGCTTCATCGGGCGGCGCCCGGTGTTCGCATTCGGCAATTCCGACGGCGATTTCGAAATGTTGCAGTGGACGACGGCGGGCGAGGGCGCACGCTTCGGCGCGATCCTCCACCACACCGACGACAAGCGCGAGTTCGCCTACGACCGCGATTCGAAGGTCGGCAAGCTCGACAAGGCGCTGGACGCGGCGAACGACAACGGCTGGGTCGTCGTGGACATGGCGCAGGACTGGAAGCGGGTGTTCGCCGACGCGGCGACGGACTAGCGCTCCGAATTCCACGGGGAAACGATTTGCACCAAGGGGCAGTACAGCGCCCGAGGGCGTCGTGCGTGAATGTCGCGCCCGTGCATCCGCGCGGGCGTGGCGTCCGTAGACCGGACACGGAGGTCCTCCCGGACATGCAGATTCCCCGACATACCGCGCGCTGGCTCGGCCTGGCCGCCTCGATGGCTTCGGCGGGCGCTCTGGCGCAAAGCACCGCCACGCCGGAACAGCTCGACACGGTCATCGTCCTCGGTCGCCGCGCCAGCCTCGTCGGGGAAGCCATCAGCGCATCCGAAGGGGAAGTCGGCCCCACGGAGATTTCCGCCAGGCCGATGCTGCGCACCGGCGATCTCCTCGAGTTCGTGCCCGGCCTCGTCGCCACGCAACATTCGGGCAGCGGCAAGGCCAACCAGTATTTCCTGCGCGGCTTCAACCTCGACCACGGCACCGACTTTGCGACGTGGGTGGATGGCATGCCGGTCAACATGCGCACGCATGGCCACGGGCAAGGCTGGACGGATCTCAATTTCCTGATCCCGGAAACCGTCGAGACGCTCACGTATCGCAAGGGCACGTATTACGCGGACGTCGGGGATTTCGCATCGACGGGGTCGGCGCGCTTCGCGATTGCAGACAAGGCCACGCAAGGCGAGGTTGCAGTGACCGCGGGCGAACACGGGTATGCGCGTGCGGTCGTGGTGGATTCGTTGCAGGTCGGCGGTCGCGACCTGTACTTCGCCGGCGAACTGCAACAGGGCGACGGTCCGTGGACGGACATCGACGAAGACGTGCGCAAGCGCAACGCGCTCGTGCGGTACAGCGGCGCGGTCGGCACAGGCCGCGGGCACGTGATGCTGATGGCGTATCGCAACCAGTGGAATTCGCCGGACCAGATACCCGAGCGCGCCGTGGAGGCGGGGCTGATCTCCGAATTCGGTTCGCTCGACACAACGGTAGGCGGGGAGTCTTCGCGGTACAGCCTGTCGACCGGTTGGGAAGGCCCGGCCTTCGGCGGACAGTTCAGGGCCGATGCGTACGTGGTGAAAAGCACGCTGGACCTGTGGTCGGACTTCACCTACTTCCTGGACGACCCCGACAACGGCGACCAGTTCGAACAGGTCGACGATCGCACGCTGTACGGCTTCTCCGCATCGCAACAGTGGGACGCGGGCAAGCAGCACTGGCGCGTAGGCGTGGAAGGCCGCTTCGACGACATCGGCGAGGTCGGCCTGTTCCGCACGCGCGATCGCGCGCGCCTGTCGACGGTGCGCGACGACGCGGTGGAAGAGGGCAGCCTCGGCGTGTTCGTGGCGCAGGAATATCGCTTCAACGACCAGTGGCGCAGCTACCTCGGCGTGCGGCGCGACGAATACGACTTCAAGGTCGACAGCTCGCTGGCCGCCAATTCGGGCGACGCGCGCGACGGGCGCACGTCGTACAAGGGGAGCCTGGCGTATCGCCCGTCGCAGGCGCTGGAGCTCTACGCGAGCTACGGCACCGGCTTCCATTCCAACGACGCGCGCGGCACGACCATCCGCGTGGATCCGGTGACCGGGGATCCCGCGCAACGCGTGGATGCACTGGTGCCGTCGAAAGGTTACGAACTGGGATCGCGCATGTACCTCGGCGATCGATTGCAGGCGACGTTGGCGGCCTGGAGCCTGCACCTGGATTCCGAACTGCTGTTCGTCGGCGACGCGGGCATCACCGAGCCGAGTCGGCCGAGCCAGCGCCGGGGCGTGGAACTGGGCGTGTACTGGTTCGGCGGAGAGCGCTATGTCGCCAGCTTCGAGGCGTCACGCACGAACGCGCGGTTCACCGATACCGACGCGGTGGGCAACGAGATTCCCGGATCGATCCCGCTCGTCGTCAGTGCCGGCCTCACCGGCCGCTACGCGCACGGCTGGACTGCGACGGCGCAGCTGAAACACTTCGGTGCGTATCCGCTGATCGAAGACGGCAGCGTGGAATCCAACGGCTCCACGCTCGTCAACCTGCGCGTGGGCCGTGAATGGGGCCGCTGGACCTTCAACGCCGACCTGCTCAACGCGCTGGACAGCGACGACCACGACATCGACTACCTGTACGCCTCGCGCCTGCAGGGCGAGCCCGCCGAGGGCGTCGAAGACGTGCACTTCCACGTCTTCGCGCCGCGGTCCTTGCGGTTGACCGCGCTGCTGCGCTTCTGAGGCTCAGGCCAGCGTCGCGCTGTCGATCACGAACCGATACTTCACGTCGCTCTTCAACATGCGTTCGTACGCGTGGTCGATGTCCTGCACCTTGATCATCTCGATGTCGGACACGATGCCGCGCTCGGCGCAGAAATCGAGCATCTCCTGCGTTTCCGGCAAGCCGCCGATCAGCGAGCCGGCGATCGCCTTGCGCCCGAAGATCAGCACGGCCACGTTGGGGCTCGGATGCGGGGTGGGCGGCGCGCCGACCAGGCACATCGTGCCGTCGCGCTTGAGCAGCGCGGTGAAGGCGTCGAGGTCGTGCGGTGCGGCGACCGTGTTGAGGATGAAATCGAACGAGCCCGCATGCTTGGCCATCTGCGCGGGATCCTTCGAGATCACGACCTCGTCGGCGCCCAGGTCCAGCGCATCCTGGCGCTTGCCCTCGCTGGTGGTGAACGCCACGGTGTGCGCGCCCATCGCATGCGACAGCTTGATGCCCATGTGCCCGAGCCCGCCGATGCCGACGACGCCGACCTTCTTGCCGGGGCCGGCCTTCCAGTGGCGCAACGGCGAATACGTGGTGATACCCGCGCACAGCAGCGGCGCGACGGCGGCGAGCTGGTCCTCGGGATGGCGGATCTTCAGCACGAACTTCTCGTCCACGACGATGCGCTGCGAATACCCGCCGAAGGTGTAGCCCGGCGGATCGTCCGTCGGCCCGTTGTAGGTGCCGACAAAACCGTTTTCGCAATACTGTTCCAGGCCTTCGGCGCAACTGGCGCAACGCTGGCAGCTGTCGACGAGGCAGCCGACGCCGACGGTGTCGCCGACCTTGTAGCTTTTGACGTCGCTGCCCACTGCCGTGACATGCCCGACGATCTCGTGCCCCGGCACGCACGGAAACTGCGTGCCGCCCCATTCGGCGCGCACGGTGTGCAGGTCCGAATGACACACGCCGCAATACTTGATCTCGATCTGCACGTCGCGCGCACCGGGGGCGCGGCGCTGGATGTCCATCGGTTCGAGCGGCTTGTCGCCGGCGGGTGCGCCGTAGGCTTTCGTGTTCATTCAAGACTCCGTGGGGGGGCGGACCGGCATGCAAGCCATCAACGTTACTCCGCGGCTCGTTACCGGGCGATCACCGTCGGTCGGCACGTAGTCCAGGCGGAAGCAGGCGCGCGGTGAGTACACGTCGTCCCCGCGAAAGCGGGGACACCCATCGAGGGCGTTCCGCCACGTCCCATCGCATGTCTCTTTTCCGCTGCCACAGCAGAAAAGAGACACGCGACGTGCCGCGTCGGACCTCGTCGCGGTCTGGTTTTCGCCAACACGCCTGCGTAGACCAGTGCACCGATTCGGATGGTCGCTGGCGAACACATCTTCTCCGGATGGACGGCGCGCCGCCCACCTCGAGCCCTCGCATCTGAAATGCCTCACTGCTCTCTGGCAGGCGGGGCGCCTGTCCAAGGCTATGCCTTCCACACATTAGGAAGGAAAGCGGTAGCGCCGCGCTCTTGATTGTCGCGAAAGCAATGATTGGGTTGCGCGTGCGTCACTACGCACGCCAGCGACCTCAACTCAAGGTCGGCCCCTTGATCGAAAAGGTACGCAAGGTGATGCCCCAGCCCGTGGTGGGGTGAGAATTTTCGCCGCCACGTCGGCGAGAAATTCTTACCCCGCCGCGGGTTCGGGCGACGCGGTCTTCACCCCAAGCGGGCTTCTGCAGGGAGCCAAAAGCGGCTCAGTTCAGTCCAGGCAGCAGCAGGAACGCCTTCACGATGAACGCGTTCGCGAAGTCGACGAAGAACGAACCCGCGAGTGCGATCAACAGGAATGCCTTCGGCGACGGCCCGTGCCGCGCGGCCACGCTGTCCATCGTGGCCATCGCCACGGGCATCGAACTCAGGCCGAAGCCCAGGAAACCGCCGACGGTCAGCGCCGCGTCGTAATCCTTGCCGAGCCAGCGGAACAGCAGCAGCACGCCGACCAGCGTCGCGAGCACCAGTTGCGCCACCAGGTTCGCCAGCAACGGCACGATCGCCGGGCCCAGCGTCCACAGCTTCAGGCCCATCAGGTACATCACGAGGAAACATTGCAGCGCGATCTCGCCGCCGCGCTCGACGGGCGCGAACGCAATGCGCGCCCCGATGACATCCGCCACGTTGGTGATGAGCGCACCGGCGAGCATCGCCGTCAGGAATCCCGGCAACACCACGCCGGCCCCGCGCGCCCATTCGTTCGCCGCATCGCCGACGAGCACCGCGATGATGATCAGCAGCAGCACGCGCAGGATCGTGGAGACCGGCGGCGCCGGCGCCGGTGCGCCGCGATCGGGCGCCACCCAGTTCGCCGGCGTCGGCCCCGACGGCCCGTGCAAGTGGTGGCGACGCACCAGCCACGCCGTGATCGGGCCCGACACGATCGCACCCACGATCACCGCCAGCGTCGCCGCGCCCACCGCGACTTCCGGTGCATTCGCCAGCCCCGCGGCCTGTGCCTCCTTCGCCCAGGCTGCGGCCGTGCCCGGCCCGCCGACGAACGACACGCTGCCGATGAGCAAGCCGTAGAACGGATTCGCGCCGGCAGCGCGCGCGACCAGCAGGCCCACCACGTTCTGCAGCACCAGCAACACCACGGTCACCAGGCACAGGATCACCAGCGGACGCCCGCCGGACTTGAGCGCGGACAATTTCGCCGACAGCCCCACCGTCGTGAAGAACACCAGCAGGAAGAAGTTCATCAGCGTGCCGGCGAACTCGAACGTCGTGCCGTTGAAGCGATGCAGCACGCTGGCGAGCACCGCCATGAGCACGCCGCCGATCACCGGCACCGGCACGTCGATGCGCGAGAACACCGGCAGCTTGTGCAGCCACCCGGCCACGACGAGCGCAGCCAGCCCGACGGCCAGCGTCTCCAGGTCCGTCAGCGCGATGGTCCCCATGAAACCGACCAACGGCAAAGCGATCACGCAACGGCCGCTGCATGCGGCCCTACACTCGGCGGCACCCCCGGTGGAAGGCGACCCATGAGCGAACGCCAGCGCAGCCTCACCCTGCAGTTCCTCGCCGAACCCACCGACGTGAATTTCGGCGGCAAGGTCCATGGCGGCGCGGTGATGAAGTGGATCGACCAGGCGGGCTTCGCGGCCGCGGTCGGATGGAGCGGCCGCTACTGCGTCACCGTGGCCGTCGACGGCATCCGGTTCGTCGCGCCGGTGAAGATCTCCGACCTCGTGGCCGTCAACGCAACGCTCGTGCGCACCGGCCGCACGTCGATGCAGTTCGCGGTGGACGTGCGCGCGCGCAACCCGCTCGGTGGCGACGATCGCCTGTGCACGCACTGCATCATCTCCTTCGTCGCGGTGGATCGCGAAACGGGCGCGACGATGGAAGTGCCGTCGTGGTCGCCGGTGAACGACGAAGACAAGCGGCTGAACGAGTACGCCGAGAAAGTCATGGCCCTGAGCAAGGGCATCGAGGAAACCGTGGCGCGCTATGCGCCGGCGAAAACCTGACAGGGAGTCCGCGCATGCCGATCCAGATCCGACCGACCGACGAAGCAGGCCTCGTGCTTGCGCGCATCTCGGCCCTGATGACGCTGGAGGACCAGCAGGTCCTCGAAGCGCTGGCGAAGACCGCCATCGATGCCGGCCTGGACACGCGGCTGCTGGTGGAGCTGGACGACTTCAACGGCTGGGCGAAAAACGACCGCTGGGGCGACGACATCGCGTACATGCTCAATTACGCCGATCGCATCCGCCGCATGGCCATCGTCGGCGACGCGCGCTGGCAGGACGAGGCGCTGGCGTTCGTCGGGCAGGGCTTCCGCGCCACCGACGTCCGCTACTTCGCGCCGGATGCGTTGGAAGAAGCGAACGCGTGGATTCGCGAGCCGCAAGCCGACCGGCGGTGAATGCAGGCGCGGGTCCCGGTCGTAAGGTGGCCGGGCAGGGACGATCTCGCTCCACCGAGGGTGCCATGGCCGCAGTCGGTGTGAACACGGTGGCGAACGCAGGCGAAGACCTCTCGCGCCTGCAGGCGTGGGACAGCGCGCTCGTCAAGCTCGGCAAGAAGATCACGGTGCTGAAATGCATCGAATGGCCGATCGAGGTCGAAACGCGCTTCCTCGACGGTTGGAAGCGCGGCGCGCCGGAACTGCCCTCGCCGCCGCCGTGCACGAAGACCTTCAAGGCCGAAGCCGAAGGCCTGCAAACGCTGATGGGCCAGATCGACCGCGGCCATCCGATCGGCCACTGGCTCTACAAGACCGCGTGGAGCTACCTCGTCGCCGCGCGCATGCTCGAAGGCGCCGGCACGGAAGAATTCACGCGCTGCTCCACGTACCTCTACGGGCGCCCGGACAGGCGCTTCCGCAGCCAGGAGATCACCGCCGCCGACGGCGCGCGCGAAATGATCCGCGTCACCGACGAGATGACGGGCCCGCGGATCACGGAAACGCGCTTCGACATTCCGGCCGAAGAATTCGCACGCAGGCTGCGCGACCGCATCGGCCCGATCTTCTGCGACGACGATGTCGCGATCGTGCTGGATCCCAACCTGCCGTCGAAGGCCACCGCCTGCAGCACCCGCATCACGCTGCGCGCCACCGCGCTGTTCTCCGAGCGCGACCTCGACCAGCTGGCCGAGCACGAAGCCTTCATCCACACGCTCACCGCGCTCAACGGCAAGCACCAGCCGAATTTCCGCGCGCTCGCCCTGGGCGCGCCGCGCACGACGAAGACGCAGGAAGGCCTGGCCACGTTCTCCGAGATCATCACCGGGGCGATCGACATCGCACGCCTGCGCCGCATCGCGTTGCGCGTGGTGATGCTGGAGAAGGCGCTCGCGGGCGCGGACTTCATCGAGATCTTCAAGGGATTCCTCGATGCCGGGCAGAGCGAGATCGAAAGCTATCGCAGCGCCGCGCGGCTGTTCCGCGGCGGCGACGTGCGCGGCCGCATCTGCTTCACGAAGGACGGGGCGTACCTCGAAGGCGTGATGATCGTGCACGCCTTCATCCGCAAGGTGCTGCAGGAAGGGCGGGGCGAATTGCTGCCGTTGCTGTTCGCCGGCCGCGTGACCACCGCCGATGTGCTCACGCTCGCGCCTTACCTGGAAAGCGGCGTGATCGCCCACGCGCATTACGTGCCGCCGTGGGCGCGCGATCCGCAACGCGTGCTCGCGACCATGGCGTATTCCGCCGGCACGCAGCGCCTGCGCATGGACACGTTCGACCTGCAACGGTTCGTTGCCTACGAAGACGAAGTCATCGCCGAATCCGGCATCGGAGCCTGAGTGAACCAACAACTCACACCGCGCGCGCTGCTGGACGTCCTGCTCCGCGCCGGCATGGTCGTGGCGCTGGTCATCGCTTGCTACTGGGTCTTCAAGCCCTTCCTGCACCTGATGGTGTGGTCGGTGATCCTGGCGATCATGCTGTATCCGCTGCAGGTGCGGCTGCGCAGGCGCATGGGCCCGAAGGAAGGACGCATCGCCACGGTGATCGTGGTGCTGTCGATCGCGATCCTGCTGGTGCCGATCTACTTCATGTCCATGGCGCTGGCCGATTCGGCGCAGCAGGCGCTGCAGGTCGCGCGCAGCGGGCAGTTGCACATTCCGCCGCCGCCGGATTCGGTCGCGGGCTGGCCGATCGTCGGCGAACGCCTGCACGCGTTGTGGTCGCAGGCCGCCACGGACCTGTCGAGCCTGGCGCAGAAGTTCGCGCCGCAGATCCGCAGCGGCGCGCGTTCGGCGCTGGGCGCGCTCGCGGGCGCGGGCATCGGGCTGCTGCTGTTCCTCGCCGCGCTGATCATCGCCGGCATCGTGATGGCCTTCGGCGAAACCGGGACGCGCGCCGCCGAACGCATCGCCGCGCGCCTGTTCGGTCCGGGCCGCGGCCACCACGTGGCGCAGCTGTGCACCTCGACGATCCGCGCGGTGGCGCAGGGCGTGGTCGGCATCGCGTTCATCCAGATGCTGCTGGTGGGCCTGGGCTTCGTGCTGATGGGCGTGCCGGGCGCGGCGCTGCTCGCGCTCGCCGTGCTGGTGCTCGGGATCATGCAGGTGCCGGCGACGATCGTGACGGTGCCGGTGATCGCCTACGTGCTGGCGACGCAGGGCGTGTCGCTGTGGACGATCGTGTTCGCGGTGTACGTGTTCGTCGCCGGCCTGGTCGACAACGTGCTCAAGCCGTTGCTGCTCGGCCGCGGCGTCGAAGTGCCGATGCCCGTGGTGCTGATCGGTGCGCTCGGCGGCATGGTGGTGGGCGGGATCGTCGGCCTGTTCATCGGCCCCGTCGTGCTGGCGGTGGGCTACGAATTGTTCTGGCAATGGGTGGACCAGGGCGACGATCCATCGCTGGCGCCGGTGCCGCTCGCCCCGCCCGCGCCGGTGTCGCCGCCCCTCGACGAGTCCTGACCGTCGCATGCTGCGCGCCATCCTGACCGGATTTCCCGTCCTCGTGCTGTGCGTCGCGTTGCAGGCGATGTTCGTCAGCGCGAGCCTGCGCGGGTACGCGTACTTCCAGGCCAACCCGCGCAGGACGCCGATCACGCAGTGGTCCTACGTGCGCGCGCTGTCGGCGGTGATGCTGCTGATGCTGCTCGGCAACTTCCTGCAGATGGCGGCGTGGGCCGTGCTGTTCCTGCTGCTCGGCGAGTTCAACGACTACTCGACCGCGCTGTACCACTCGGCCGTGAACTTCTCCACGCTCGGCTACGGCGACATCGTGATGTCGCCGCGCTGGCGTTTGCTCGGGCCGGTGGAAGCCGCCAACGGGATCCTGATGTTCGGGGTGTCGACCGCGGTGATGACCGCCGCGGTGATCGACCAGCTCAAGTTTTCCCGGGCGAAGAACCCGAAGAACGCCCCGCCCTGAGCGGCAGGAGGCGCACCGGTGGATGCCAGGCCAGTTCCATCATGCCCACCGCGAACGTACCGGCGACCGTGAACTGGAATACGCGCGTGACCCACAGCGAAAACGAACCCGCGCTGTCGCCGAGCGACGAGCCGAAGATGATCAGCATCGCGTTGCACGCGATCACGTAGACCGGCGCCGTCGGCCCGCCCGCGCTGATGCGTGCGCCGAACGCGAGCGTGGCGAAGAACAGCAGGCCCGCGAGGAACCACAGGCTGGGTGTCGTCGACAGCGCGATGTACAGCAACATCCCGCACATGCCGCCGCCGAAGTTCGCCACGATCAGCGCGAGCGCCTGCCGCCCGCCCGCGCGCGGATCGAAGTTGGCGACGATCATCAGCGAGGCGATCATCACCGGCAGCACGTCGGCCAGGCCGAACAGCAGGAACACCAGCATCAGCGGCAGGATCACCGCGGTGGCCAGCAAGGCCAGGCGCAACGTCGAGGTCTCGCGCGGCGGCGGCAGCGGCTTCGGTTTCGGCGGCTGCACGGCGGGCCACGGCAGCCAGACCAGGTAGATGATGGCCAGCGCCACGACCATCCCGCGCACGAGCGCGATCGGCAGCACGTCGGCGTAGGCCGGTGCGGTGAGCGTGATCACCGGGATGGTGGCCAGGCAAATCAGCATCAGCAACGGCGGCAAGGGCGAACCGCCGCCGAGCATCTTGTGGAACGCCAGCAGCATCCACACCGCCAGCAATCCGAACATCACGAAGGGCATGCCACGGAACCACACCGACAGCAGGAACGCGCCGAGCGCCGAAACGGAGATCGTCACCAGCAACCCGATCGCGACCTTCGCCGGCGGGCGGATCGGCAGGTTGCCCAGCAACGCCGCGACCAGCGCGGCCGCCAGGAACGACGGCAACCACTTCAGGAATTCGCACAACACGAACGCCGCGGTCACGCCCACCGCGAAGCGCAGCGTCGACTGCCACTGCGCCTCCGTCTGTTTCATCGCAGGTAGCTCATCCACGACACGACGCGGATCCACAGGCGCGCGAGCGGATTGAAGACCGAGGTATCGCGCGTGAGCACGACCACGTTCGCCTGCGCGCCGCTGCGCCCCGGCGGCAGCGGCGCCTCGCCCGCTTCCGGAGGATCCAGCGCGATGCGCACGGGAAAGCGTTGCGGTTCGCGCAGCCAGCCCGCGGGCGCGCTGACGTCGGGCAACTGGCCCGTCGGTGCTTCGCCGCCCTGCGTCACGCCCCAGCCCACGCTTTCGACATGCGCGGGGAAGACGTGGCCGGGATGGTCGTCGAACACCACCAGCGCGCGATTGCCGGCCGCGATGTTGCCGAGCTGGTTCTCGCGCATGTCCGCCATCACCCAGCGGTTGCCGCCGCCGATGAAACTCAGCACCGGCGATCCGCGGTTGGCGTATTGCCCGGCGGCCAGGCGCAGGTTGGTGATCGCGCCGTCGGCGGGCGCGACGACGGAGGTGCGCCGCAGATCCAGCTTCGCCTGTTCGACCGCGATCAGGGCCTGCTGCACCTGCGGGTTGCCGTTGCTGCCTTCGCCCAGGCGGATGCGCGCGCGCACGGCTTCGGCTTCGGCGCGCGTGAGGTCGGCGCTGGTCTTTTCGATGTCGGCGCGCGCGCGGATGGCGGAGGTCTCCGACAACGCGCGCTTCTGCGCCAGGCTGAGCACGATCTTGCCGAGTTTCTGGCTTTCGGCCAGGTCGGCGCGTTGTTTCCGCAACGCCGCGTCGGCCACGCGCACGTCGGCCGCCGAGGACTGTTCGGCCTGCAAGGCGACCGCGAGGCTGGCTTCGGCCGCCTGCAACGCGATGCGATACGGCGCTTCGTCGATGCGGAACAGCAGCTGGCCCTTGCGCACCAGGCGGTTGTCGCGCACGCCGACCTGCACGACCGGTCCGCTCACTTCCGGCGCGATCTGCACGAGGTACGTATCGACGTTCGCCTGCGACGAATACGGCGTGATCCGATCGGCGACGATGTTGTAGAGGAACAACACCAGCAGGGCGAGCAGCGTGATCTTGACGATCCTGCGCAGGCGATCCGGCTTGTCGGGCGCGGGGGCGGGGGGCGGGGCGGTCGCGGGGGCGGGTTGCGTGGACACTCACTCACTCCTTTGCGAAACAGCGTCCGGCGCCGGCACCGCTTGCGCGCGCCAGTCGCCACCCAGCGCGCGATACAGGTCGGTGCGCGCGCGATAGCCGTCGCCGCGGGCATTGGCCAGCGACAGTTGTGCGTTGAACAGGTTGCGTTCGGTATCGAGGACTTCGAAGTAGTCGGCGTAGCCGTTGTCGTAGCGCTCGGTGGCCAGGCCCACGGCGCGGTCGAGCGCCGCCACGCGCCGCTGCAGCGTGGTGACGAGTTCGCGCGATTCGCGGATCGCCGCCAGCGCATCGTCGACGTCGCGGAAGGCGTCCTGGATCGTCGCGCGATAGTTTTCGACGGACTGTTCGCGACGCGCGACCGCCTGTGCATTCGCGGCATCGATGGCGCCGCCCGCGAACAACGGGCCGAGCAACTGGCCGACGAAGGACCAGCTGCGCGCGGGTCCGGAGAACAACGCATCGAGTTCGTTGCTGGCGGTGCCGCCCGTGCCGGTCAGCGAAACGCTGGGGAAATACAGGGCGCGCGCCGCGCCGACGAGCGCGTTGGCCGACACGAGTTGCTGCTCGGCCTGCAGGATGTCGGGCCGGCGCTCGAGCAACTTCGACGGCAACTCGGCGGCGATCTGCGGCTCCGCGAGCCCTTCCAGCGGCTTGCCGCGCGCGATGGGGCCGGGGTTGCGGCCGACGAGCGTCGACAACGCATGTTCCTGCTGCGCGATCGCCAGGCGGATGTCCGGGAGCGTCGCGAGTGCCGCTTCATATTCCGCCTGCACCTGCAGGAATTCAAAGTCCGACACCGCACCGCCTTCCAGGCGCACGCGGAACAGGTCGACGTTCTTCTTGCGCCCGTCCACGGTCGCTTCGGAAATCGCGAGCTGGCGATCCAGCTGCAGCAAGGTGACGTAGCCCGACACGACGGTGCCGACCAGCGTGAGCGCAATGCCGCGGCGGGCTTCTTCGGTGGCGAACAGGTCGGCGCGCGCCGCTTCCGTTTCGCGCCGCACGCGACCCCACAGGTCGAGTTCCCAGCGCGCGGACAACACGGCCGAATACGTGCCGGTCGAGACATCGCCGATGCCTTGTCGCCCCGCGGTCGCACCGTAGCCCACCTGCGGGAACGCCTGCGCCCGCGTGGTGCGTGCGCGCGCCGCGAATTCATCCACGCGCAGCGCGGCGATGCGCAGGTCGTGGTTGGCGGCGAGCGCTTCGGTCACGAGCGCATCGAGTTGCGGATCGCCGAAGCCGGTCCACCACGCGGAGACGTTTTCGAGCGTGGGGGCCGGGGACGTGGCGTCGGCGTTGCGGTACGCGGTGGGCGTATCGATGGTGGGCCGCGCGTAATCGGGGCCCAGCGTGCAGCCGGCCGCGAACAGGGCCACGAAGGTCAGCGCGGTGGTCCGGACGCAACGAGGCACGTTCCCCCTCCGTTTCCCTGCCGCAAGGGTTGTACCACCACCCGCCACGTCGCGGGGTTATTCGAGGACGCGCCGTGCACCGATCGGTTGCACGGGCCGGTTGTTCGAATGCCCGAGCAGCGTGGCCAGCCCGTGCAGCTGGTGGCCCGACGCGGTCAGCGGATGGGTCAGCACCAGCCAGCGCACGCCTTCGGTGCAGGGGGGCGTGGTGAGCGAGCCGTTGTACTGGTAGTAGCCCAGGTCCTTCGGCAGCAGGCCGGCGACCGCGATGCCCGCGGCGGCGTCCAGCGGCACGGGGGCGCCGGCGTGGGTCGGTGCGTGTTCGAGCAGGTGGGCGATCTCGGTGTTCGGCTTGCCCGTGTCGAACAGCACCGCGATCACCGCCAGGTGGCCCGCCGCGTCGGCGTGCACCAGATGCGCTTCCATCGGGAGCGACTTGCCATGCAGATGGTGTTCGCTCGGCAGGTGCACGTGCACCTGCTTGAGCGTGTAGACCTTGCCTTCGAGCGTCAACGTGTTGCCGGGGGCGTAGTCGACCTGCACCGTGTGCCCGTTGTTGACGATGTCGCGCCCGCTGCCCTGGTAATGCGGCGCGAGCGCGGGCAGGGCGACGTCGCTGAACCGGTCCAGGTCCACCGGCGACTGCTGGTGCCCGGCGCATGCGCTGAATTCGGGGGCGAGCTTCGCCCAATGCGCGGGGCCTTCCTCGCCCGCGTAACTCCAGTGCGGCGCGTGGTGCGGCTCGCCGGCGAGCGCGGCCAGCGCGAGGGAGGCAGCGGCGAAGGCGACGATGACGCGCTTGCGGTGCATGGGGGGCTCACTCGAGCGCGCGCAGCGCGGCTACCCAAAGGCTACGCCGCAGGCATGGCGGAACGGCCAGCGAAATCCCCCCGACGGGGGAGTGACCGACGAACGGGCCCCGCGACCGTTGTTCAACTGCCCGCGGCGTCGATCGCCTGCGCCAGTTCGGCGCCGAGCTGGCGATAGTCCACGCCATCGAAGCGCGTGCCGTTGATGAAGAACGTCGGCGTGCCGTTGACGCCGCTGCGCACGCCGCCGGTGAACTGCGCGCGGATCTTCGCGTGATAGCGACCGTCGTCCACCGCGGTCTGCAACGCGGCCGCATCCAGGCCCAAGCGTTCGGCCAGCGTTGCGTACAAGGCCGGGCCGAGGTGTTGCTGCTGCTCGTACAGCGCGTCGTGCATTTCCCAGTAGCGCCCGTGTTCGCCCGCGAACTCGGCGGCGCTCGCCGCATCCATCGCATTGGGATGCGCGTTGGACAGCGGGAAGTTGCGGAACGCGAACCGCAGCCGGCCTTCGAAGCGATGCTGGATCTGCTTGACGATCGGATACGCCGCGCCGCAGTACGGGCATTCGTAATCGCCGTATTCCAGCAGCGTGACGCGCGCGTCTTCCGGGCCTTCGATGTGGTCGTTCTCGCCGACCGGCGTGCGCAGCGTGCTCATCGCGCCCCCAACCGGTCGAGGGCATCGAGGATGCCGTCCGCGCCGGGATTGATCGCCATCGGCGAGAGGTGCGACCAGAACACCTTGCCTTCCGAATCCAGCACGTACAGCGCGCGCTTGCTCACGCCGCCGGCATCGTCGTACGCGCCGTACTGCTTCGACACCGCACCCTTGGGTTCGAAATCGGCGAGCAGGTTGAAGTGCAGGCCGCGTTCGGCCGAGAACGCTGCGTGGCACCACACGCCGTCGACGGAAATCCCGAGCAGCGTCGCGCGCGATTCGCGGAACGCCGGCAGGATTTCGTTGTACAGCGCCATCTGGTCGCCGCACACGGGGCTCCAGTCGGCGGGATAGAAGGCCAGGATCACCGGCTGTCCGCGCAACTCCGACAGCGAGACGCGCTGGTCGGGCGTGGCGTGCAAGGTGAAATCCGGCGCAGCGTCGCCGGGTTGGAGCAGAGCGGATGCGGCCGGGGACATGGCAAGCCTTGTTGGGCGCGGGACTTCGATTACGAACCGCCGCCGCGCGCGGTGCAAGCTCGGCCGTGGCGATGGCCGCCGCGCGTCGCGCGCCGCGTTGCCCCGGACGCAACGGAGGCCCCGCCATGAGCGAACACGTCTACAAATCCATCGAACTCACCGGCTCGTCGACGACCGGTACCGACGACGCCGTCCGCAAGGCGCTCGCGAAGGCGCACGAATCGGTGCGCAACATCCGCTGGTTCCAGGTGACCGACGTGCGCGGGCACGTGGCCGACGGGCAGGTCATGCACTGGCAGGTGACGTTGAAGGCCGGCTTCACCCTGGAGTGACGTCGAACAGCTCCTTCAGCCCGCGCGGCTGGCACCGCAGGTACTGCTTCGGCGCATGCACGCGCGCGCCGAGCGCCGCGGCGGCGTGCCAGGGCCAGCGCGGGTCGTAGAGCATCGCGCGGGCCAGCGCCACGATGTCGGCGTCGCCGTTGGCGATGATCGCGTCGGCGTGCGCCGGTTCCGTGATCAGGCCCACCGCGACGACCGGGATGTCGATCGCCTGTTTTACCGCGCGCGCCAGCGGCACCTGGTAACCCGGCGCGACCGGGATGCGCTGCGCGGGATGCACGCCGCCGCTGGAGACGTGGATCGCATCGCAGCCGCGCGCTTCGAGTGCACGCGCGAAGGCGATCGTCTGCGAGACGTCCCAGCCGCCGTCCACCCAGTCGGTGCCCGACACGCGCATCGTGACCGCGCGGTCGGCGGGGAACGCCGCGCGCACCGCCTCGAACACTTCGAGCGGGAAGCGCATGCGGTTCTCCAGGCTGCCGCCGTAGGCATCGGTGCGCTTGTTCGAGAGCGGCGACAGGAACTGGTGCAGCAGATACCCATGCGCACCGTGCACCTGCACCGCGTCCAGGCCCAGGCGCGCCGCGCGCGCCGCCGCGGCGCCGAACGCCTCGCGGATGCGCTCCATTCCGGCGGCGTCGAGCGCTTCGGGCACCGGTGCATCGTCGTGGAAGGGAATCGCGGACGGCGCCTGCACCTGCCACCCGTGCGGATCGTCGGGCGACAGCGGCGCGCCGCCCTCCCAAGGCACTTCGGTCGACGCCTTGCGGCCGGCATGCGCGAGCTGCAGCGCCAGCGGCATGTCCGAACACGCGCGCACGCCTTCGACCACGCGCCGCATGGCCGCTTCGGTCGTGTCGTCATACAGGCCCACGTCGGCCCAGCTGATGCGGCCCTCGGGCAGCACCGCCGTGGCTTCGATCGTGAGCAGCGCGGCGCCCGACAGCGCCAGGTGCCCGAGGTGGACCAGGTGCCAGTCGGTCATGCAGCCGTCCACCGCCGAGTACTGGCACATGGGCGCGATGACGATCCGGTTGGACAGGTGCAGGTTGCGGACGTCCAGCGGCTTGAACAGGGCGGGCAGGGCCATCGGGCCTCCGGGGGTGGTTTGTGGACGCATGTTCACCTGTCTCCCGTATCCTCGCCGTCTTCGCACGCTGCCTGCCCGCCCCTTGAACGACGACGATATCCAGCGCGCCTTCCGGTTCGTTCCCGGCCGGTACCTCATCCTGCGCCCCGACGCCGCCTTCACGATCGTCGGCGCCAGCCACGGCTACCTGCAGGTGACGTACACCGATCCGTCCATCTTCGGGCGGCCGTTGTTCGACGTGTTCCCGGACAACCCGGACATCGAGGCCGACGGCGTGTCCAACCTCCGCGCGTCGCTGCTCCGCGTGCTGGCCACGCGCGCGCCGGACGCGATGGCGCCGCAGCGTTACGACATCCGCGACGAACACGGCCAGTTCGTCGAACGCCACTGGCTGCCGATCAACTCGCCGATCCTCGACGCGCACGGCGAGGTGGAATACATCATCCATCGCGTCAACGACGCGGCGGTGGCGGCGACCGAAGAAGCCGTCGACATCCTGGAAAGCATCGGCGAGGGCTTCTTCACCCTCGACCGGCAGTGGCGCTTCGATTACGTCAACGCCGAAGCGCACCGGATCCTCGGGGAGAGCGCCCTGCGGGGGCGCGTGTTGTGGGAAGCGTTCCCCGGCCTGGAAGGCACCGAGTTCGAGCGCGGCTACCACTCGGCGATGTTCGAGCGTGTCCGCGCGTCGTTCACGGCGTTCTATCCCGCGCAGGAACGCTGGTTCGAAGTCTCGACCTATCCCGCCGCACAGGGCATCTCGGTGTTCTTCCGCGACGTCACCGCGCAGAAGGCGATCGAGGAAGAACGCGCGCGCATCGCCGAGCAGGCCGAACGCCAGCGCCGCATCTACGAGACCGCGCTCGACAGCACGCCCGACTTCATCTACGTCTTCGACCTGGAACACCGCGCGCTGTACGCCAACGCCGCGCTGGTGAAGGTGTGGGGCGTGGACGACGTGCGCGGCAAGACGTGGATGGACCTGGGCTACGAGCAGTGGCACGCGGACCTGCACGATTCGGAGATCGAGCAGGTCATCGCCACGCGCGCGCCGATCCGCAGCGAAATCCCGTTCACCGGCACCAACGGCCGGCGCATCTACGACTACATCTTCGCGCCGGTGCTGGATCGCGACGGCGAAGTGGTGGCCGTGGCCGGCACCACGCGCGACGTCACCGATCGCAACGCGGCCGAGCAGGCCATCCGCGACCAGGCCGCCAGCCTGGCCGAGGCCGATCGCGCGAAGGACGAATTCCTCGCCACGCTCGCGCACGAATTGCGCAATCCGCTGGCGCCGCTGCGGAATTCGATCGAATTGCTCAAGCGCGCCGGCGACAACGCGGTGGCCGATCCGCGCCTGCTCGGCGTGATGGAACGCCAGGTCATCCATCTCGTGCGCCTGGTGGACGACCTGCTGGAGATCTCGCGCCTCAACAGCGCGAACCTGTCGTTGCGCAAGGGACGCGTGTCGCTGGCCACCGTGGTCCGCGATGCCGTGGATGCGTGCGCGCGCGACATCGAACAGGCCAGGCACGAGCTCGTGATCGACCTGGCCGACGACCTGGTGCTGGACGGCGACGATGTGCGCCTCACGCAGATCCTCGCCAACCTGTTGAACAACGCGGCCAAGTACACCGAAAACGGCGGGCGCATCGAGATCCGCGCCGAGCGCGACGGCCACGATGCGGTGGTGCGCGTGCGCGACAACGGCGTCGGCATTTCGCCCGGTGCGCTGCCGCACATCTTCGACATGTTCAATCGCGGCGATCGCGACAGCAATCGCCACCAGGCCGGGCTCGGCATCGGATTGGCGTTGTCGCGCCAGCTCGCGCGCCTGCATGGCGGCAGCCTCGACGCACGCAGCGAAGGCCTGGGACGCGGCAGCGAATTCACGTTGCGCGTGCCGCTGGCGCAGGCAGCACCGGTGGAGATCGCGCCGGCGCCCGCACCCGTGGACCTGGGCGCGCAACGCGTGCTGGTGGTGGACGACAACCCGGATGCGGGCGACACGCTGGCCACGTTGCTGCGCATCCTCGGCGCCGAGGTGCACGTGGCGCGCAGCGGTGCGCAGGCGCTGGCGATGCTCGAACATTTCACGCCGAGCGTGGCCGTGCTCGACATCGGCATGCCCGAGATGAATGGCTACGAATTGGCCCGCGCGGTGCGCGCACGCTTGACCGATGCGCCGCTCACGCTGGTGGCGCTCACGGGCTGGGCGCAGGCCGCGGACCGGCAGCGCGCGCTGGATGCGGGCTTCGACCACCACATGGTCAAGCCGCCGAACATCCAGGTGTTGCAGCAGGTGTTGCAGGCCGCGGCGCGCAACGCGGACGCCGCGATCGCGCGCCCGATGTCCGCGAGCGGCGCCGGCCTGCGTTGAACCGGGGATTCCCCCGGTGCGAGGAGCGGTGCGAGCCATGAGTGCGACCCATAGCGGTACGTGTTTCTGCGGTGCGGTGCAGGTCGAAGTGACGGGCAGCCCGGAGGCGATGGGCTATTGCCACTGCAGTTCGTGCCGGTCGTGGTCGGCCGGGCCGGTCAATGCGTTCTCGTTGTGGAAGCCCGAGAACGTGAAAGTCACGCGCGGCCAGGAGCACGTGGGGCATTTCGCGAAGACGGAAAACAGCGACCGGCAGTTCTGCACGGAATGCGGCGGGCA
Organism: Lysobacter helvus; assembly: GCF_018406645.1. Taxonomy (NCBI): domain Bacteria; kingdom Pseudomonadati; phylum Pseudomonadota; class Gammaproteobacteria; order Lysobacterales; family Lysobacteraceae; genus Lysobacter; species Lysobacter helvus. The sequence continues at coordinate 2,353,284 of NZ_AP024546.1, forward strand.
CCTGATGACGATGCATCCGCCGTTCGGTTTGATGGACGTGTACGCGGCGACGATCCCGACGCTCGACTTCAAGCCCGCGTTGCACGTGAACTACGGCGAGACGGTGCTGCGCATGCGCGATGGCTTGCCGAAGATGCGCGACTTCCCGAAGGAGCTGGGTGGGTCGGGCGAGACGTTGCCGGAATAAGGCGCCTCAGGTAATCCATTGCGTGAGCGTGTCGAGCTTCCAGCCGTTGCGCTCGCGCGTGAGCAGGTAGGTGCCGCCGGTCCAGCCGGACGTCCATTTCACGATGGCCTGCGAACCGTCGCGGCTGGTTTCGAAGACTTCGATTTCGGTGGCGAACGTCTTGCCGCGCACCTTCGACAGCTGTTCGCGCTGGGCCGGGTCCAGCACCACGATGCGGCCGTCGAACGACAGGCCCGCGAACCATGCGGGCGGCGCTTGCATGAACAAGGTGCGCGCGGCGTTGTAGCGATCGGTGCCGGCGCCGAGGGCGAAGGTGCGGCCGGGCGAGGCGTCGGTGGCGTTGGTGGTGACGATGGCGCCGAGGCGGTCGCCCAGGATTTCCTGCAGCACGCGCGCCATCGCGTCGGCGCCGCGCGCGTGCGTGGTGGCGGACACCTGCGGCAGCGGGTCGCGGCCATCGGGCAGGCCGTCGTCGTCGGTGTCGGCGCGCGCGGCGTCGAGCAGCATCGCCCATTCGGCGAGGTCGGTCAGGCCGTCCGCGTCGGTGTCGCGCGCCAGGTCGTCGAGCGTGGCTTCGACGTAGGCATCGTCGCGCTGTTCGAGGAAGGGCAGCGAGACCGGCGGCAGCATGATGTGTTCGTTGTCCACCGCGCGCACGGCGACTTCCAGTTGCAGGCGATCGCCGTCGAGCATCGGCAGCTTCGAGTCGGGGAGCACCGCGTAGGGCGCGAACATGCGCAGGCCGGTGTACAGCGGCCCATCGAAATGCGCGCCGTTGTCGTGCGACACGCTCACCCAGTAACCGCCGGCGCTGATCTCGCCCGTGGGATCCAGGCTCTGCGAGGCCGTGAACGCGACGATGCGCGCGCCATCCTGTTGCCAGCGCACGAGTTCGCCTTCCGGAAGTCGTTTCGCCCACGCCGGGGCCTTGCGCTGCGGCGGGCCGGCGAAGCGGGCTTCGTCATGGTCCTGCGTCGCGGTCGGATGCAGGCGACGCAACGGCACGGGGAGCGCCTGCTCGCGCCATATGGGGCGTGTCGCGACGAGCGCGGCGTCCATCCGTGCGCGCACGGCGTCGGGCAGGGCAGACGCGGGTGCGTTGGTGATCGTCTTGTCGGCAACGGGATTCGTGGCGGCGACGTGGTCGATCTCGCCCAGCAGTTCCGGTGCGCAGCGATGGCAGTTGGCGATCGCTTCGCGCTTTTCGTCCGCCGGATCGCGCAGGAAGGCAGCCTCCACCAGGCCCGGATATCCCTGCGCGCGGGCGAGCCGCGCGAACACCGCCTCCCACGTGCGGTAGTACGCATCGCCGGTCGCCGGATCCACGCGGAAGTGCTGCACCAGGAACGGGAAATCCTCGCGCGCGGGCGCATCGAGCAAGCGATCGAGCATGCCGGCGAGGTACGCATCGCCTTCGCGCTGCCTGCGCTGGTAGTCCTCTTCGTTCGCCGGCGCTGGCGCAGGTGCGACGCTTGCGCGCCATGCGCGGGCGCGCGTGGCGTCGCCGCGCAAGGCATGGGCCGCCGCCAGCGCCAGGCGCAGATCGTCGTCCATGGCGGCGGTCAACGCCGGTTGCGTGGCCGGTGACTCGGGCAGCAGGGCCAGCGCTTCGTCGGTGCGGCCGGCCTCGAGTTCCTCGCCGATGCGCAGGGCGCGCAGCTTCGTGCGCCGCGCTTCGGACACGCTGGGGTCGGCGTGCGCCTTTGCATCGCCGACGCGCAACGCGGCGAGCTGCAGCATCTCGCCCTCCAATCCGGAGGCGCGCTCGGCGAGGTCGAGGAACGGTCCGGAATCGGCGGCGCGCAAGGTCGTGCGTGTCGTCAGCAGCGGATCGCACCCGATGGTGTCGTACAGCAGCACGCGCGCGCGGTCGGCATCGGGACGACCGGCGAGCAAGCGTTCCAGCGACGCGACGTCGCAATCGCCGTAGTGGCCTTCGTCGATGGTGCGGCCGGCCTCCACCAGCACGGTGTCGTCGCGCGGGAAGTCGTGCGCGAGCGCGATGTACTTGTCGATCAGCGCGGGCGGGTTGTAATCCTCGCGCGTGGGAACCGCACGTTCGATGGTGAGCTCGAGCAGGCGTTGCGTGAGTTCGGGCGACAGGTCGTACTGGCCCGCGGCCTTGCGCTGGAGGGCGGGCAGGTCATCGCCGGCCTTGGCCCAGGCGTAGAGGCGATCTTCGAAGGATGGCGGCTCCGGTTGCCCGCCCTGGACCTGGAACATGTCGCTGAATTGCGAACTGCTGTGCTCCAGGAATGCAGCGATCTTCGCGTGCTCCGACCCCGTCGATTGCGCGGCCGCGACCTGCACCGCCAGCAACATCCCCAGCCCCACCCACGCCCGATCCTTGCGCATGCATCCCCCGATGCCCGATGGCGTGGGCAAAGTAGCAGGATTGACTCAATTCCAGAATTCCGGAACTATCGAATCATGCAGACCCCCCACGCGCTCGCCGCCCTCACCGCCCTCAGCCACGCCTCGCGCCTGGCCGCCTTCCGCGAACTCGTGCAAGCCGGGCCCGACGGCCTCTCGGTCGGCGAACTTCGCGATCGCCTTGGCCTGCCGCCCGCCACGCTCAGCGCGCACCTCAACGTGCTGCGCGCCGCCGACCTCGTGCAGGACGAACGCGACGGCCGCGTCATCCGCGTCCGCGCGCACTACGCGCGCATGAATGCCCTGATCGATTACCTCACCGAGAACTGCTGCGCCGGCGCGGCCTGCGGTCCGGTTCCCCAATGCGCGCCATCGAAGAAAGGATCCAAGCCATGAGCCGCTTCCACGTGCACCTCAACGTCGCCGACCTCGACGCCAGCATCCGCTTCTACACCGAGCTGTTCGCCACGCAGCCGACCGTCCGCAAACCGGACTACGCGAAGTGGATGCTCGACGCGCCGCGCGTCAACTTCGCCATCTCCAACACGGGCCGCGCGCCGGGGATCGACCATCTCGGCATCCAGGTGGACTCCAGCGAAGAACTCACCGGGCTTGGTCAGCGCCTCGACGCGGCCGGCGGCACCGTCGTGCCGGAGGACGCGGCCATCTGCTGTTACGCCCGATCGGACAAGCTGTGGACGGAAGACCCGCAGGGCACGCGCTGGGAAACCTTCCACACGATGGGCGAGGCGACCACGTATTACGCGGGCGACTCGGCCTGCGCCACCGACGGCGCGGCGTGCACGCCGGACGTGGCGAAGATGCAGCCCGCGCCCGCCGCGGGCGAAGGCGCTTGCTGCGCACCGGCCTCGGCGTGCTGCTGATGAAACGCGTGCTGTTCGTGTGCATCGAGAATTCCAATCGCAGCCAGATGGCGGAGGCGTTCGCGCGCATGCATGGCGGCGACGCGGTGGAGGCAATGAGCGCCGGTTCCGCGCCGTCGGGCCGCATCAATCCGAAAGCGGTGCGCTTCATGGCCGAGCGGGGCTACGACCTGGCCACGCATGCGTCGAAATCGCTGGACGACATCGACGGTGAATTCGATGCGGTGGTCACGATGGGCTGCGGCGATGCGTGCCCGTGGGTGCCGGCCAAGCGCCGCGAAGACTGGGCGCTGCAGGATCCGCGCGACATGGACGACGCTGGTTATCGCGCGGTGCGCGATGACATCGAATCGCGCGTGCGCGCGTTGCTGGCGTCGCTGTGACGCTCGCGCGCCGTCTGCTGGCCGAAGGCCTGGGCACTGCGTTGCTCCTTGCGACCGTCGTGGGCTCCGGGATCATGGGCGTGGCGTTGTCGAACGGGAACGCCGGCATCGCGTTGCTCGCCAATGCGGCAGCGACGGCGGGTGTGCTCTACGTGCTGATCGCGGTGCTCGGGCCGATCTCGGGCGCGCACTTCAATCCGGTGGTGACGTTGGCGGCGCGGTGGTCGGGTGCGATGCGCAACGGCGAGGCGCTCGCCTACATCGTCGTGCAGTGCGTCGCGGCGATCGCAGGCGTGGTGCTCGCGCACGCGATGTTCGACCAGCCCTTGCTGCAACCCGGCACGCATGCGCGCACGGGCGGGGCGCAGTGGTTGAGCGAAGGCGTGGCGACGTTCGGGCTGCTGCTGACGATCCTGCTCGGTGTGCGGCGCGCACCCGCGGCGGTGCCGGCGCTGGTGGCGAGCTACATCTTCGCGGCGTACTGGTTCACGGCGAGCACGTCGTTCGCCAATCCGGCGGTGACGATCGCGCGGTCGCTGACGCAATCGTTCGCGGGGATCCGGCCGGCGGATGTCGGTGGATTCATCGTGGCGCAACTGGTCGGCGCAGCGTTGGCGGTCGTCGTGGCCACCTGGTTGTCGCCCGCGCCCGCGTCAGTCGGAAAGGGTGCGTAACCGTTCGAGGTTCGCTTCGAACCGCGCCAGCCGCTCCGCGCGTCCGTCGCACAACAGCACGAACACGCGATCCAGCAAGTGCTGCACGCCCGCTGCATGCAGCAGCGGTTCGACGTACGCGCGCTCGTCGTGCGCCGACACCAGCAGCGCGACGTCCGCATGCGCGCGCAGCGGATTGGCGATGTGCCGCGTGATGCTGACGACCTTGCCAGGTCGCTCGCGCATCAGGCGCGCGAGCTGGCACAGCGCCGGTTGCCGGCCCTGCGCCGAGAGCGCCATCAACACATCGCCGACGCGGCTCGCGGTGATGCTGGCGGCCAGGTGCCCGGAATCGTTGTGGTGCACGGCGACGATGCCGAGCAGGGCGAGGCGGTGCGCGAAGGCGCGCGCCAGGTCCGCGTCTTCGCCCGTGCCGTACAGCAACACGGTGGTCGCGCGATCGAGCACGGACGCGACGTATTCCAGCGACGACGGCGGATTGATCGCGCGCGTTTCGGATTCGGCGTCGGACTTGCGGCGCCACAGGTCGCCGGAAAGCAGTTCCGGCTTCTCCGTGCGTCCGTTCGTGGTGGTGTCCTGCGTGCCTTCGGGTCGCGCGGCCTGCGCGATCGAATACTTCAGGTCCGGGTAGCCGCGGAACCCGAGCTTCTGGCTGAACTTCACCACGCTCGACTGGCTGATGCCCAACGCCGCGGCCAACTGCTGCGAGGAGTAGTCGCGCAGCAGCTGCGCGTTCTCCAGCAGGAAGTCGGCGATGCGGCGCTCGATCGCGGACATGCCCTCGCGTTCGGCGCGGATTTTCAGCAGGGGATCCATCTCACCCCGCCAGCGGTTCGAGGCCGCGGATGCCGCGGATGCCCAGGCCCGGCGCGTCGGGGATCGAGATCTCCGATTCGTTGAAGTTGACGCCGCCCTCGACCGGGTTGAACTGCTGCAGCGACGGCCCGTCGAGGTCGACCTTGGTGATCGCGTCGGCCTTGGCCACCGCCACGTGCGCGGCGGCCGCGACGCTGATGCTGGACTCGAGCATGCAGCCGATCATGCATTCCACGCCGTGCAGCGCAGCGATGTCGGCGATATGGATCGCATTGGAGATGCCGCCGGTCTTCATCAGCTTGATGTTGACGATGTCGGCGGCGCGCATGCGGATGAGCTCGATCACCTGCGCGGGGCCGAACACGCTTTCGTCGGCCATGATCGGCGTGGTGACGCGTTCGGTGACGTAGCGCAGGCCTTCCAGGTCCGCGGCCTTGACGGGTTGTTCGACGAGTTCGAGCTGGATGCCCGCGTCTTCCATCGCGCGGATCGCGTGCACCGCTTGCTTGGCCGTCCAGCCCTGGTTGGCGTCCAGGCGCAGCAGCGCGCGGTCTTCCACCGCGGCGTAGATCGCCTTGGCGCGTTCGATGTCGACGCCGATTTCCTTGCCCACCTTGATCTTCAGCGAATCGAAGCCGCGTTCCACCGCCGACAGCGAATCGGCCACCATCTTGTCGATCGTGTCGACGCTGATGGTGATGTCGGTGGTGATCACCGGATCGCCGCCGCCCAGCACGCGGTACAGCGGTGCATCGAACTGCTGCGCGAACAGGTCGTACAGCGCGATCTCCACCGCGGCCTTCGCGCTGGTGTTCTTCTCCATCGCGGTCTGCACGAGGCGCGTGAGGCGGTTGAGGTCCGAGATGTCCTGGCCAATCAGGCGTGGCGCGATGTAGTTCCGGATCGCCTCGACGATCGAGCCGATGGTGTCGCCGGTGATCACCGCGGTGGCCGGCGCTTCGCCGTAGCCGATGTTGCCGCTGTCGGTGTGCAGCATCACGATCACGTCTTCCACCTGCGTGACCGTGCGCAGCGCCGTCTTGAACGGCGTCTTCAGCGGCACGCGCAGCATGGCGAATTCGATGCGGGTGATCTTCATGGGTCGGTCCCTGTCGGTCCGCGGCTAATCAATTGGGCGCCGCGGCAACGCGGACGACGCTGGTCATCCGGTCGACGTAGCGGTGGTCCTGGTCGTACATCAGCGGCAGCAGCGGCGTCACCGACACCGCGTTGAGGTGCAGCGAGAAGCGCTTCCCGTCGGGGCCGAGGATGCTGCCGCCGTTGGTGTCGTGGATGACGTAGGGCTGCCCGTCGATGCGGCCGATCACCATCATCACGTGGCCGGGGATGTAGACGAGGTCGCCGACATCCAGCGCGGCGACGGCGGTGTCGCGCTGCGCGCGCGTGGACGTGTCGTCGAAGCGCGTCTTGCGCAGCGCGGGGCTGCGCGCCTGGTCGCTGGTGTTGCGCGGCAGCAGGATGCCGAGGCTGGCATACACCTCCGACACGAAGCCGCTGCAGTCGCGGTCGCCGTAATCGTGGCCCCAGCCGTAGCGTTCGCCGAGGAACTTGAAGCCCTGGCGCACGATGTTGGCGCGCGTGAGCGGGAGCGGGGCGGCTTGCGTGTCGGCGATCTTCGGCACCAGCGCCGGCGCGAGTTGCAACGTGCCGTCGTCGCCGCGGATCGGCAGCGAGACGATGTGCGAGGTGTAGGGATGCTGGCCGTTGACCGGCACGTCGGGCTTCGCATCGGCGAGCGGCAGGCGCGTGCCCATCTCCAGCAGCACTTCGGAGGCCTTCGGCAATTCGGGCGTGTAGACGGTGCGGATCTTCGCGCCGGTCACCAGGCGGTACGGCGACTTCGTGGCGTAAGCCAGCACGTTGTCGCGCGGGCCGGTCGCCAGGAACTTGCGTTCGATCCACGCGCGATAGCGCTGGCTCACGACGAAGGCCCATTGCCCGTCGCGGCTGGTGTGCACGATCGCCACCGGCGTGCCGGGGAAGACGCCGCTTTCCTGGAACCGGTCGATGTCGGTGTCGTCGTCGCTGGTGAACGCGCGCAGGTTGGACGGGAAGGTGCGCAGCGAGGCGCGCTGCACGACGAGCGCCCAGGTGAGCGGCGCATCGGCGAGCTTGTCGAGCGCGAGCGCATCGACGAGGCCGTCGATCGTTGCCGCGGGAATCGCGCGGTGCTGTTCGTCGTACAGCGGTTTCGACGGGCGGCTGGAAAGATCGGTGATCCATTCGTTCGCCTGCGCCTTCGTCACCGACGCGGGCAGGGCGGACAGGTCGTACAGCGAAGGATCGGTGGCCTGCATGCGCGCGTTGGCGGCGGCGATCGCATTCGCATCCAGCAGCACGCGATCCGCATCGGCGCCCATGCGCGCCACCCAGAACGCCGGATCCAGTTGCGCATCCGTCACGCCGGGCACGCCGGAGGCGGGCACCACCAGCGCGTGGACGGGTTCGCGCGCCGGTGCAGGCGCGCACGCGATCGCCAGGGCGAGGCCGGCGACGAGCGGAATGGACGGAAGGCGCATGGAGGACCTCACGATCAGGGAGCGAGCGACGACAGGATCGATGCCATCAGCAATCCGAACCCGGTGCCGAGGATATAGCCCAGCAACGCGAGCAGGACGCCCACCGGCACCAGTGCGGGGGAGTACGCAGCGGCCAGCACGGGCGTGGCCGCCACGCCGCCGACGTGCGCGAGCGAGGAGATGCCGCACAGGTGCAGGTCGAAGTGGAAGAGTTTCGCCATCAGCACGAGCAGCGTGGCGTGGATCAGCAGGATGCTCAGGCCGCACGCGATGTACCACGGCGCCGCGGCGATGCCTTCGAAATTGCTCTGCGAGGCCAGCACCGCCACGACGAAGATCAGCAGCGCGCTGGCGATCGGGCCGGCGCCGGGGAATTTCGACAGCGGCGTGTGCGCGACGATGAGTCCCGCGACGGTCGCGAAGATGATCGTCCACGAGGTCTTGCTGAGGAAGTCCGAATCGGGGATCAGCCCCGCGATCCAGCTCGACACCACGCCCACCGCGAGCGCCAGGCCCAGCCACAGCAGCACGGCGTCCGGCGTGACCGGGCCGCGCGGCGCGGGCACGGCCGCGACGATGTCGCCGGCGGCCTTCGCCTTCGTCCAGCGATTGAAGGCGGGCGCGAGGCGCGCGACCGAGAACAGCACGGCCACCCACACCGAGTAGCACAGCGCATCGGTGAACAGCGCCATCGCGAGCGCGTTGTCGGACATGCCGATCGCTTCCTTCACCGCGACCAGGTTGGCCGACCCGCCCACCCACGACCCGCTCAACGCGGCGAGCGGCTGCCAGCCGGTCTCCGGCAACACGTGGCGGAAGATCAGGTACGTCGCGATGAACGCGACGAACAGGCACAGCGTCGTGCTGAAGAACACCGCGAGCACGCGTGGCCCGAGCGCGAAGATCGCCCGCAGGTCGCAGTTGATCATCAGCAGGAACAGCATCGCGGGGATCGCCTGGCCGATCAGCGCCTTCTGCGCGCCCTGGATCTCCGGGTTGATCTGCCACAGCCCGGCCACCGACAGCCCGGTGACGCACAGGTAGACCATGACGATCGGGGGCATGACCGAGAACAGCCGCCAGCCGAAGCGCCGTTCCAGCATCGGGAACAGGCCCGCGATCGACAGCAGCAACGCCAGGTATGGCCAGACCGTGTGGATCATGCGCGCCCCATCCGGCCCGGGGTCCGGGCGTGGTCGGAATATATATTCATCGTTCGTCGGCTTGGAAGAATAATTTATTGACCGCCCCCCGGACGCGTGTTACACAGCCGCACGCATGCCGTCACAGGGTGGTTGCGCTTGGACGAACTGGCCCGCCGTTCGATGTCCCCCCGACCTTCGCAAGCGGGCACTCCCCGCATGCGTGGCCGGCTGGCCCTTGCACTGGTGGCGATCGTACTCGGCGGCGGCGCGGCGATGGCGGCGGCCCTGTATCAAGGCGAGATCCCGCCGCCGGCCCCCGCCCGCATCGTGGCGCTGGTCGATGCCGGCGACTTCAAGCAAGCCAACACCGCCATCGATGCCGCCCTCGCGGCCCCGGGCATTTCCGCTTCAGACCGCGACGCTTTGCTCTTCGAACGCGAGCGCATGCGCCGCATCCGCCTGGATTTCAACAAGTCCGAGGCCGACGTCCGCAAGCAGTTGCGCGAGAACGTCCCGGACCTGCGCGACGATGAGTTCGCCGCGTGGGAGCGCAGCAACCAGCTCGAACACATGACGATCGACGGCGAGAAGCGTTACTTCTCGCGCGGCGCGTCGAACCTGTATCGCCTGAGCCCCGAAGCCCTGGCGCGCCGCAAGGCCCCGCCGAAATACACCGACAGCCCGCTCGAATCCGCCCATCCGCACCACGCGCAGGCGCGCGTCGAAGCGTTGAAGACCGGCAAGACGAGCGTGCTGCCGCAGCGGTTCCGCGTCACGCAGTCGCTCACCGTCGAAGCCGACGCGGTGCCCGCGGGCGAAACGGTGCGCGCGTGGGTGCCGTATCCGCGCGCGATCCCCGGCCAGCAGGACGCCATCAGGTTCGTGTCGAGCACGCCCGGCACGCACGTCATCGCGCCGGAATCCGCCCTGCAGCGCACCGTCTACATGGAAGCGCCGGCGGTGCAGGGCAAGCCGACGACCTTCGAAGTCTCGTACGAAGTCACGATCTCAGCGCAGTACCACCCGATCGATGCAGCGAAGGTCGTGCCGCTCTCCGATGCGCAGCGCCGCGAACTCGCGCCGTACCTGCAAGCGCGTGCGCCGCACATCGTGTTCACCGATGCGATGAAGCAGCTTTCGCGCGAGACCGTCGGCGACGAAAAGAACCCGTACCGCATCGCGCAGAAACTCTTCCGCCTGGTGGACGACCAGTACCCGTGGGCCGGCGCGCGCGAGTATTCGACGATCCCCAACATTTCCGATTACGCCCTGCACGCGCACCACGGCGACTGCGGCCAGCAGACGCTGCTGCTGATGACGCTGCTGCGCCTGAACGGCATTCCCGCGCGCTGGCAGTCGGGGATGATGTTCTCGCCCACCGATTACTGGAATTTGCACGACTGGGGCCAGGTGTACCTGGCGCCGTACGGCTGGGTGCCGATGGACGTGACGTTCGGGCGCCTGCAAGGCAACCCGGACACCGAGTGGTTCTACCTCGGCGGCCTGGATGGCTATCGCATCGCCTTCAACGACGAGTGGGGCGTGCCGTTCTTCGACGCCACCGCACCGCAGGCGAAGCATTTCTTCCGATCCGAAACCGTCGACTCGCAACGCGGCGAAGCCGAGTGGCGCGGCGGGAACCTCTACTTCGATCAGTTCGACTACGACTTCAAGTGGACATTGCTCCGGGAGGGGACATGAAGCACACGTTGATGCGCAGGACGTCGTTGTGGTGCGCGCTGGCCTTGGCCTTCACGGCGCCGATGGCCCTCGCGGCGAATACCGATGGTGCGCTGGTCGGCCACGTGGCCGCGGGCGCCACCGTCACCGCGCGCAACCCGCAGACCGGGTTCGAACGCACCGTCACGGCGGATGCCGACGGCAACTATCGCTTCCCGTTCCTGCCCGTGGGCACGTACACCGTGCAGGCGAGCCAGGGCGGAGCGGCGGTGGGTGCGCCGGTCACGGTGTACGTGAGCCTCGGCAACGCGACCACCGCCGATCTCGGCGGCAGCGCGTCGACGCTGGATACGGTGACCGTGATCGGCGCCGGCGGCACGATCATCGACACCACGTCGACCGAATCGGCCACCAACATCACCGCCGAGGAACTGCAGCGCCTGCCGGTGGAGCGCGATGCGCTCTCCGTCGCGCTGCTCGCGCCGGGCCTGGTGCGCGGCGAGTTCGGCGGCGTGTCGTTCGGCGGGTCGTCGGTCGCGGAAAACGCGGTCTACATCAACGGCCTGAACGTCACCGACTTCTACAACCGCGTCGGCTTCTCGTCGGTGCCGTTCTCCTTCTTCAAGGAATTCCAGGTCAAGACCGGCGGCTATTCCGTCGAGTTCGGCCGCACGACGGGCGGCGTGATCAACGCGGTGACGAAGTCCGGCACCAACGACTTCCAGTACGGCGCCGAGCTGGTCTGGGAGCCGGACTTCCTGCAGGACACGCAGGAAGACCACGTCGGCCGCATCTCGCGCTACGACGAATACGACCGCACGAGCCTCAACCTCTATGCGTCCGGCCCGCTGATCAAGGATCGCCTGTTCTTCTTCGGCATGTACGAGGCGCGCGACTACCAGCCGCGCAATTCCGACGACGGCTATTCGAACTACTTCGACGGCGACTCCAACAGCGGGTTCTGGGGCGCGAAGATCGACTGGCAGATCAGCGACAAGCACCTGCTGGAATTCCTGGCGTTCTCCGACGACGACACGCTGACCACCGACTCGTTCAACGTCGACGACGCCGGCATCCGTACCTACGAGAACACCTCGTTCAACGAGACCGGCGGCAAGGACTGGTCGCTGGCCTACACCGGCTACCTCACCGACACCTTCTCGATGAAGGCGCTGTACGGCGAGAACCAGCGCAACGCCAACGTCAACAGCCTGGCCGACGATGCGTGCACGCTGGTGCAGGACCGCCGGGTGAGCTCCGACTTCATCGGCTGCACCGCCAACACCTCCGTCATTTCCCGCACCGACGAACGCAAGGCCGCGCGCCTGGACTTCGAGTGGCAGCTGGGCGAACACCTGCTGCGCTTCGGCCTGGACCACGAGCAGAACACCAGCGACTACAACAGCCGCTACCCGGGCCCGGGCTTCCGCTACGAAGTGTTCAACGTGCCGGGCAGCGGCCGCGTCAACGGCACGCCGGTGCCCCCGGGCACCACGGCCTACGTGCGCACGCGCGAAGTCCGCAACCAGGGCACGTTCGAAACCGACAACTCGGCCTGGTACCTGGAAGACAACTGGCAGGTCACCGACAAGCTGATGCTCAACGCGGGCGTGCGCGTGGAAGGCTTCGACAACAAGAACGCGGCCGGCGACAGCTACATCAAGATGGACAACATGGTGGCGCCGCGCTTCGGGTTCTCGTTCGATCCGCACGCCGACGGCCGGATGAAGATCTTCGGCAACGTGGGGCGCTACTTCCTGCCCGTGGCCAACGTCATCAACATCAAGCAGGCCGGTCCGTTCCTGGATCGCCGCACGTTCTACGCGTTCAACGGCTTCGGTCCCGACAACACGCCGATCCTCGGGCCGCAGATCGGCCCCGTCGACGAATCGCAGGGCAACGGCCAGGTCGCCGACCTGCGCGGCGAGGTGGACGCGGACATGGATCCGGTCTACCAGGACGAGCTGATCCTGGGCTTCCAGCAGCAGCTGACCGATGCGTGGTCGTGGGGCATCCGCGGCATCCACCGCAAGCTGCACAACGCCATCGACGACATGGAGATCACCTGGAACGGCTTCTGCGAAGTGGACTTCTTCGCGATGGCCAACCCGGGCAAGGACCTCACCGTCCTCAGCGACACCGATTGCGATGGCGAGAACGACGCCTTCGTGAACATCGATACGTCGAAGACGGGCTGGGCGATGTACGACGTGGACGGGAACCTCATCGGCATCACCGGTTGGCCGAAGCCGCGCCGCTCGTACAAGGCACTGGAGTTCCAGCTGGATCGCGCGTGGGACAACCGCTGGGCGTTCAATGCGTCGTACACGCTGTCGTACAGCGAGGGCAACGCGGAAGGCCCGGTGAATTCCGACACCGACTTCTCCGACTCGGGCCGCACCGAAGCCTTCGACAATCCGTGGGTGAACTTCAGCGGCGACGGGTATCTCCCGAACGACCGCCGCCACCAGGTCAAGATGCGCGGCACGTACGCGTTCAACGACAACTGGCAGGTGGGCGCGACGCTCGATGCGCGTTCCGGTCGCCCGGTGAGCGCGTTCGGCGCCGGCAACCCGTTCGATGCCACGGAGTTCCACAGCTTCTACGTGTGCGCCCCCAACTGCAGCCCGGCCAGCCCGGCGCGCAACTTCACGCTGTACCAGCGCGGCACCCAGGGTCGCCTGCCGTGGACCTACGACCTCGGCGCGAACGTGACGTACCTGCATTCGTTCGGCACCGCCGACCTGCGCGTGAAGTTCGCGGTCTACAACCTGCTCAACCAGCAACGCGTCAACGAAGTCAACGAAGACCTGGAACTCGAGGACGGCCTCGGCACGTTCAACGAGTTCTATGGCCAGGGCACGGGCTACCAGTCCCGCCGCTACGGCCAGATCACGGTCTCCGTCGACTTCTGATCGCTCCAACGTTGTCCTGAGGTACCCCTTCCGGCGGCCTTCCTGGCCGCCGCTTTTTTTCCACTATCCTTCGACACCATGCGCACATTCCGATCGATCTGCTTCGTGGCACTGGGCGTCTTCGCAGGAAACGCCTGGGCCGCCGATCCCGCGTACGACCGCATCGTCGACGACGTCGTCGCGCGCTACCACCTGCCGGGCGTGGCGGTGGGGGTGATCGAGGACGGCAAGGTCACGTACACCCGCACCGTCGGCGAAGCGGAAGCCGGCAGCGGCAAGCCGATCACGTCGCAATCGATCTTCAAGATCGCCTCCAACAGCAAGGCGATGACGGCCAGCGTGCTGGCGAGACTGGTCGACCAGGGCAAGCTGCACTGGGACGATCCGGTGGTGAAGTACCTGCCGGACTTCCGGATGCACGATCCGTGGGTGACCGAACACATGCTGGTGCGCGACCTGCTCGTGCACAACAGCGGCCTGCCGGAAGGCGGCGGCGATCTCATGCTGTGGCCGGAGCCGAACCATTTCTCGCGCGAGGACATCGTGCACGGGCTGGGGTACATCAAGCCGGCGTACGGATTCCGCGCGGGCTATGCGTACGACAACCTGCTGTACGTGGTCGCGGGCCAGGTTGCAGCGGCGGCGGGGGGCGCGCCGTACGAAACACTGGTCCAGCGCGAGATCTTCGCGCCGCTGCACCTGTCGCGCTGCCGCGTCGGCGCGTTCGATCGCGATGCGACGGGCAACGTGGCGCAGCCGCACGTGCGCGGGGAAGACGGGCGTTACAAGGTCGGCGACAACACGGATGCGGTGCACGTCGAACCGATCGCCTCCGCGCCCGCCGGCGGCATCCGCTGCAGCCTCGACGACATGCTGGCGTGGATGGGCAACTGGCTCGCGCCCACCGAAGCGCAGAAGCCGTGGCTCTCCGCCGAACAGCGCAAGCAGATGTGGCTCGCGCGCACGCCCATGCCGGTGTCGGCGCGGCGCAAGCGCTGGGACAACACGCACGTCTATGCGTACGGCTACGGCTTCCGCATGGCGGATGTCGACGGGCAGTGGACCGTGTCGCACACGGGCACTTTGTCGGGCATGTATTCGATGATGATGCTGCTGCCGGACAAGCGCAGCGGGTTCGTCTTCATGATCAACGGCGATGCGGACGACGCGCGCACGGTGCTGGGCGAAACGCTGCTGAAGCAGTTCACTGCGCCGCAGCAGCACGCGACGGTGAAGCAGTACGCGGACGAGCTGGATGCGGAAGCGAAGGCCGCCGCGGCGGCTTCGAAGCCGGCGAAAAAAGCGGAGGTGGCGCGCAAGCCCGTCGTCGCGCCGTTCGACGCCACGCGCACCGGCACGTGGCGCGACCCGTGGTTCGGCGTCGTGCGCGTGTGCCCGGCGGGCGATCGCCTGACGTTCGTCTCCGACAAGTCGCCGCTGATGCACGGCACGATCGTGAAGGTGGGCGATCGCTGGCGCATCGACTGGGACGAAGACCGCATGGACCTGGAAGCCTGGGTCGACTTCAAGGGCGACGGCGTCGCGCGGCGGATGACGCTGGCGAAGGTCGATCCCGACGGCGACTTCAGTTCCGACTACGAAGACCTGGCGTTCGAACGCACGGGCGAGTGCCCCGCGCGCTGACGCCCCGGCGGATCAGGGGGCGAGCAGCAGGCGCAGGCCGACGCCCGGTTCGGTGAGGATCCAGCGGGGCGATGCCGCGTCGTCGCCCAGCTTCTGCCGCAGCTTGCCGACCAGGATGCGCAGGTAATGCGTGTCCTGTTCGTAGGTGGGGCCCCAGAGTTCGCGCAGCAGCTGCGACTGCGTGACCACCCGGCCGACGTTGCGCGCCAGCATCGCCAGCAGCGCGTATTCCTTGCGCGTCAGCGTCACTGCATCGCCGCCCAGCGTCACCGTGCGCTCGGCGAGGTCGATGCGCAGGTAACCGTCGTCCAGCGTCGCGCGCTCCGGCACGGTGGATGGTCCGCGCAGCTGCGCGCGCACGCGCGCGAGCAGTTCATGCACGCCGAAGGGCTTGGTGATGTAGTCGTTCGCGCCCGCATCGAGCGCGGACACCTTTTCCGTTTCCTCCGCGCGGCCGGACAGGACGATCACGGGCACCTGGCTCCATTGCCGAACGGCGCGCAGCAAGGCCTGGCCATCGCCGTCGGGCAGGGTGAGGTCCAGCACGACGAGGTCCGCGCCCCGGGCGCCGAGCGATTGCAGTCCGCGTTGCTCGCCGTCGGCGGTATCCACGTTGTAGCCGTTCGCGCGCAGCACCGTGGCGAGGAAGCGACGCAGTTCCGCATCGTCGTCCACGACCAGGATGCGCGCGGGGCGGATGTGGTCTTCCGTCCACGCCGCGCCCGACACCAGGGCGCCGATCACGGGGCAGCGTCCGGCGGCGCCTCCCGCGTCGGCAGGGTGAGGCGGAAGCAGGTGCCGTGCGGCAGGTCGGCGGGGCAGGTGCGAATGTCGCCGCCGTGCGCGCGCACGATGCTGCGACTGATCCACAGGCCGAGGCCGGAGCCGCCGTGCGTGTCGCCCGCGTCGGTCACGAACATCTCGAAGGCGTGTTCGCCCACCGAGGCCGCAATGCCGGGGCCGGCGTCGCGGATCTCGACGATCGTCTCGCGCGCGTTCTGTTCGATGCGCACCAGGATCGCCTCGTCCGCCGGCGAATACTTGGTCGCGTTGTGCAGCACGTTGAAGATCGCCTGCTCGAGCAATGCGCCGTGCACGTGCAGCAGCGCCAGTCGCGGTGCGGCCTCCACGTCGATGCGTGCGCCGGCACCGAGGCGCCGCGCGCGGTTGACCGCGCAGCCCACGATCTCGTCGATGCCGACCCAGTCGCGCACGAGCGCAAGCCCGCCCGCGGCGTCGCGGGACGCGCGCGTCATGTGCTGCAGGTTGCGCAGGTAGCCGTCGAGGCGTTCGCCCTCGTGGCGGATGATGGCGAGGAACGCGTGGCGTTCGTCTTCGTCCATCCGCGGTTGCGAATGCCGCAGCACTTCCGCCGCGCCCATCATCACCGACAACGGTGCGCGCAGGTCGTGCAGCACGGAAGCAAGCAGGGCCATCGGGAAGGCCGCCGGCCCATCGTTCATCGCAGGCGCGTCGCCACCGGCATGGCCGGCGCGATGCTGCCTGCGTTCGTCCTGGTTGGTGTTGGCGTTGGTCTGCATTCGGCTCGCTGGGTGTTTGAAACCGACGGACGTTTTAGCGGCCGTCGCGTGACCCGCAACCGAACAGGTCGGAAAATTTACGCGTTCTTTACGTGAATTCACGCGTTTCCAACTAGGCGTTCAAGCAAGTGTCAGGAACACTTGCACGTCGTCGCACACGCTCTTCACGTGGTGCGCACGCCAACGTCGCGCGCTCGGCGCGATGCATTACAGCAGGGGCGCGAACGAACGTGACACACACTCCCATCGGCTCGGGCATTCCAGGGCTCGACGTTGTGCTGGGCGGCGGCTACACGCCGGGCCGCCTCTACCTGGTGGAAGGCCTGCCGGGCTCGGGCAAGACCACGCTGGCGATGCAGTTCCTCCTCGACGGTCGCGCACGCGGCGAGCGCGTGCTGTACGTGTCGCTTTCCGAAACCGTGTCGGAACTGCGCGAGATGGCGGAGTCGCACGGCTGGTCGCTGGACGGCATCTGCCTGTACGAAGCGCTGGCCGTCGATGCCTCCGGGGTCGATGCGCACTACACGATGTTCCATCCCTCGGAGATCGAACTGGCCGACACCACGCGCCGGATCATGGAGCACATCGAAGCGATCGCGCCGGACCGCCTGGTGTTCGATTCGCTGGCGGAGCTGCGATTGCTGTCCGGCTCGGCGCTGCGCTATCGCCGCCACGTGCTGGCGTTGAAGCAGTACTTCGCCGACCGCGCCTGCACCACGCTGCTGCTGGACGACGTTTCCGCATCGGAAGGCGGCATGCAGGTGCACACGATCGTGCACGGCGTGGTGCGCCTGTCCGCGCTGGATTCGGACTTCGGCGGCGACCGGCGGCGCCTGCGCGTCAACAAGTACCGCGGGCGGCGTTTCATCGGCGGGTACCACGACTACCGAATCGAACATGGTGGGCTGCAGGTGTTCCCGCGCCTGGTGGCGTCCGAGTTCCGGCGCGAGGGCGAGCAGCGCTCCGTGGGCACGGGCGAGCCGCGACTGGACGCGCTCCTGGGCGGCGGCGTCGATCGCGGCACGAGCACCTTGCTGATCGGCGCGGCGGGCACGGGCAAGTCGTCGCTCGCCACGCTGATCGCGTCGACGGCCGCGGAGCGCGGCGAGCGCTCGGCGATCTTCGCCTTCGACGAAAGCGTGCGCTCCTTCATCACGCGCTCGCAGGGCCTCGGCTTCCCGATCGAACGCTACCTGCGCGATGGGCATATCCACCTGCAGGCGGTGGATCCGGCCGAGTTGTCCTCCGGCGAGTTCACCCAGGTCATCCGCGACGCGGTGGAACTGCACGGTGCGCGCGTGGTGGTCATCGACAGCCTCAACGGCTATCTCAACGCCATGCCGGAACAGCAGTACATGCTGCTGCAACTGCACGAGTTGCTGGCCTACCTCGGATCGCTGGGCGTCATCACCATCCTCATCAGCGCGCAGCTGGGATTGATCGGCACGATGAGCAACAGCCTCGACGTGAGCTACCTCGCCGATTCGGTGGTGCTGCTGCGGTACTTCGAAGCCAGCGGCGAAGTGCGCCAGGCGATCTCGGTGCTGAAGAAGCGCACGGGTGCGCACGAACGCACGATCCGCCCGTTCAAGCTCGGGCCCGACGGGTTCGAGATCGGCGAGCCGCTGCGCGAGTTCCGCGGCGTGCTGACCGGCGTGCCGCAGGAACGCAGCGCGTCGGCCGGCGGCGCTGGCCGGTGAGGGGCGAAGCGCCTTCCCATCGCGGGATGTCCGTCGCGCTGCTGCTGCCCACGCCGCGCGACACGGAACTGGCCGCGCGCCTGCTGGCCGACGAAGCCATCACCGCGGTGCGCTGCGACACGGTCTTCGACCTGGAGCGTGCGCTGGAAGGCGAGGTCGGTGCGGTGTTCGTCGCGGAAGAATGGCTCTCCACCGGTGCCCAGCGCGTGCTGGGCGACACCGTGGTGCGGCAACCGGGCTGGTCGGACCTGCCGATCCTGGTGCTCGCGCGGGTGGGCAGCGACTCCCACCACCTCGCGCGCATCACCAGCGAGCTCGGCAACGCGACGGTCCTGGAACGTCCGTTGCGGGTGGCCACATTGACCAGCGCTGCGCGCAGTGCGCTGCGCGCGCGCTGGCGGCAATACCAGATCCACGCGCAACTCGAAGCGCTGGAGCACGCACGTGCCCAGCTGGACGTGGCGGCGCGGCGCAAGGACGAATTCCTTGCCATCCTCGGCCACGAACTGCGCAACCCGCTCGCGCCCATCCGCAACGCGTTGCAGGTGTTGCTGCAGCGCGCGAAGCCGCGCTCGGACGAGCACGCGCTGATGTCGATGATGCGCCGGCAGGTGGACCACATGGTGCGCCTGGTCGAAGACCTGATCGACGTGGCCCGCGTCACGCGCGGCACGGTGGAACTGCGTTGCCGGCCGGCGCGCGTGTCGGAGGTGTTGCGCAGCGCAGTGGAGTTGAGCCAGCCGCTCATCGACGCGGGGCAGCATGCGTTGCACGTGGACGTGCAGGACGACGCGCTGCTGGTGATGGCCGATCCGGTGCGGATCGCGCAGGTCTTCAGCAACCTGCTCAACAACGCGGCGAAGTATTCGCCGCCGGGCGGGCGCATCGACGTGACCGTGGCGCGCGAAGGCCAGCAGGCGGTGGTCACCATCGTCGACGCCGGCGTCGGCATCGAGCCTGCGGTGTTGCCGCGCGTGTTCGACTTGTTCACCCAGGGCAACCAGGGCCCGCATCGCGCGAAGGACGGCCTGGGCATCGGCCTGACGCTGGTGCGCACGCTGGTGGAACTGCATGGCGGCACCGTGAGCGCGCACAGCGAAGGGCCACGACGCGGCTCCACGTTCTGCGTGCGGTTGCCGTTGCTGGAGGGCGACGCGCTTCCTGCGACCCCCGAGCTCGTCGAACCGGCGGCCGAGGTCGCCACCCCGAATGCGCTGCGCGTGATGGTCGTGGACGACAACGTGGATGCGGCGGAGACGCTGGGCATGTTGCTGTCGTCGATGGGCGTGGACCATCGCATCGCCTTCGAGGCTTCGATGCATTGCGCATCGCCGGCGACTTCGATCCGCACGCGATGTTCCTCGACCTCGGCATGCCCGGGATGGACGGTTACGAACTCGCGCGACGCCTGCGCGATGCACCCGGCGGCGCGGCGCGCGTGCTCATTGCATTGACGGGCTGGAGCCAGGCCGAAGACCAGCTGCGCACGCGCGACGCGGGCTTCGACCACCATTTGTCGAAGCCCGCCGACCTCGACGCACTGGATCGCCTGCTCGATCGCATTCATGCGAGCGCGGCGTGAAAGCGCGACGCGCGAACGCGGCCGTGATACAGGCGGGCCTCACCTCGCGCGGCGTAGGCTCCGATGCAATGGAGCACGCCAACACACTGCCGCGCGACCTGCAGATCGTCGCCATCGTCCAGCGCCTCGCCGTGTGCGCCGACGCTGCACAGGTGTGCCACGCGCTGGCCGAATGCACGCGCAAGCTGATCGGCGCCGACGGCGTGACGGTGGTGATGCGCGACCACGAACGTTGCCGCTACGTCGAGGAAAACGCGATCGGCGAATTGTGGAAGGGCCAGGATTTCGCGATCGGAGAATGCATCTCCGGCTGGGCGATGCTCCACGACGAACAACTGGCGATCCTCGACATCCGCCAGGACCCGCGCATCCCGCAATCGTTGTACGCGGCCACCTTCGTGCACAGCCTGGCGATGACGCCCATCGGGCACGATCCGGCGATCGGCGCGATGGGCGTGTACTGGTCGCATGAGCACGCAGCGACGGACGACGAACTCGCATCGCTGCGCGCGATCGCCGATTCGGCGGCCCTGGCGCTGGTGAACCTGCGGCTGGTGGAAGAACTGCGCGCCGCCAATGCGCGCAAGGAACAATTCCTCGCCAGCCTCGCGCACGAACTGGGCGCGCTGCTCGGGCCGCTGCGCACGTCGCTGCACCTGCAGGGCAATGCGTCCGACCTCGACGCGCATCGCCGCGCGCGCGACATCATGACGCGGCAGGTCGCGCGCCAGGCGCGCCTGGTGGACCACCTGCTCGAAGGCAGCGTGTTGCTGACCGGACTCGCGTCGTCGACCTGCGTGCCGCTGGACCTGGGCGAGGAGATCACCGAGGCCGTGCGCGCGCACGACGCTGCCGCGCAGGCGGCCGAAGTGCGCCTCGCGCTGGCGCCGTTGCCGGATCGCATGCCGATGCTGGGCGACCCCGCGCGCATCCGCCAGGCGCTCGCGCAGTTGCTGGACAACAGCGTGCGCTGCACGCCGCCGGGGGGACGCATCGAGGTGTCCGCGGCGATCGTCGGCGCCAACGCGGTGGTGCACGTGGTCGACACGGGAATCGGCATTTCGCCGCGCACCTTGCCGCACGTGTTCGAACCGTTCTCGCGCCCGGCGGAAGAACCGGAACGCAGCCTCGCCGGGCTCGGCCTCGGCCTGAGCATGGTCTCGGCCATTGCCGCGATGCACGGCGGCAGCGCGACGCTGTCCAGCGACGGCCCGGGGCAGGGCGCGATCGCGACGCTGGAATTCCCGTTGCGCGAATCCGTGCGCGGGCAGGCGCATCCGCGCTCGGCGCGCGGCACCTTGCACTAGCCTTGCCGCTTCCGCGAAAACGGCGCGACCTTGGCGATCGCGCCGTTCGCGTATTGGATCAGTGCTGCACGAACGCGATGTGCTCGAGGTTGGCCTCGCGCGCGGCGGCCAGCACGCGCGTCACCACGCCGTAGTCGGCATCGCCGCTCGCATCGATCTTGACCAGGGGCGGATGCGCGGGATCGCGCTGCGCTTCCACCGCCATCAAGGCCTGCAGGGCCGAGTACGGCTGCACGCTGCCGTTCCAGGCGATCTCGTTGTTGGCGTCGATGCGCAGGTTGATCTCGGTCGGCGGCGGCGCCGGCTGGTCCTTTGCGATCCCGGGCAGGTTGAAGTCCACCGCCTTCGACAGCGTGGGCGCGGCCACCATGAAGATGATCAGCAGGACCAGCATCACGTCGACCAGCGGGGTGATGTTGATGTCCGCGAAGTCGCGGGCGGCGGGGACGGACGGGGAGAAGGCGGAGCTGGCCATGTGTCACCTCCATCGAGGGCGTCATGCCCTGTTGACCCCACGCTACGCCCGCCCTCACGAATCGCGCAAGCGGGGCTGCGTGACGTGCGCGCGGTCACTCCTTCACGCGTCGACAACATTCGTGACGGCCGCTTCGTTTGCGCAAACCGCAGAGTTAGCGAATTCCTAACTTTGCGTTGATCGCTCGATTTCCGCATTCAGAAGTGTGTTCTTGAATGAAGACTGTGTGAAAACCCGGACTTACCCACAATTTTCGACATTCGCGCTTCCACTTTTTCACGCCATCAATACATTTGCCCTCGGCCCGGGGACATCCCGTGCGACGTCCCCCGAATCAATTTTTCCCGAGGCTTTCCAATGAATCGCAGCAACGAGCAGCTGGTCCAGGTGGTCACGACGCCGATGGCGCGCCGTACGTTCCTCAAGAACTCCGCCCTCCTGGCGGTCCCCGCGATCCTCGGTGGCGTTTCGCTGCCGGCGCTTGCCCTGACCGCACCCCCGGTTCGCACGCGTGGCACCACGGTCCTCAACGTCAAGAACTACGGCGCCATCGGCGACGGCATCCATGACGACACCGCTGCCATCCAGGCCGCGATCAACGCGCTGCCGACCGCCGGCGGCACTGTGACGGTCCCGGCCGGCACGTACCTGATCGACACCACCAAGAAGATCAACCTGCGCAGCTCGATGCTCTTCAGCATGGACCCGCTGGCGATCCTCAAGGCCAAGACCGCTTCGGTCTCGCGCCACTACCTGATCTACGTCAACGGCAAGTCCGACGTCGAAATCGCGGGCGGCCAGCTGGTGGGCGAGCGCGACACGCACAAGTACATGACCTCCAGCACCGACGAGTGGGGCCACGGCATCCAGATCCTCGGCGGCAAGCGCGTCACCGTGCGCGACCTGAGAGTGAGCAAGTGCACCGGCGACGGCGTGTGCATCGGCGGCTCGTCCAGCGACGTGGTCATCGCCAACATCATCGCCACCGGCAACCGCCGCAACGGCCTGTCGGTCACCAACTGCACCAACATCAAGGTGTACGACTCCGAGTTCAGCTTCACCGCCGGCACCTCGCCGGAGTGCGGCATCGACATCGAACCCGATGCGGGCTACACCTGCTCCAACGTGCTCATCCAGAACTGCCGCATCAACAACAACAACAAGTACGGCATCAACATCTGGAAGAACACCTCGGCCATCACCATCACGCAGTCCACGCTCGAGCTCAACGGCAGCCTGGGCATGGGCACCAACGGCGTCAACGGCCTGACGGTCACCAACAACACGGTCCGCAGCAACTCCGCCACCGGCATCGTCTTCAACGACGGCACCAAGAACCTCAACCACAGCGGCAACCTGTCGTACGGCAACTACACGCGCCTGGGCGCCAAGGTCCGCACGCCGTTCACGCAGACCGGCTGGACGAGCAAGATCGAGCGCGACATCCTGATCCGCGGCACCACCAGCGGCATCGTGATCGGTTCGAACAACTACAAGTAATCGCTACACCTGTCGCACTCGTCGGCGACATGCGGGGCCCCCGAGCGATCGGGGGCCCCTTTCTTTTGCGCGCGTCATTCGGGGGTGTGGCAGACCGCTTCGATGTTGTGCCCGTCGGGCCCGATGACGAACGCGCCGTAATACGCCGGGTGGTAATCGCGCGGGCCCGGTGCGCCGTTGTCGCGGCCGCCGGCGACCAGGGCCGCGGCATGGAAGGCGTGCACGTGCGCGCGATCGGCTGCCACGAAGGCGAGATGGATGCCGCCCGGAGCGGGCCCGCGATCGCCGATCCAGAACTGCGGCTGGCGCCCGCTGCCGAACATGCACCAGCCGTCGCCTTCGATCAGCACGGAGATCCCGAGCGGGGCGAGTGCGGCCGTGTAGAACGCGCGGCTGGCGGACAGGTCGCTGACATACAGGCCGACGTGGTCGAGGATCATGGGCGTGCGGTCCTTGTGGCGGGGGAAGCATCGAGCCGCGCGAGCGCCTGCTGCGCATGGCGGCGATTGGGGTAGTGGGCGAGGGTGCGGCGATACGCGTCGCGGGCGTCGTTCGCGCGGCCGAGCGATGCGTACAGGTCGCCGAGCAGTTCATCGGCGGGCAACGTGGGTGCGGGCGTGACGGCGGGTTTCGGCGTGGTCGCTTCCAGGGTGGCCGCGGCCTGCAGTTTCGTGATCGCTTCGGCCGGGTGCCCGTTCGCCTTCGCGATCGCCGATTCCAGTTCGAAGCACAAGATGTGGATGTTGCGTTCGAACGCGGCTTCCTTCGCGGCGCCCATCGCGTCCAGCAAGGCCCGCATGCGCGTCAACGCGGCGCGCGCATCGTCCATGTGCCCGAGGTGCGCGGCGCCGAGCCCATGCGCGAACTGCGCGATCGCTTCGGGCCAGGCGTACTTGTCCCAGTCCACCCACGCGGGCTGGCGCGGCACGATCGCGGCGGCGGCCTGCCAGTCGCGGCGCTCCAGCACGTAGCGCGCCTGCGTCGACGCCAGGTGGAACGCCGTCTTGAATGACGGTTGCAGGTCTTTGGTCGCCCACAATCGATCGCGTTGCGCGGCGGCCTGCGCGTCCTTGCCCTGCTGCAGCCAGGCGTACACGAGGTATTCGATCGCGTGCGGATATTCGTCCCACACGTACTGGCCCTTGTCGCCCGCGGGCACCTTCAACGCGGCCTCGGCCGCGCGCAGGTTGCCGCGCACCACGCCGTCCCAGTCGCCCAGGCGCGTGTACACGTGCGTGGGCATGTGCAGCGCGTGCGGGTTGTCGGGCGCGACGCGTTCGTAGCGACGGGTGATGTCGAGCAATTCCTTCTCGCGGCCCGGCACATCGTTGGCATGCACGATGTAATGCATTGCACCCGGATGATCCGGGTTGTGCGCGAGGATCGGCACGAGCAACGCGGCGGCGCGATCGGCATGCGTGCGGTCGATGCGGTCGGCGGGCGTGGTGGCCAGGATCGCAAGTGCGTAGAAGGCGGTGACGTCGTCGTCTTTCGGCAGTGACGCATGCAGGCGTGCGAGCGACGCTTCCCAACGATGGATGCGCGCCCAGTAATCCTCCGAGGCGGGCGTCTCGAAGAACGCGGCTGCGCTGTCGATGAAGCCGATGTCGCGCGGCGAGCTCGGTTTCAAGGCGCGCGCTTTCTGCACCTCGTCCCAGCCGAGCGTGCGGTCGGCCAGCGTCGGCCGCGTGGGCCACAGCGGCTGGAACAACGTCATCGCGATGCCCCAGTGCGCCATCGCGCAGGCGGGGTCGCGCTCGGCCACCTTGCGGAAGGCCGCGCGCGCGTCCGGATAGGTCATGTGGTGGAGCAGGGCGAGGGCGTGGTCGAAGTCGGCGCGCACCGCCGGCGCGCAATCGACGCGGAAGTCCACGTGGCCGAGGTGGCCGGCGTGCGGGGCGTCCGCGCAGGCGGGCGCGGTGCAGGCGAGCAGGGCGGCCAGGCCGGCGGCCATCGTCGAGCGTTGCGGCATCGCGCATCTCCCTGGCAGGACTGGCCGGACGATACGCCCATGCAAACGTATGCACCGCCGCCGTCACCGCAGGGAAGGCCCGGCGGGTTTATGGTGGGACCTCCCCGACGCCCCATTCAGGCCGCATGCCCGCTACGCCCGCTTCGCTGCTCGTCATCTTCGGCGCCTCCGGCGACCTCGCGCAGCGAATGCTGCTGCCGTCCCTCTACGGGTTGCAGCACGCGGCCCTGTTGCCGGCCGGCCTGCGCATCCTCGGCACCGCGCGCAGCGAGTACGAAGTCGCCGCCTTCCGCGACCTCGTCGCCGATGCCGTGCGCCGCAACGTGCCCGCCGCCGATGTCGATCCCGCTTCGCTCGACGCCTTGCTCGCGCGCCTGGACTACCAGGCCGCCGACAGCAGCGACGCCGCGTCGATGCAACGCCTCGGCGAACGCGTCACCGCGCTGCGCAACGGCGACGTCCTCTATCACCTGAGCACCGCGCCGCGCTTCTACGGCCCCATCTGCGACGCACTCGGCGCGATGGGCCTGGCCGGCCCCGGCACGCGCGTGATGCTGGAAAAACCCATCGGCCACGACCTGGCCAGCGCGATCGAGATCAATGACGGCGTCGCGCGCGTGTTCGACGAAGACCGCGTGTTCCGCACCGACCATTACCTCGGCAAGGAAGGCGTGCAGAACCTGATCGCGCTGCGCTTCGGCAACGCGATGTTCGAACCGCTGTGGAATGCGCGCCACATCCAGCAAGTGCAGATCACCGTGGCCGAGACCGTCGGCGTGGAAGGCCGCGGCGATTACTACGACACCTCCGGCGCCACGCGCGACATGCTGCAGAACCACTTGCTGCAGTTGTTGTGTCTCACCGCGATGGAGCCGCCCGCGCGCTTCGAACCCACGGCGGTGCGCAACGAGAAGATCAAGGTGCTGCGTTCGCTGCGCCGCATCGGGCGCAACGAAGTGCAGGCCGAAACCGTCGCCGGCCAGTACACCTCCGGCGCTGTGGGCGCGAAGGTCGTGCCGGGCTACATCGACGAACTCGGCCATCCGAGCCGCACGGAAACCTTCGTCGCGCTGCGCGCGCACATCGACAACTGGCGCTGGTCCGGCGTGCCGTTCTACCTGCGTACGGGCAAGCGCATGGCGCGGCGGTCTACGGAAATCCACCTGCAGCTGAAGTCCGTGCCGCATTCGATCTTCGATCCCGGCGCGCACATCGCGCCGAACGCGCTCACCATCCGCCTGCAGCCCGACGAACGCATCGAGCTGCGCGTGATGAGCAAGACGCCGGGCCTGGATCGCGCGGGCATGCGCCTGTCGGAGGTCGAACTGGACCTCGACATGCACGAAGAATTCGCCGATTCCACGCGGCGTCCCGCGTACGAGCGCCTGTACATGGATGCGCTGGAAGGCAACGGCACGCTGTTCGTGCGCCGCGACGAGACCGAAGCCGCGTGGGAATGGGTGGACGCGATCCTCGACGGCTGGCGCGCCGCCGACGTACGCCCGCGCCCGTATCCCGCCGGCACGTGGGGCCCGGCCAGCGCGATCGCGATGACCGAGCGCCACGGCCACACCTGGCGCGAGTAGACGATGGCCTGGACCGAGCACGTGTACGAGGATGCGGATGCGCTGGGCGCGGCGCTCGCCACGGTGCTCGAAGAGACCTGCCGCACCGCGCTCGCCGAACGCGGCCGCGCGCACCTGGCCCTCGCCGGCGGGCGCACGCCGTTCCCCGCGTATCGCCGCCTCGCGCAACGGCCGCTCGAATGGCGACACGTGCAGGTGCTGCCCACCGACGAACGCTGCGTGCCGCACGATCACCCGGCGGCCAACATCACCGAGTTGCGCAAGGCCTTCGCCGACGCCGAGGGGTTGCTGCTGGAATCGCTGACGGTGGAATCCGGCGATCCCGCCCAATCCGAAGCGCAGGCCTGCCGCTTGCTCGCGTTCCAGCCCGATGCGTTCGATGCCGTCGTCGTCGGCATGGGGATGGATGCGCACACCGCGTCGCTGTTCCCGGGTGCGAAGCAACTGCCCGCCGCACTCGATCCGGCCAGCGTGCTCGATGCCTGCCGCATCGATCCCGATCCGCTGCCGCCCGAAGCCCCGTTCCCGCGCATCACGCTCACCCTGGCGCGCCTGCTGCGCACGCGCTCGCTGCACCTCGCGCTCAGCGGCGAAGGGAAGCATGATGTGCTGCGCGTCGCGCAGTCTTCGCAGGATGCGTTGCGCCACCCGATCGCCGCACTGCTGAACGCGCCCGACCAGATCGTGCACGTGCACTGGAGTCCCTGATGTCCCTGCATCCCGTGGTCGCGCGCGTCACCGCGCGCATCGCCGAACGCAGCCGCGACACGCGCGCCGATTACCTGGCCCGCCTGGACGCCGCTGTCTCCGACCATCCAGCCCGCCAGCACCTGAGCTGCGGCAACCTCGCGCACGGATTCGCCGCGGCCGGCGACGACAAGCCGCGCCTGCGCGGCGGATCCACCGGCAACATCGGCATCGTCACCGCGTACAACGACGTGATCTCCTCGCACCAGCCGATGGAGACCTACCCGACGCTCATCCGCATGGCCGCGCGCAACGCCGGCGGCAGCGCGCAGGTGTGCGGTGGCGTGCCCGCGATGTGCGACGGCGTGACGCAGGGCCGCACCGGCATGGAGCTGTCGTTGTTCTCGCGCGACACCATCGCGCTGGCGACGGCCGTGTCGTTGTCGCATGACATGTTCGACGCCGTGCTGTGCCTGGGCGTGTGCGACAAGATCGTGCCGGGGCTGCTCATCGGCGCGTTGAGCTTCGGACACCTGCCGACGATCTTCGTGCCGTCGGGCCCGATGCGCCGCGGCTTGTCGAACAAGGAAAAGGCCGCGGTCCGCCAGCGTTACGCGGAAGGCAAGGCCACGCGCGAGGAATTGCTGGAAGCCGAAGCCGCGTCTTACCACTCGCCGGGCACGTGCACGTTCTACGGCACGGCCAATTCCAACCAGGTGCTGATGGAAGCGATGGGCCTGCACATGCCGGGCACCGCGTTCGTCAATCCCGGCACGCCGTTGCGCGATGCGCTCACGGTGGCGGCGACGGAACAGGTGCTGCGCATCACCGCGCTCGGCGACGACTATCGACCGCTGGGCCGCACCGTCGACGAACGCGCGATCGTGAACGCGATGGTGGCGCTGGCCGCGACCGGCGGTTCGACGAACCACGCGATCCATCTCGTCGCGATGGCGCGCGCCGCCGGCCTGCGCATCGACTGGAACGACCTCGACGAACTCTCGCGCATCACGCCGTTGCTGGTACGCGCGTATCCGAACGGCGCCGCCGACGTGAACGGCTTCCACGACGCGGGCGGCATCGGTTTCGTGATCCGTGAACTGCTCGACGCCGGCCGCATGCACGCCGACATCGCCTGCGTGCACGGGGGCGACCTGCGCCAGCAGACGCTCGAGCCGTACCTCGACGGCACCGCGCTGAAATGGCGCGAGCCCGTCGCGCAAACCCGCGACCCCACCGTCGTGCGCCCCGCAGCCGATCCTTTCGATTCGGAAGGCGGCCTGCGCAAGCTCGACGGCAACCTCGGGCGCGGCGTCGTCAAGGTGTCCGCCGTCGACCCCGCGCATCGCACGATCGAAGCGCCCGCGCGCGTGTTCGAATCGCAGGATGCATTGCTCGATGCGTTCAAGGCCGACCAGCTGCAGGGCGATTTCGTCGCGGTGATCCGCGGCCAGGGCCCGCGCGCGAACGGCATGCCGGAACTGCACAAGCTCACGCCCACCTTGTCTGCGATGCAGGACCGCGGGCAGCGCGTGGCGTTGCTCACCGACGGTCGCATGTCCGGCGCCTCGGGCAAGGTGCTCGCCGCGATCCATGTCACGCCGGAAGCCGCCGACGCGGGCCCGATCTCGCGCCTGCGCGACGGCGACCGCATCCGCATCGATGCCGAGGCGGGCGTGATGGAAGCCAGGGTCGACGCCACCGAATGGAACGCGCGCACGCCGCACGTCGCCAACCTCGCCGCCAACCGCCACGGCATGGGGCGCGAACTGTTCGCGCTGATGCGCGCGCAGGTGGGCACGGCGGAGGAGGGCGGCAGTGCGCTGTTCATCGACGAATCGGTGCACGATGCGCAGCGCGGCCTCGGCGTCCCGCCGACCGCGCGCGTCACGCCCTCGGCCGACTTCGGACTGGACCTGGCATGAGCGACAAGACCTGCGCCCCGGACGTTGCGTTGATCGCCGACATCGGCGGCACCAACGCGCGCTTCGCGCTCACCGACCTCGATGCGCCGTCGCCGACGCTGCGCGAACCCCTGGCGCTGCCCGCGTCCGAATACGCGAGCCTGCAACACGCCGCGGAGCATTACCTCGAACAAGTCGGCGTGCTGCCCAAACGCGGCGCATTTGCCGTGGCCAGCCCCGCCGATCGCGACGAGATCAGACTCACCAACCGCGCGTGGTCCTTCAGCCGCAGCGAACTGCAGCGCGTGCTGGGCTTCGACGAACTGCGCGTCATCAACGATTTCGGCGCCGTCGGTTGGGCCGTGCCCGGCCTCACCGCCGCGGATCGCACCGTGTTGCATGGCCCGACGTCCGGCCCGTTGAAAGGCCCCGTCACGATCATCGGCCCCGGCACCGGCCTGGGCGTCGCGTTGCTCGTCGGAAGCGAAGACACCGGCTGGCAGGTGGTCGAAACCGAAGGCGGGCACGTGAGCTTCGCGCCGCTCGGCGACGAAGAACAGGCGATCGCGCGCTGGCTCACCGCGCAGTTCGGCCGCACGTCCAACGAACGCGTGCTGTGCGGCGCGGGCCTGGCGCACATCGATGCGGTGTTGCGTGGCGCCACGCACGACGTCGCGACGAAGGTGACGCTGCGCGAACCGGCCGACATCGTCGCCTCCGCGCTCGAAGGCCACGACGTCGCCGCGCGTCGCTCGCTCGCGCGCTTCTGCGCCGTGCTGGGCAGCGTGGCGGGCGATGCGGCGCTGATCCATGGCGCGCGCACCGTCGTGATCGCCGGCGGCATGGTGCCGCGCTTCGTGCCGTTCCTGCGCAGCAGCGCCTTCCGCGAACGCTTCCTCGCCAAGGGCCGGTTCGCCGCGTGGCTGGAATCGGTCGCCATCCATGTCATCACCCACCCGCGGCCCGGCCTGCTCGGCGCCGCGATGGCCCTGCGCAATGCACGGAGGACGCCATGACGCTCTGGAATCCCGATTCGCGCCGCGACGCCGTGGACGCGATCCTCGCCCGCGCACCGGTCGTGCCGGTGGTGCAGATCGACCACGTCGACGATGCCGTGCCGCTCGCACGCGCGCTGGTCGATGGCGGCTTGCCGGTCCTCGAGATCACCCTGCGCACGCAGGCCGCGCTTGAATCGATCGCGCGCATCGCACGCGACGTGCCCGATGCGATCGTCGGCGCCGGCACGGTGCTGACGAGCGCGGACCTCGTGTCGGTGGTGTCGGCCGGCGCGAAGTTCGCCTTCTCGCCCGGCACCACCGAAGCGCTCTACACCGCCGCATCGACGGCCGAGATCCCGTTGATCCCCGGCATCGCGACCGCGAGCGAACTCATGCGCGGCCTGGAACTCGGCCACACCCGCTTCAAGTTCTTCCCCGCCGAAGCCGCCGGCGGCGTCGGCGCCCTGCGCGCCTTCGCCGGCCCGTTCGCGCACGCGAAGTTCTGCCCCACGGGCGGCATCGATGCAGAGAAGGCCCCCGCTTACCTCGGCTTGCACAACGTCCTGACGGTGGGCGGCTCGTGGATGGTCCCGAAGATCGCCCTGGCCGCACGCGACTGGTCGATCGTCTATCGCGTCGCACGCGAAGCCACCTTCCTGCGCGCCGCAAGCTGACGCCCGCGTTTCGGAAATCCCCGACGCGCGCTCGCGCGTTCCGCCGATCGCCTGCCAATCGCGACGACCCCACGCTGGGCTCCATCACAAGGAGCCCCGCATGCACGTCTACGCGATCAAGGCAGACCTCATCCACCTGGGCATGAAGGAAGGCGAAGTCCGCGAAGCCCTCGGCCCCCCGTACCTCGTCCAGCTGGCCGGCGCCTGCATGGTCTACCGCTGGCAGGACGCCTACCTCGAAGCCGACGCCAACGAATGGCTCCGCATCCGCCTCAAGCGCGTAAGAGGACAATCCCTCGCGCAAGCCGTCGTGGACCAGGTAGAAGGCCGTTGCAACGGCATCGCGATCGCAATGCCCTGACCCGCTCTTGCTTGCCGCGAAAGAAATGATTGGGTTGGCGTGCGTTACCACGCACGCCAGCGAACCCAGGCAACGGTCGGCCCCTTGATCGAAAAGGCTCGAAAGGTGATGCCCCAGCCCGTGGCGGGGTGAGAATTTTCGCCGCCACGTCGGCGAGAAATTCTTACCCCGCCGCGGGTTCGGGCGACGCGGACTTCACCCCAGGCGGGCTTCTGCAGAGATGCCAAGCAGCACCCAAAAAAATCCCCCGCCGTTGGCACGGCAGGGGAAGGAGGGGTTCCACGTTTTGTCGCGATGGATCAGAACTTGTAGCTGACACCCACCAGGTAAGTCCGCCCCCACTCGATGTTCTCGAGCGGACGGTCCTTGGTCTGCGCGTACGTGCGATAGCCCGAGTTCGTCAGGTTGCTCGCCTGGAACAGCATCGTCACACCCTTCAACGCCGAATCCGGCGCGAACGAATAGCTCACCTGCGCATCGGTGATGTCCTCGCCCTCCACGAAGCGCAGCGTGCGCTCCGCAGCGAAGTTGCCGATCTCGCCGATGAAGTCCGAACGCCAGCGCTGGTTGATGCGGGCCTCGAAACCACTGCGCGCGTAGTACGCCGTCAGGTTGTAGACGTTCTTGGACAGGCCCGGCAGCATGATGTCGTCCGTGCCCACGCTCGACTGCACCGACGGATCCGGCGGCAGCGAAATGTTGCTGTCGAAGTAGCTCGCGCTGGCCACGACGCCGAAGCCTTCGGCCGCCTGCCAGAACAGGTCGAGCGGCAGCGACGCGGTGAGCTCGATGCCCTTCAGGTTGCCGCCCTTGCCGTTGACGGGCTGGGAGAACTGGCCGAACGGCGTGGACACCAGCGCCTGCTGGTCCAGCGGCATCTGCGCGATGAACTGCGAGAAGTCGCGCGTGACCGACTGCGTGACCACGTACGTCGTCAGGTCCTTGTAGAACGCCGCGGCCGAAACGTAGCCCTTCGTGCCGCTGAAGTACTTTTCGTAGCTGATGTCGAACGCGTTGGCCTTCCACGGATCCAGCTGCGGGTTGCCGCCCGAACCGCCCGGCACGCCCGTCGCCGTGCTGATGCCGAACTCGAACGACGCGCGCATCTGGTCGAGGCGGGCACGTGCGATCTGGCGCGCCGCGGCGAAGCGCAGCGTCTGGTCATGCGAGAACGAGAACGCGAGGTTCATGCTCGGCAGCCAGTCGGTGTAGGTCTTGCCGTCCTCGTACGGGCGGGAGTTCAGGCCGACCGGCTGCGAGGCGTCCCAGTAGTTCGACGCGGACGACTGGTCGGTGTGCTGCATCTGCACGCCGATGTTGCCGCGCACCGGGATCGAACCCCACGTGGTGTCGATGTTGCCCTTCAGCCAGCCGGTGGAGATCGTCTCGTACACGGTCCAGGCCTTGGCCACGAGGTACGACGCGTTCTCGTCCGGCGCGAACGTCATGTAGCGCGCGACGGCGCCCGGCACGTTCCAGGACGGGATGTAGCCGACGCCCGCGAAGTTGAGGTCGACCAGGCCGTACTGCAGGTCCGCGCCGACCGGCGTCGGGCCCTGCGGACCGAGGTTGATGTTGCCTTCGGGCTGGTGCTTGGTCTTCTCGCGGTCGCCGTAATGGGCGCCGACGTCCCAGTCCGCGAACACGCTGGCCAGGAACGGCGAGTCGAAGTTCGCGTTGACCTTGAAGCCCACCAGTTCATCGACCACGCGCGGCGTCTTGCCGTAACCCGAGCCGTAGATCGTGTTGGCGAGGAACAGCGAGCCCGGGTTGGAGTAGTCGCGCTGCGGATGGATTGTGGCGAAACCGGATTCCGGGAAGTTGAGGGACAGCGTGTCGAACTGCGGGTTGGGCAGCAGCTGCGTGTTGTTCTCCAGCTGCACTTCGTCGCGGTTGGACTTGGACCAGCTCAGGTCGGCGGTCAGGTTGACCTTGTCCAGCTTGAACTCGTTGCCCCAGCCCACGCCGTTGATCGTGTCCTGGCGCTTCTCGTACATGCCGCGCACGAGCGGGTAGGCGTTGGTCAGCGTGCCGCCCGTGAGCGTGCCGTTGCCGTTGATGGTGGGCGACCAGACCTGCGCGTCGGGGTTGCCGTTGTAGTTGAAGTTGGCTTCGAACTGGTTGGCGGTGTCTTCCTGCATCGCGGAGGTGTGGAAGATGTCCAGCGTGGACGTCCACTCGGCGATCGGCGCGAACTGCACCGTGCCCATCACCGCGTTGCGGCGGATGTAGCCCGTGCGGCGCAGCGCCTTGCCACCGTCGGTGACATGCACGTTCGCCGGCACGCCGTTGCGGCCGCCGGTCTGCCACGGCTCGTACAGGCCGGTCTGTTCCTCCTGGATCGGCGTGTCCGAATGCGAGAAGCCGATCGCCAGGCCGATGTCGCCGCCGGCGAACTTGGTGATGGCGCTGGCGTTGATGCGGTTGCCGTCGCCGTCGGCGTTGGCGGCCGACCCCAGCGAGTTGCGCTGGTAGCGCGCGCTCACGGCGTACACGGGCTTTTCGAAGTCGAGCGGGCGCACGGTGCGCATGTCGATCGTGCCCGACAGGCCCTGGCCGACGAGGCCGGCGTCCGGCGTCTTGTACACGGTCACGCCGGCCATGAGTTCGGACGGGTACTGGTCGAATTCGACGCTGCGGTTGTCGCCGGTGCTCACCATCTCGCGGCCGTTGAGCAGCGTGGTGGAGAAGTCGGGCGACAGGCCACGCACGCTGATGACCTGCGCGCGGCCGCCGACGCGCTGCGCGGCGAGGCCGGGCAGGCGGGAGATGGATTCTGCGATCGAGACGTCGGGCAGCTTGCCGATGTCTTCGGCCGAGATCGCTTCCACGATGGACGTGGACTGCTGCTTGGTCTGGATGGCGTTTTCGATACCGGCGCGGATGCCGGTGACCTCGACGGTCTGGAGCTGGCGGGCCTGGGCCTGCGCCGGCGTTTCCTTCTTCGCGTCGGCCGGCTTCGTCGCCGTCGTGTCCTGGTCGGACGTGGTGGCCGGCGCGGTCTGCGCGAAGGCCCCGGTGGCCAGCATCATCGTGGCCGAAGCCAGCGCGACGCTCAGCAGGTTTCTCTTGAGTTGCTGCATTGCTCCCCTCCCAAGTGGATGTACCAAGAAAGTCCCGGCCCCTGCCCGGAACAAGTCGTGCCGGGAGCATAGGCGCAGGGCTTGCGCTGCAAGCTTTTTTGCATACGTATTCATTGGTTCCGCCTGTCGGCCCGGCGGACGGCGGTCGCGGGTGCGTGGAATAGTCCGCGGGGCAAAGGGGGGCGGATGGCGCGCACGAGGTGGATCGCAAGCGGTGCCCTGTTCGCTTCCGCGCTGGCGGTGGCGGGGACGCCCGTGGGCCCGCTGCACGTGCCCTCGCCGGACTGGCGCGACCAGGTCCTGTACTTCCTGATGATCGATCGCTTCGACGACGCCGACCGCACCAACAGCGACCAGCACGCGGCTGAATACGATCCCGCGGACAACGCGAAATACAGCGGCGGCGACCTGCGCGGCGTGCAGCGCCGCCTCCCGTACATCCAGGGCCTGGGCTTCACCGCGGTGTGGATCACGCCGCCGGTGGCCAACCAGTGGTGGAACCCGCAGGCGCATTACGGCGGTTACCACGGCTACTGGGCGACGGACTTCAGCGCGATCGACGCGCACTTCGGCACCAAGGCGGATTACGCCAACCTGTCGAAGGCGTTGCACGGCGCGGGGATGTACCTCGTGCAGGACATCGTGGTGAACCACACCGCGAACTACCTGCGGTACGACAAGACGTGGACGGCAAGCGATCCGGCAAGGGGCGTCGACTTCGTGCGCGACACGCAAGGCCGCACCGCGCCGGTGCAGTCGCCGTTCGACCGCAACGACCCGCGCGATCCCGCGCAGGCGCGCGAGGCGATCTATCACTGGACGCCGGACATCGTCGATTTCGCCAACGAGACGCAACGCCTCACGTGGCAGCTCGCCGGCCTCGACGACATGGACACCGACAACCCGGTGGTGCGCGCCGCGTTGCGGAAGTCGTACGGCGACTGGATCCGCGAAGCGGGCGTGGATGCGTTCCGCGTCGACACCGCGCTCTACGTGCCGCCGGCGTTCTTCCAGGATTTCCTCGAGGCCGACGATCCGAAGGCACCCGGCGTGCTGCGCGTGGCGCGCGAAACCGGGCGCAAGGACTTCCACGTGTTCGGCGAAGCGTTCGCGATGGACAAGCCCTTCGACGACACGCAATCGAAGCGCATCGCGGCCTACATGCGGATGCCCGACGGCACGCCGTTGATGCCGGGCATGCTGGATTTCCCGTTGTATGCCACCGCGACCGATGTGTTCGCGCGCGGCGCGCCGACGGCGCAGCTCGGTGATCGCATCGCGCGGCGCATGCGGGACTTCGCCGATCCGTGGCGCATGGTGACCTTCATCGACAACCACGACGTCGATCGTTTCCTGTCCGCCGGCGACGAGGCCGGATTGAAACAGGCGTTGCTGATGCTGATGACGCTGCCGGGGATTCCGGCGGTGTGGCAGGGGACGGAGCAGGGCTTCACCGAACAGCGGGCGGCGATGTTCGCCGGTGGTTATGGATCGAACGGGCGCGATCACTTCGATGCGGAGGCGCCGCTCGCGCAATACCTCAAGCAGGTGATCGCGTTGCGGCGCAGCGACAAGGTGTTCTCGCGCGGGACGCCGAAGGTGGTGCGCGATAGTCCGGTCGGCCCCGGCGTGCTGGCGTACACGATGCGGGGCGCGGATGGCGACGCGCGCCTGGTGGTGTTCAACACCGCGGCGCATCCGGTGCTGGTGGACAACCTGGAGACAGGCGTCGCGGGAATCGACGAATGGCAGGCGATGTTCGCCCTGGGCGGCGCCCTGGGCGACCAGCCGGTGATCGATCGCCGCATGACGCTGGTGCTGCCGCCACGCTCGGCGTATGTCTGGAAGGAAGTCACGCGGGAGTCCTCCGCAATCTCCAACGCCGTGGTTCCGATGCTTGCGCCGCTGGACCGCGATCGCTTCGCCGGCGATTTCGACGTGCACGGAGCGTTGCCGGACGGCCTTGCGCCGACGGCGGTGCGCATCGTGGTGGACGACGACCTGGCGCACGCGATCCCGGTGACGCCCCGTGCATCGGCATGGACCGCGCGCATCGATACGAGCGCGATGCTCGATCCGGCAGTGCCGCACAGCGTGGTGGCGTGGGTGCCGGGCGGGGCGTCGGCGCGCCGGACCTTCCGCGTCGATCGCCAATGGGTGCGCGTCGCTTCCGTCGAAGATCCCCACGACGACGATGCTGGCCCCGACGGCCGTTACACCTATCCGTCCGACGCCAGCTACGCCCCGCGCCAGGGCGACATCGAACACGTGGACGTGTTCACCGCCGGCGCGTCGCTGAAGATCGTCGTGCGCATGCGCGCCATCTCGACGCCCTGGAATCCGCCGAACGGCTTCGACCACGTTGCGTTTTCGCTCTTCGTCGAGGTGCCGGGCGCAGGCGAGGGCGCGCGCGCCATGCCGCAGCAATTCGCCGAGCTGCCCGATGGCATGCGCTGGCACTACCGCGTGCGCGCGAACGGCTGGTCGAATGCGGCATTCACTTCGCACGGCGCGACCGCCACCGCGGACGGCACGCCCGCACCGGCGCCGAAGCTCGACGTCGACGCCGCCGTGCGCACCATCACCTTCACGATTCCCGCGTCCGCCCTCGGCCGCCCGCGCACCCTGCAGGGCGCGCGCGTGCACGTGACGACGTGGGACTACGACGGCGGGTACCGTGCGCTCGCACCGGTGGCCGGTCCGCATGCCTTCGGCGGCGGCGATCCGGCGCGCGATGCACGCATCCTCGATACCGTTGGCCCCATTCGTCTGCCATGACCATTTCGAACACCAGAGGGGAATCGATGCAATGAACACCACACCATCGGCCGTGGCCGCGCAGGAACAGCACGCGACCATCCGCGTGCTGCTGATTTCCGCGGCGGCCGCGCTGGGCGGCTTCCTCTTCGGCTTCGATACCGCCGTGATCAACGGCGCGGTCGATTCGATCCGCGGGGCGTTCGGCCTGAGTGCGGTCGCGACGGGCTTCGCCGTGTCGTGCGCGCTGCTCGGCTCCGCGCTCGGCGCGTGGTACGCCGGCCCGCTCGCCGATCGCTACGGGCGCGTGCAGACGATGCGCGTGGCGGCCGCGTTGCTCGCGGTGAGCGCGCTCGGCTCCGGCCTCGCGTTCGGCATGTGGGACCTGATCCTGTGGCGCATCGTGGGGGGCATCGGCGTCGGCGTCGCTTCGGTGATCGCGCCGACCTACATCGCCGAAGTCTCGCCGGCGCACGTGCGCGGGCGGCTCGGGTCGATGCAGCAGCTCGCGATCGTGCTCGGCATCTTCGTGGCATTGCTCAGCGACGCCTGGCTGGCGAACATCGCCGGCGGCGCGTCGCATCTGTTGTGGCTGGGCCAGGAAGCGTGGCGCTGGATGTTCCTCGTCGCCGTGGTGCCGGCGCTGGTCTACGGCGCGCTGGTGTTCGGCGTGCCGGAATCGCCGCGCCACCTCGTCGCCAAGGGCCGCATGGCCGAAGCGAAGGATGTGCTGCGCCAGGTGCTCGGCCTGCACAGCGATGCCGCGCTGGACGCGAAGGTCGAGGACATCCACCAGAGCCTGAAGACCGAAGCGCGCCCGGTGCTGCGCGACCTGCGCGGCCCGCGCATGGGCCTGCTGCCGATCGTGTGGGTGGGCATCCTGCTGTCGGTGTTCCAGCAGTTCGTCGGCATCAACGTGATCTTCTACTACTCGTCGACGTTGTGGCATTCGGTGGGCTTCAGCGAAGCCGATTCGTTCTCGATCACGGTGGCCACCTCGGTGGTCAACGTGCTGGTGACGCTGGTGGCGATTGCGCTGGTCGACAAGGTGGGGCGCAAGCCGTTGCTGCTGGTCGGTTCGGCGGGCATGGCGGTCACGCTGGGCGCGATGGCCGTGGCGTTCTCGCACGCGATCGGGAGCGGGGCGGACATCTCGTTGCCGGGCCACTGGGGCGTGATCGCGCTGATCGCCGCCAACCTCTACGTCGTGTTCTTCGGCCTGAGCTGGGGCCCGATGGTGTGGGTGTTGCTGGGCGAGATGTTCCCGAACCGCATCCGCGCGATCGCGCTAGCCGTCGCGGCCTCCGCGCAATGGCTGGCGAACTTCGCGATCACCGTGACGTTCCCGAGCCTGGCCGAGATGGGGCTGACGTTCGCCTATGGCCTGTACGCGGCGTTCGCGGTGATCTCGTACATCTTCGTCCTGCGCGCGGTGAAGGAGACCAAGGGCATGGAACTCGAGGACATGACGGGCTGATCAGCGCGGGAACGCCCACGTCAGGAATCCCGGCAGCATCGCCGCCCACGAGGTCTGGCGATGCCTGCCGCCTTCGAGCGGGACCACCTTGATTTCGCGCGCGCCCTTCGATCGCAGCAACGCGGCCAGGTCCTGCACGTCGTCGACGACATCGATGATGCCGTCGCCGTCGCGATCATCGGTTTCCTCGGCAGTGCCGGGCGCGAAGTACGCGCGGAACGAAGGCGGCGTCCTGCCGCGTTCGACCAGCATCGGGGCGATGCGCTGCGTCGGGTCCTTCGCCTCCGCGGGCAGCCAGAACGACGGCGAGAACGCGCCGACGCGGCCGAACACGTCGGGGTAGTTCCAGCCCAGCGAGAACGCGTTGATGCCGCCCAGCGACCAGCCGAGGATCGCGCGGCCTTCGGGCGTGCGCTGCGTGCTGAACTTGTCGTCGATGAACGGCACGAGCGTGTGCGCGACCCATTCCGAATACGCCTGCGCGTTGGCGCCGACCGCGCCGTACTTCGTGTTCGCGACGACGCTGTGCTTCGCGTTGCGATCGGCCAGCCCGTAGGCCGCCAGGCGATCCTTCGGCATGTGGATGGCGACGAGGAGGAACGGGCGGATCGCCTTGTCGCGGTCGAGGCGTTCGATGGTCGGCAGTGCGTCGACGGCGACGAGGTCCTGGCCATCGTCGAAATACAGCACCGGATAGCGCTGCCGTGCGTCGTAGCCGCGGGGCAGTTGCACGTCGACGGTGATGGGTTCTTCGTCCTTCAACGTCGCGGACAACTGGTAGGTGCGCAGCGCGGGCAGGGCGCTCTCGCCCTGCACGAACACGACGGCGGTGCGCGGCGGGATCGTGAAGCGGCCGGTCGCGCGGTCGAAGCGGGCGTCGCGGGCGCGCTTGTCGGTGGCGTCGGGGGCCAGGTGTACGGGGTGCAAGGTCCACGGTTCACCGTGGGAATCCGGCAACACCACGCTGCGGGCTTCCGTCGCGGCGTTGAGGAAGTATTGGATCGCCGGATAGTTCGCACCGTCGAGCACGCGACCTTCCAGGCGGCCGGCGATCAGGTCCGGCGTGCCGGTGTCCGGGAAGCGCAGGCGCGCGCGGACTTCATCGGTCGTGGGCAGCGAGAACAACGCGCTGCCCGAGCGGATGCGCAGCAGGTCGCGGAACGCATCCCGCATCCACGCGATGTCCGCAGGCGCGGGCTTGATGTGCGCCGCTTCGGCGAGCAGCGGCCGCATCGCGTCGTAATCCACGCCGTTGTCCTGCGCGGGCGGCAGGCCGATGCCGAAGCCGTTGTCCCGGTACGTCCAGTCGAGACGGTTGAACGCATCGCCGGAGTCGTAGCTGTTGCGATCCAGCGACTTCGACCGCAGCACATCGATGCCCGCGTGGTAGTACGCGGTGCCCTGGCTGAAGGCGACGACCGCGGCGCCGAGCAGCTGCACGCGCGCGCGTTCAGCGAGCGACGTGTCGCGCGGCAGCTTCCACGCGTTGATGTCGAACAGCGTCTGGTTGTCGTGGTTCTCGACGTAGTTGACGACCTCGCTCGGCTGCGTGGCGTAGCCGGCGGGCTGGCCGTTGTAGTCCACCTTCGACAGCGGCGTGCCGGACGGGAGTTCGTAATCCTTCAACGTGCCTGCGAGGCCGACGCGCACCAGGTCGGCGCTGCGTGCATCCGCGCCGCCACTGATCCAGCCCTTCGCCTCCGCGAGCGCAGGCGCGTGGTCGCCGGGCCCGCCGCCGCGCACCGCGTCGCGCGCGCGATCGCTGAAGGTGCCGATGCCCGTGCCGCCCAGCGACAGCTGCGAGGCCTGCACGAAGCGCTTGCCGTCCGCCACTTCGCCGAAGTTCCAGCCTTCTCCGATCAGCGGGATGTCGCGGCCCGTGGCGGCCTTCAACGCGCGCTGCAGGTCTTCCATCACGGCGCGCGGCTGGTGGCCCATCAGGTCGAAGCGGAACGAATCGATGTGGTAATCGCGCGCCCATTGCACGACCGAATCGCGCATCAGCTTCGCCATCATCCGGTGTTCGGTGGCGGTGTTGGCGCAGCAGGTGGAATTGGCGACGGCGCCGTTCGCGTCGAGGCGGTGGTAGTAGCCGGGGACGATGCGGTCGAGCACCGAATTCGCGGCCTGGCCCGATGCCGTGGTGTGGTTGTAGACGACGTCCATGCCGACCCGCAGGCCGATGGCGTGCAGCGCTTTTACCATGGCGCGGAATTCGCGCACGCGCGTGTCGCCGTCGGGATCGGTCGCGTAACTGCCCTCGGGCGCATTGAAGTGGAACGGTTCGTAGCCCCAGTTGAAGCAATCGTGGGCCTTGTCGCCCTTCGGATCGCAGTGGCGCTCGGGCACGGAAGCGAAATCGAACACCGGCAGCAGGTGCACGTCGGTCACGCCCGCGTCGGCGAGCGCGCGCAGGTGGCGCATGCCGTTGGACTGCGTGTCGGTGAAGGCGAGGTACTTGCCGCGGTGTGCGGCGGGCACGCTGGGATCGTCGCGGGAGAAGTCGCGGACGTGGAGTTCGTAGATGACGCTGGTGCGCGGCGACGGCGCGTGGTCGCCGTGCCACCCGGCGTCGTCGTCCACTTCCGTGCGCGCGACGAAACTGCGCGCGCCGTCGGCGGCCAGCGCATCCGAATATGGATCGGTGACGCGGTTGCGCACCAGGCCGACGCCGGGCACGTCGACGTCGACGAGGAAGAGGTAATAGCGCGGCCCGGGAATCATCGACACGGTGGTCGACCACACGCCGCTCGCGGGGTCGCGCACCATCGGGACGCGCGAACGCGATGCGCCACGCGGCGTGTCGTACAGGCATAGCGCGACGGTGCGGGCCGTCGGCGCCCAGAGGGCGAAGGGGATGCTGTCGTAGGCGAGGTCGTGCGTGCCGAGGACGACCTTGTCCGCGGCGTCGGCGTAGAGCGCGTCGAGGGCGCCGGGGGTTTGCAGGTGCGTGCGGTCGGTGACGTGGCCGCGGGCGTCGAGGCGTTCGATGACCACGTCGTTGCGCAGCAACGCACGGACGTTGGTGTTGGTGGGGACGCGGAGGTGCGGGCCTTCGCCGATGAATTTGAAGGCGTCGGGGAGGGGTGTGTTGTCCGGCGTTAGCGGGATGGGGGCGCGGCCTGGCGTGGCGAGGCGATAGCTCGCGGAAAGGACCCTCCCGGCCTCCCCCTGCCTTCGCAGGGGGAGGAGTAAGCGGGGTTGGCCAGGCGATCGATTGCGCGTCCAGCCAATATGCGCGGGCGTCAGTGGCTTTCGACGCCGCAGGCGCCAGCACCGTAGACGGCGCAGGGTTATCGCAATCGGCTTGCGTGGGCTGCCCCGCGAACGCCGGCGCGGCGCACACGCACGCCACGCCCAACGCAATGAAGCGCTTCACGCTTGCGCGTACAGCACGCCGCGCGCCGGCAACACCAGGCGTCCGTTGCGGATCGCACCGGCGTCCACGCCCGGCGCTTCGATCGGTGTCGCATCCGCGTGCTTCGGCAGCGTCCATTCGACCCCGGCATCCGACAGGTTGAAGGCCACCAGCATCGCGCGATCGCCGTGACGACGCACGAACGCCAGGATCGGCTCCGGGGCGTCGAGGAATTCGATGTCGCCTTCCACCAGCGCCTGCTGCGCCTTGCGCCACTGCAGGAACGCGCGCGTGGCATTCAGCACGGACGCCGCATTGGCGTCCTGCGCGTCCACGCTCTGCGCCAGGTGTTCGGGCGCGACCGGCAACCACGGCGTGCCGTCGGTGAAGCCCGCCTTGGCGTCGTCGCGCCACGGCATCGGCGTGCGGCAACCGTCGCGGCCCTTGAAGTTCGGCCAGAACGCGATGCCGTAGGGATCCTGCAGCGCTTCGAACGGGACATCGGCTTCGGTCAGCCCCAGTTCTTCGCCCTGGTACAGGCACACCGAGCCGCGCAGCGAACACACCAGCGCGACGAGTTGCTTGGCCAGCGCATCGTCGGCGCGACCGTTGCCCCAGCGCGTGACCGCGCGGACGACGTCGTGGTTGGAAATCGCCCAGCACGGCCAGCCGTGCGGCATGCGCGCTTCGAGCGTCTCCACCGTCATGCGGATGTAGGCCGCGCTCCTGTCGTCGGTGAGCAGTTCGAAGCTGTAGCCCATGTGCAGGCGCGCGTCGCCGACGTATTCGGCCATCGTGGCCAGCGAGTCTTCGGACGAGATCTCGCCCAGCGACGTCGCACCCGGGTACTGGTTGAGCAACGCGCGCAGGTCTTCGAGGAAGCGCAGGTTTTCCGGCTGCGTGTTGTTGAACCAGTGGTACTGGAACGCATACGGGTTGTCGGCGCTGAAGCCGCGGCCGGTGCGCAGTTCCGCCGGCTTGGGCGGGTTGTCCCGCAGTTGCCGGTCGTGGAAGCAGAAGTTGATCGCGTCCAGGCGCAGGCCATCCACGCCGCGCTCCAGCCAGAACTTCACGTTCTCCAGCGTCGCGGCCTGCACCGCCGGGTTGTGGAAATTGAGGTCCGGCTGCGAGGCGAGGAAGTTGTGCAGGAAATACTGGCCGCGGCGCGGCTCCCAGCGCCACGCCACGCCGCCGAAGATCGACAGCCAGTTGTTGGGCGGCGTGCCGTCGGGGCGCGCGTCGGCCCACACGTACCAGTCGGCCTTGGGGTTGTCGCGCGAGGCGCGGCTTTCGGTGAACCAGTCGTGTTCGATCGACGTGTGGCTGAGCACCTGGTCGATCATCACGCGCACGCCGAGCGCGTGCGCCTTCGCGAGCAGGCGATCGAAGTCTTCCAGGGTGCCGAACAAGGGATCGACCGCGCGGTAATCGGCGATGTCGTAGCCGAAGTCCGCCATCGGCGACTTGAAGAACGGGGAAATCCAGATCGCGTCGACGCCGAGGCTGGCGATGTAGTCCAGTTTCTCGAGGACGCCGGGCAGGTCGCCCACGCCATCGCCGTCCGTGTCCCGGAAGCTGCGCGGGTAGACCTGGTAGATCACCGCGCCACGCCACCAGCGAATGTTGTCCATGCGTTCCCTCGGCAAGCCCCGCGCCGCGAACTGCCGCGGTGCGTGGGGGCATGATTCCATCGGCGCGTGCGCCACCGGCATGAATACGTTTGCAATCGACGCGGCGCAAACCGGCCCGATGACACCATGGCCCGCGGCCCGGTCCGGGCCTTCGCGCGGGACGGGCATGCGGCAAGGCAATTCGATGGCGGGCACGTTGCTGGCGTGCGGGGCGCTCGCGGGCGCGCTGCTGGCCACGGCGGTGCTCGCCGACACGGTGGCGGCCTCCGATGCATCCGCGCCCGTGGAATGGCAGGACAGCGTGGCGTGGCAAGGCCAGCAGGCAAGCGTGAAGGTGCGGAAGGACGGTGGGTTCGTGCTTGCGTTCCCCGGCGGCCGGCGCGAGATCGCGCCGCAGCCGATGCGCACGGCGACGGCGAGCCCGTTGTTCGACGGCCTGTTCGCCATGGCGCAGGCCGAGCTGGCGCAGGACAAGGTGGACGCGATCACCGACTGGTCCTTCAACGACCAGAAGCCGTACCCGTGCGTGTGTTTCGAAACCGGCGAGAAGTGGCACTACGTCTGGACGCGCGACCTGTCGTACGCGGCGGACCTGGCGCTGGCGCGCCTGGACCCGGAA
Source organism: Lysobacter helvus (assembly GCF_018406645.1). Lineage (NCBI taxonomy): Bacteria > Pseudomonadati > Pseudomonadota > Gammaproteobacteria > Lysobacterales > Lysobacteraceae > Lysobacter > Lysobacter helvus. The sequence continues at coordinate 2,397,737 of NZ_AP024546.1, forward strand.
CGCACGAAGACGTCGTTGCGCTTCAAGTTGTCGGAGATGCGCAATCCGAAGGTGTCGCAGGGGCTCGTGGTGGCGCAGGACACGGGGTCGGGCGGCAGCTGGCCGATCAGCACCGATCGCGTGGTGTGGTTCCTCGCGGCGCGGCACCTGCTGGGCGATCCGCAGTTCAAGGACGAGACCTGGCGCGCGCTGAAGAACACGTTGGCCCAGGACGACCTGTATGCGTGGGACCCGGAGATGCAGCTGTACCGGGGCGAGACGTCGTTCCTCGACTGGCGCGAGCAGAACTACCCGGCCTGGACGGCGAAGGACACGACGTGGATCGCGCAGTCGTTCGCGCTGTCGACCAACGTGTTGCATTACGAGGCGTTGCGGTTGGCGGCGACGATGGCGCCGGCCGACGAACAGGCGTCGTACGCCGATCGCGCGAAGCGTTTGCGCAAGGCGATCAACGCGCGGTTCTGGCGCGAGGACCGGGGCCTGTACATGAGCTACCTCGGCCCGTGGTTCCACGACGCCGCGGTCGAAAGCTACGACCTGCTGGGGACGTCGCTGGCGGTGACCTCCGGTGTTGCGCCGCCCGATCGCGCCCGACGCGCGATCGAACGCTATCCGGTTTCGGCCGCGGGCAGCCCGGTCATCTGGCCGCAACAGCCGGAGACCGCGATCTACCACAACCGCGCGATCTGGCCGTTCGTGAGCGCGTACGCGCTGCGTGCGGCGCGCACGACGGGCAACACCGAGCGCATCGCCTTCGAAGTGCAATCGATCATGCGCGGTGCCGCACTGGCCGGATCGAACATGGAGAACTACGAGCTCACCACGCAGGCCGTGCATTTCGAGGACGGCAAGCTGAGCGGGCCGGTCGTGAATTCCCCGCGGCAGCTGTGGTCCGTCGCGGCGTACCTGGACATGGTGCAGCGCGGGGTCTTCGGGCTGGAGGACGATGGCAGCGTGAAGCCGATGATCCCCGCGCAGCTCGTGCCGATGCTGTTCGGCGAACGGTCGGAGATCGTGCTGCAGACGGCGGACCGGCGCATCGTGTTGCGCAAGCCGGACGGCGTCGCGGGCGGCGTGCTGGTGGCGGGCGCGCGGCACGATGCAGGCCGCGACACCATCGTCGCGCTCGCGTGGCAGGCCGGCAGCGGCGTGCGCTTGTCGCGCAATGGCGCAGCGATGGCCCCGTCGACGCCTGCGGCCCCGGTGATCGAACGCGACGGCAATGCATGGAAAACGGAACTGGGCGCAGGCGTGCGCCTGTACTCCGACGGGTGGATCATCGATGACGGCGAAGGCCCGGCGCATCGCTTCCGGATGGCGCAGCCGCCTTCGATCCGCCACTGCTACACCGTGACCAACGTCGGGCCGGATGCCGTGGAATCACTGCCTTCGCCCACGACGTGCATCGGGCCGTCGCAGCGCGTGGCGGGTGCATTCCCGCGCGCCTGGACCCCGCCACGCGCGGGCCGCTACATCGCCACCTTCCGCTACCGCAACGCCAACGGCCCGATCAACACCGGCATCACCGCAGCGGTGAAACGCCTCGTGCTGCAGTGCGGCGACGCGCCTGCGCAAACGGGCCCCATCGTCATGCCGCACCGCGAAGGCGAGGGCGATTCGACGTCCTGGACGTACACCGCGAAGGCCGGCGTACCATGCCGCTTCACCCTGCATGACGGCACGAACATGAGCGACCTCGCACACTTCGTCCACTACACCGGCGGCAAGGGCGGCGCGGGCGGGCCGTTGAACGACGCCGAAGTCGGCGACCTGATCCTCGATCCCACGCACTGATCCCGACGGATGACACGATGACCGACACGCCCGCGACCGCGAAACCGACGCTCACGTTCTGGCAGATCTGGAACATGTGCTTCGGCTTCCTCGGCATCCAGTTCGGCTTCGCGCTGCAGAACGCGAACGTCAGCCGGATCTTCCAGACGCTCGGCGCGTCGATGGACGACATCCCGGTGCTGTGGATCGCCGCGCCTTTGACGGGGCTGATCGTGCAGCCGATCGTCGGGTACCTCTCGGATCGCACGTGGACGGGGCTCGGGCGCCGGCGCCCGTATTTCCTCGTCGGCGCAGTGCTCGCGTCGCTCGCGTTGTTCTTCATGCCGAACTCGCCGGCGTTGTGGGTCGCGGCCGGCCTGCTGTGGATGCTGGACGCGTCGATCAACATTTCGATGGAACCGTTCCGCGCCTTCGTCGGCGACCAGCTGCCGGTGCGCCAGCGCGCCAGCGGGTACGCGATGCAGAGTTTCTTCATCGGCGTGGGCTCGGTGGTCGCGAGCATGCTGCCGTGGTTGCTGGAAAAGGCGGGCGTGGCGAACACGGCGGCGGAAGGACAGGTGCCCGATACCGTGCGCTACGCGTTCTACCTGGGCGGCGCGGTGTTGCTGGGCGCGATCGCGTGGACCGTGCTGCGCACGCGCGAATATCCGCCGGAAAACCTCCAGGCCTGGGATGAGGCGCCGCCGATCCCGCCGCGCGACCTCGATCGTGCACGCATGCGCCGCAGTGCGCTGGTGTGGCTGGGGATCGGCGCGGCGTTCACCGTGCTCGTCGCGACGCAGGGCTGGGCGCGCGAGTTGTACATCCTCGGCGGGCTCGTCGGTGGCTACGGCGTGCTGCTGCTCGTGCGCACGGGCCTGCAACGCGTGGGCGGTTTCGCGGAAGTGATGGACGATCTGTACGCGATGCCCTCGACCATGCGACAGCTCGCGGTCGTGCAGTTCTTCTCGTGGTTCGCCCTGTTCGCGATGTGGATCTTCACCACGGGCGCGGTGACGCAGGTGCATTTCGGCAGCACGGACACCACGTCGGCGGCATACAACGAGGGCGCGAACTGGGTGGGCGTGCTGTTCGCGGCCTACAACGGGTTCGCGGCGCTGGCGGCGATCGTGATTCCCTTCATGGTGAAGCGCTGGGGCCTGCGCACGTCGCACCTGATCAACGCGGTGCTGGGCGGGGTGGGCTTGTTGTCGATCGCGGTGATCCGCGATCCGAAGTGGCTGCTGCTGTCGATGGTGGGCGTCGGGTTCGCCTGGGCGTCGATCCTGTCGCTGCCGTATGCGTTGCTCTCCGATTGCCTGCCGGCGAAAAAAATGGGCGTGTACATGGGCATCTTCAATTTCTTCATCGTGATCCCGCAGCTGGTGGCGGCAAGCCTGCTCGGGTTGCTGCTGCACCTGTTCTTCGGCAACCAGCCGATCTATGCGCTGGTGATCGGCGGGGTGAGTCTGATCGTCGCGGGGTTGTGCGTGTTGCGGGTGCGCGAACCGATGGTGCGTGGTGTTGCGGCGGTGGCGCCGTGAGCCGCGCTCGCCTTCGGGATGCATGGATTCCCGCTTTCGCGGGAATGACGAGCGTCCTGCTCGCCGGCTGCACCGCGCCTGCGCCGCCGCCTGCACCGAAGCAGGAAGCGAAGGCGCTTGCGCCCGCCGCCACCGAGTATTACGGCACCACCGAACCGCTCGCCGCCGATGCGGTGTACTTCGTCCTCACCGATCGCTTCGTCAACGGCGACAAGTCCAACGACTTCCGCAAGCAGGGCGGGGGTGCCGCGACGCACACGTTCGATCGCCCGACGCCGGGCGCGCCTCCGGGCCGCAGCGACAACGTCGGTTACCTCGGCGGCGATTTCAAAGGCCTCCTCGACAACGCGCAGTACATCAAGGACATGGGCTTCGGCGCGGTGTGGCTGAGCCCCATCGTCGACCAGCCGGACGAAGCGTTCACCGGCGGCGAGCCGGTGAAGTGGGGCGGCATGTGGACCGATCGCGGCAAGACCGGTTACCACGGCTACTGGGGCGTGAATTTCTACAAGCTCGACGAACACCTGCCGAGCGCGGGCCTGGATTTCCGCGGGCTCACGAAGGGCCTGAAGGCGCATGGGTTGAAGACGGTGCTCGACATCGTGCTCAACCACGGCTCGCCCGCGTTCTCGATGCCGAAGCCGCAGCCCAAGTTCGGCAAGATCTACGACAAGGACGGCAAGCTCATCGCCGACCACATGAACCTGCCGCCGGACAAGCTGGATCCGAAGAACCCGCTCAACGCGTTCTACAACACGAAGGGCGGCCTGGCGCAGCTGTCGGACATCAACGAGAACGACCCGCGCGTGCTGCCCTATTTCCTCGGCGCCTACGAGCAGTGGATCGAGCAGGGCGCCGATGCCTTCCGCATCGATACGATCGGGTGGATGCCCAATCCTTTCTGGCACCAGTTCACCACGCGCATCCGCGAGAAGCATCCGGGCTTCTTCATGTTCGGCGAGGCGTTCGATTACGACGCCAACAAGATCGCCGAACACACCTGGCCGGAGAACGCGGGCGTGAGCGTGCTGGACTTCCCGCTGAAGGAACGCGTGAGCGCCGTCTTCGGCAAGGAAGGTGGCGGGTTCGAGAAGATCGCCGAGCGCCTGTACCTCACCGATGGCCCGTACACCAACCCGTACGAGCTGATGACGTTCTACGACAACCACGACATGGCGCGCATGGACGCGACCGACGATGGGTTCGTCGATGCGAACAACTTCCTGTTCACCGCGCGCGGGATCCCGGTGATCTATTACGGTTCCGAGAGCGGCTTCGAGCGCGGGACGGGGGAGCATTCGGGCAACCGCAACTACTTCGGCCAGGCGGGCATCGATGCCGCGCAGAAGGGCCGCATCTACGCGCAGCTCAAGCGCATCGCGATGTTGCGTGCGAAGACGCCGGCGTTGCAGCGCGGCCTGCAGCTTGATGTCGAAATGCAGGGCGATCGCGCCGCGTTCTATCGCGTGCTGCAGCAGGGCGACGTGCACCAGATCGTGCTGGTGCTGCTGAACAAGGGCGGCGCACCGCAGGTGTTCGAAGTGAAGAACACGCTGCAGGCCGGGCGTTGGTTGCAGCCGCTGGGGGGCGATGCCGTCGACGTGGCCCGCGGTGGCACCCTGAAAGCGACCGTGGCGCCGCACGATGTCGCGGTGTACGTGCTCGATGCGCCGGTGACCGATGTGGCGTTGAAGTCGGAACTGGACCGGACGATGGCGCGGGCGCGGCGGCACGTGGCGCAGTAAACGCCACCGTTGATCGTGACCCACGTCGGCAACCTCCCATCCCGGGGATGGCGCGCGTGCGCGGCGGCATGCTCCACTAGCGGCATCACTCGATGCGGCAGGGTTTGCGATGTTCAAGCGCTTGACGGATTTGCTGAAGCCGAAGGCCCCGGAGGCACCGGGCCAGGCCGTTCCGCCCGTGGCGATGCAGGACGATGACGATGCATCCACGCCGATCGATCCGGAGCAGCTGGAAATCGTCGCGATGGCGTTCGAAGGCCCGATGTGGGGCTACGGCTTGCGTGCGCCCGCGTGGCTGCTGCCCGCCAAGCCGGACGATGCGAAGCGCGTGCTGTTCCTCAGCTTCGCCAAGGCGATGGGCGCGGACGAACAGGCAGAGAAGCAACGCACCGACGCCGTCGGCCAGCTGACGCGCGCACTGCCGCTGTACCTGGCCGAGGCCGTGCACGAATGGACGGCGCATCGCAGCCTCACGCAGATCCCGATCGTGCCCGGCGGCGGGCCGGTGGTGTTCGGCGATGGCGGGCGCGACGAAGACACCGTCGCGCAGGCCGCCGAGCACGGCGACTACATGGTGCTCGGCACGATCGACGACGCCGACGAGCGCTGGCGCATCCAGTGCCGCGTGTGGCAGGTCTCGCCGGCGAAGCTGCTGGGCATCGAGGAAATCGACACGACGCCGGAGCACCTCGGCGCCGACGTGCTGGACCTCGAGCAGCGCGTGCTGTCGTACTTCGGTCCGCTGCATGCGCAGCCGCACGACGCGCTGTATCGCCGCATGCCGGGCGAAGCGATGGGCCCGTATCTCACCGCACTCGCGCAACACCTGTTGCTCAGCATGCTCGTCAGCGGGCAGGTGACGCGCGAGGACGTGTGGGGCGAGCGCAACATGATCGAGTGGCCGCTGCACATGGCGCTGGAATGGCCGCAGTCGCCGTTGCCGGCGCTGCTGTACCTCGCGGGGTTGTCGCAGTCGACGCGGTCGGCTTCGCCGGTGCTGCTGGATTTCGAACAGCGCACGCTGCATTGGTGGGCGAAGGCCGGCGGCGTCGAACCGCTGTCGCACCTGGCGCCGCTGGTGTGGCGCGCGTTCGGCATGGAAGAACTCGATCGCGCGCTCGCGCAATGCGACGCGACGCCCGCGGGCGATGCCTATTGCGACTGGTTGCGCCGGGTGGCGGGCGTCGAGGCGCAGGGCTGACCGTGCCCTGGCTCATCACCAAGTACCTGCTCACCGCGCTCGTCGTCGTCGGTGTGTCCGAGGCCGCCAAGCGCAGCGACAAGCTCGGCGGATTCATCGCGGCCCTGCCGCTGGTGACCTTCCTCGCGCTGGTGTGGCTGTACGTCGAGAAGCAGCCGGAAACGAAGATCGCCAACCACGCCTGGTACACGTTCTGGTACGTGGTGCCCACGCTGCCGATGTTCCTGGCGTTCCCGTGGCTGCTGCCGCGCATCGGGTTCTGGCCGACGCTCGCGGCCAGCGCGGTGATCACGGTGGTGTGCTTCGGCGTGTTCGCGTGGGCCGTCAAGCCGTTCGGGATCGACCTGCTGCCCTGATCCGCGCGCTCGCGCGGACCAGGCCCCAGGCGTCGCTCAGTACTTCTGCTTCACCTTCTTCGCCGGCGTCCCGCGCGGCGGAGGCGGCATCACGCCTTTCTCCTCCACCAGGCGGAAGTCGATCTTCCGGTCTTCCACGCTCGCCTTCAGCACCACGATGTCCGCGCGGTCGCCCAGGCGGAACTCGCGCCCGGTGCGTTCGCCCTTGAGCGTCTTCCGGATCGGGTCGAAGTGGTAGTAGTCGTTCGGCAGCTGCGTCACGTGCACCAGGCCGTTGACCTTCGAATCATCCAGTTCGATGAACAAGCCGAAGCTGGTGACGCCGCTGATCGTGCCGCTGAACTGCCCGCCCACGTGCTGTTCCATCCACGCGGCGCGGTAGCGCTCGTCGACCTCGCGCTCGGCTTCGTCGGCACGGCGTTCGCGTTCCGAACACTGCAGGCACAGCGCGGCCATCACGTGGTCGCTGTAGAGATAGTTGGTGGCGGTGCCGCCCATCAGCGCATGCTTGATCGCGCGATGCAGCAGCAGGTCGGGATAGCGGCGGATCGGCGAGGTGAAGTGCCCGTACGCCTCCAGCGCCAGCCCGAAGTGGCCCAGGTTCTCGTGCGCGTACACCGCCATCGACTGGCTGCGCAGCAGCACGGACTCCAGCAACGTCGCGTCCGGCCGTTCGCGGATCTTCTTCAGCAGCGCGGTGAAATCGCGCGGCTCCACCTTTGCCCACGGCGGCATCTTGAGCTTGAATTCCTTCAGGAACTCCAGCAGGTCCGTGTACTTGGCTTCCGGCGGCTTGTCGTGCACGCGGAACGGCGCGGGGATCTTCTTCTTCAGCACGTAGCGCGCGGCTTCCACGTTCGCCGCGATCATGCATTCCTCGATCAGCATGTGCGCGTCGTTGCGCTGGATCATGCCGGCCTGCGTGACCTCGCCCTGCGGGCCGAGCACGAAGCGCACTTCGGAGGATTCGAACTCGATCGCGCCGCGCTTGGTGCGCGCCTTCTTCAGCACGTGGAAGAGCTGGTGCAGGCGCTGGATCTGCGGCAGCAGCGAGCCGATGCGCTGCAGCGCGTCCTCGCGGTGTTCCGGCAGCGCCGCCTCGTCCACCGCGTTCCAGACCTGGGTGTAGGTCAGGCGCGCGTGCGAGTTCATCACCGCTTCGTAGAACTTGGACTTGGTGACCACGCCCTCGCGGTCGATGTGCATGTCGCACACGAAGCACATGCGGTCGACGTTGGGCATCAGCGAGCAGATGCCGTTCGACAACGTTTCCGGCAGCATCGGCACGACGAAGCCTGGGAAGTACACCGACGTCGCGCGCAGTTGCGCTTCATCGTCCAGCGGCGTGCCTGGCTTGACGTAATTCGAAACGTCCGCGATCGCGACGATCAGGCGGAAGCCGTCGCGCGTAGGTTCGGCGTACACCGCGTCGTCGAAGTCCTTCGCGTCTTCGCCATCGATGGTGACGAGGGGCAGCTGGCGCAGGTCGACGCGGCCTTCGATCATCGACGGCTCGACCACCAGCGGCACGGCGGTCGCTTCAGCGAGGACCTCCGGCGGGAATTCATCCGGGATCTCGTGCGCGTGGATGGCGGCTTTCACCGCGAGCGACGCGGTGAGCTTGTCGCCGAGCACCGCGAGCACCTTGCCGATCGGCGGGCGCTGCGCATCCTGCGCGTGCACGATTTCCGCGACGACCAGCTGGCCGGTCTTCGCATCGCTGCTTTCGCCCGGCGGGATCAGCACGTTGCGCTGGATGCGGCGATCGTCCGGCACGACGTAGCTGATGCCGGCTTCCACGGTGTAACGGCCGATCAGGCGCGTGAGGCGACGCTCCAGCACTTCGACGATCGCGCCTTCGCGGCGACCGCGGCGATCCATGCCGGTGACGGACGCGAGCACGCGATCGCCATGCATCACCTTGCGCATTTCGTTGGGCGGCAGGAAGAGGTCGTCGCCCTGGCCTTTTTCGGGACGCAGGAAACCGAAGCCTTCCGGATTCGCGATCACCACGCCGGGGATCAGGTCGAGGCGTTCGGCAGGCGCGTACGCGCCCTTGCGGTTCTGCAGCAGCTGTCCGTCGCGCACCATTGCGCCGAGGCGCTTGGCCAATGCATCGAAGCGATCGGGTTCGGTGAGCGCGAGCTTGACCGCCAGTTCCTGCGCGTCCATCGGGCCTTCGTTGGCCTCCAGGATGCGCAGCAGCATTTCGCGGCTGGCGATGGGTTGTTCGTAGCGCGCGGCTTCGCGGGCATGGTTCGGGTCGCGGCTGGGGGCGGCGCGGGCGGGGGCTTTCGGACCACCGGGGCGGGGCTCGGGCATCCAGCCGGGACGCTGTGCCGCCTTGTGCCGCGGGCCGCCGGTCTTGGCGCCGGGGGCGCCGCCTTTTGCGGGACCGCGGGATTTCGTGGGGGTCGCGCCGGGCGGGGTCGCGGACTTGCCGCGGCTGCCGCCGCGCTTGCTGGGGTGTTTGGCCATGGCGCGCATGGTCGCACGCCTGTTCATGGGCGCACCGTCAACGCCGGACACCCTCGCTACCGGCCTTCACGCGGGGTAACCCCTCTGTCATCCTCCGGCCCATGCCGAAAAAGACCAAGGCCACCTCCGTCGACATCGCGTACCGCGCCGGCGTTTCGCAGGCGACGGTGTCGCGCGTGTTGCGCGGGAGTCCGCTGGTCAACATCGAGACGCGCAAGCGGGTGGAAGCGGTGGCGCGCGAACTCAACTACAAGGTCGACCGGCACGCTTCCAGTTTGCGGACGCAGAGGTCGGGGACGTTGGCGTTGCTGCTGTTCGAGGATCCGACGCCGGATGATTCGCACATCAATCCGTTTTTCCTTTCGATGCTGGGGTCGATCACGCGTGCGTGCGCGAAGCACGGGCATGACTTGCTGGTGAGTTTCCAGCAGCTGTCCGACGACTGGCATGCGGATTACGAGAACAGCATGAAGGCGGATGGGTTGATCCTGCTGGGGTACGGGGATTACCTGGCTTACCAGAGCACGCTGGAGCAGCTGGTCGACCAGGGGACGCATTTCGTGCGCTGGGGGGCGGTGTTGCCGGGGCAGCCGGGGGTTTCCATTGGCTGCGACAACTTCCATGGTGGGCAGTTGGTGGGCGAACACTTGTATGCGCTGGGGCGGCGGCAGGTGGCGTTCCTCGGGGATGCGTCCAATCGCTATCCGGAATTCTTTGCGCGCTACCGGGGGTGCGGGGTGGCGCTGCACGATTGGCACGTGACGATGGATCCGTCGTTGCAGGTGGATGCGGAGAGTTCGGAAGAGGCGGGGTATGCGGCGGCGCAGACGTTGTTGGCGCGCGGGAAACCTTTTGACGCGGTGTTTGCGGCCAGCGATTTGATTGCGATTGGGGCGATGCGGGCGTTGACGGAGTCTGGGTTGCGGGTGCCGGAAGACGTGAGCGTCGTGGGGTTCGACGATATTCCGATGGCGCGGTTTGCCAATCCGGCGTTGACGACGGTGTACCAGAACACGACGCGGGCGGGCGAGCTGCTGGTCGAGGCGTTGTTGAAGCAGATTCGGGATGAGCCGATCGAGAGTCAGATGATTCCGGCGTCGTTGATCGTGCGGAAGTCGAGTGGGGCGGTATTCTCCGACATGTGACGGAACAACTGATGCGTCGAGGTCAGGAATTTCGCGGCTCATAAATTGGCTAGGCAAAGACATCATGTCATTTCGAATCTCAATTCCCACCACTAACGCCCCATTGGAGCTCAACATAGAGCTTGGCACGTCAACCACGTTCGTCGGAGCCAACGGAAGCGGGAAGTCAAGGCTTGCTGTACATCTCGAAACAGTAGTTCAGGATCGCAGTCATCGCATTTCGGCACACCGGGCACTTGGCCTTAATCCAAATGTTCCAAAAATCAGCGAAGCGAATGCTAAGCGAGGATTAAAGTTTGGGCGCCCTGACGAGAGTTCTCAGTTCGGACACCGGCGACTAAATCGATGGCATCAAAAAGAAGCCGTCGCTCTCCTGAACGATTTTGATTTCCTGCTGCAGGTTCTGTTTGCAGAGCAATCTCGTACGGCACTTGAGACACATCAAAAAGTTCGCCAAGGCCCGCTGGATTCAGCGGCTCCAACAAAGTTCGAGAAGCTGCAGGACATTTGGCATCACCTGTTACCTCATCGCGAACTCATCATAAGTGGAGATGATGTGCGCGTCCGCGCGCCTGGGACCGAAGTTCTGTACAGCGCGTCTGAGATGAGCGACGGCGAACGGGCAATTTTCTATCTAACAGGCCAGGTGCTGGTCGCTGAGCAGGGGGCACTGCTTGTGGTGGATGAGCCGGAGCTTCACGTCCATCCTTCAATCATGAACAAGCTTTGGGATCAGTTGGAGAATGCGCGACCGGACTGTGCATTTGCATTTATCACCCACGACCTAGAGTTTGCGGCGGCGCGGGTCGGGCAAAAGTTCATCATTCGCGAATACAGTGCCGGCCCGCGTTGGAAGCTGGAAGCAATGCCAGTCGACGCGGGATTTCCAGAAGAGATCACAACGTTGCTGCTGGGTAGCCGTCGGCCGATTCTGTTCGTCGAAGGCGACGGTGGGAGTCTGGATCAGTCGGTGTATCGATGCGTATACCCCGAGTGGACCGTAGTCCCAATGGGTTCGTGCCAAGACGTTATTCGTGCGGTAGCAACCATGCGAACCAATGCCGCGTTTACTCGACTTCGATGTGCAGGGATCGTTGATGCCGACGACTATGATGTGACCGAAATTGAACGTTTGACGGAACTGGGCGTTTCAGTTTTGCCGGTTTCGGAATTGGAGAATGTGTTTCTCCTTCCCAATATTTCAAGAGAGATTGCGCGAGCGGAACATCTAGACGACACCGAGATCGAGGCGCGGCTAGGTGAACTACGCACCGAACTCCTAACCATCGCTGCGCAGCCTGAGTCGATTGATGCTGTGGTCCGTCGTCACACGGTTCGACGAATTGATCGCTTGGTAAAGCGAATAGACGTTAGCCGAGAACGCTCAATTGACCAGATTGATTCGGAGTTTCGCGCGCAAGCGCACGCCCTGAACATTCATGGGCTTGCTGAAGATCGAAGGAGGGGAATTAACGCAGCAATTGCTGCACAAGATCTGCCTGCACTTCTTGCGCTTTTAGACAACAAAGGACTGATTGCCCGCGCCGCGAGCCGGTTGCGCAGTACCAGGCTTGATTCGTTTGAGTCATGGCTTGCTCGTATTCTTCTCAACGACCGCGCGCCGGCCCTTGTTGCAGCATTACGCGCCGCTTTGCCCCGGCTATCGTCTGCATAGTTGAAGAGGTCACAAGGGGCGGTTCAAGGTGTTGGCCGGTGACTCGGCAGAAGCATGACGAACAGAAGATGCGCACGCGTTGAGCCGATCAAGTGAGCTGCTCCATTTCCTGAAGCGCAGCTAGCAGCAGCGCCTCAAGCTGGCTTGACTTCATGAGGAGGTCTCTTAATTCAGGGTCGTTTGGACTGAGTGGGGGAGTTTGCACAGAAGGACGGCGATTCATAAGGCCTGCGCCTAATTTGCGAACTTCAATGTTTAGTAGATTCACATCTGCCGAAACGAATATCTTGGCCGCGGAAGCGGCCGAGGCGTATGCAGAGAATCTCTTGATCAATGCTTGTCGATCGTCATTCCAGACGGATTGGTTAGCCTGTCCATTCGATTGCGGAATGATCATTTGCGCGCCCACGTTGGTATCAATTCCCATGTGCGCCTCGAGTAAATTGGCGACTACCACGAACTTTCGTTCTGCTACTCGAAGTGCAAGCGCTTTCTTTATCTCTTGCGCCGCGCGAATGCGCTCGGTTTCTGCAATGAGCGATACCTTGTATGCCTCTAGTTCGCGCTCCAGACTCGCCGTGTGGGCTGCCAGTTCTCTTGCATGGCGTGATTTGAGTTCCTCCAAATCTGACATCAGTGCGCGCGAAAGTACTTGTTTGATTTTCTCCCTGTAGTAAAAGGCGAGAAGCGCTACGAAGGCGAGAAAGAGTGGCGTTGTCCTGGCGAGCCAGTCAAGGAAGTGTACGAGTGACGAGATTCGGGCCGATTCCATGGGTGAGTTGGTCCTTGTGATCGAGTTCGCCAGTAACCGTGCCCCTTCTCGTTCGTCAACTCGAAGGCTTAGTCGTTAGAACTTGGACGTAGTGTCGCCTCTGTACTTGTATGCCGAACGGGGTGCTAAAGGGCAGCCCGCTTGAAGTGGCTAAACGCAAGGGGTGGCCCGGAGTGGCCAGTGATCGAAAGGTGAGCTCACCGATGTGTTGCTGTGAGCAGTGTTCACTCCCGTCTCCTTTGGAAGCACAATGCCCCCCATGACCAAGCAACAATCCCCCTGGATCGCCGGCATCAATGCCGTGGCGTCCGCCGTTGAACACGACGCCGAGAACGTCCGCGAGGTGCTCCTCGAGGCCGGCGCCAAGAATCCCCGGATTACCGAGATCGAGACCCAGGCGCGGCGCGTGGGGATCGAGGTGCGGCGCGTAGCGCAGAACGCGCTCGATGGGGTGGCCGGGGGGCTGCGCCACCAGGGGGCGGTCGCGCGGTATGCGGCGGCCAAGACCTGGGACGAGAACGAGCTGGAGGGGCTGGTCGAGGCGGCGGCGGGCAAGGCGCTCGTGCTCGTCCTCGACGGGGTGCAGGATCCGCACAACCTCGGGGCGTGCCTGCGCAGTGCGGCGGCCGCGGCGGTGACGGCGGTGGTGATTCCGAAGGACAAGGCGGTGCAAGTCAACGCGACCGTGCGCAAGACATCGGCCGGTGCGGCGGACAACATTCCCGTCGTGCGCGTGACCAACCTGTCGCGGTGCCTGCGCGACCTGCAGCAGCAGGGCGTGTGGATCTACGGGCTGGCAGGCGATGCCGAGGCGTCGCTGTATGGGATCGATCTGAAGGGCAACGTCGCGCTGGTGCTCGGCGGCGAGGCCGATGGGCTGCGCCGCCTCACGCGCGAGAACTGCGACCAACTGGTGCGCATTCCGATGCCCGGTGAATTCGAAAGCCTCAATGTCTCGGTGGCGACGGGCGTGGCCCTGTTCGAAGCCGTGCGGCAGCGCCTCGCATGAGCCTGCACTGGTACGACTTCGTGGGATTCGCGGGGACGCTGGCGATCCTGGTGGCGTTCTTCCTGCTGCAGGCGGGGAAGATGGATGGCAACGGGCGCGCGTACCAGCTGGTGAACATGTTTGGCGCGGCGGCGATCCTGGTCACGTTGCTGGGGAGTTTCAACGTGGCGGTGTTCGTGCTTGAAAGCGCATGGGTGCTGGTGAGTGGGTATGGATTGTGGCGGGGGCGAAAGGCGCGACCGGGCTGAAGAAGGGGCGGCACGATGCATCGATGGCTGGCGCAAGGCGCTTTGACCAGCATGGCCTTCATGCTTGCCGCGCTCGCCGGATGTAGCACCACGCAGCAATACACCCGGGCCGTGCATGCACTCCACACCGAGGCGCCGCACCTGTGGTGCTGGACGTCGACTGCCAGCTTGTCGCCCACGTATCACGGTGCACGGTGCAGCGAATCGACGGACGCCGACCTGGCCGAGGCGCAATGCATCAAGACACTCTCGGACGCGGCTACGCATCGACCCGGAGTGAATTCGGCGAAGCGGGATGTCGAATCGTGCATGCGCGACGAGGGGTGGTCGCTCTTCCCCCTTGCGTTCTATCTCCAGACGCACGACACGCGGAATTGCCGCGTGCAGGACGATCCGCTGGTGTGGTGTCCGGACTGGGAGTAATGCCTACAAAAACGGATTCGCCCGATGCCGCGTATCCCGCGGGATATCGATGTGCCGCGTCGCCAGGATCCGGTCCAGTCCCATCCGCATGTCGGTGAACGCCACGCGCACCGCGTCCTTCGACACCGCTTTCTCCGCACACGTGCCGGACATGGGCGAGGCGATGAACATGCCGTCCTTCCAGGGCAGCACGATCAGCAGCGCGTAGTCGGATTCCACCGAGGTGTAGACGAAGCCGTGTTCGAGGTCGGCCATGTCCAGCTGGGCGGCCAGTTCGAGCACGGGCACGGCGAGTTCGTCGAGCACGCTGACGCCATCGACCGTGATGCGCAGCGACGCGGTGATGTTGAGGAAGCGCTCGGCCGCCGACCCCATGGGGCCGTCGAGGGTGAGGGGGCCGAGTTCGATGTTGATGCGATTCATGCCGAAGGGGTCGGGGCGGCGCTTGAGTCTATGGCGGCGTGGACGAGCTTAGGCCTGCGGTCGTTAAGGATGCTTGCTGCGCGGGGCGGGATCGCGTCTATTACCAATTCAGAGTCGGGGCGCGCGAGGTTTCTGGAATGAATCGAATTTGCCGGCCTGTAGCGCTGGGTTCGCTCGCGGGGCTCTGCGCATGCAGGCAGACCGGCGCGAGGACAAAGTGGCGCCGCTTCGCATGACGACTTGGCAGGATGTCGTTGGCATGGGATTCGCGCTCGTTTTCGTCAACGCGCTGGCGTGGACCTTGCTGTACCTCATGTCCCTGGGCCAGCTTTCCGCCGAGGTGCAGAAGCAGGATCCAGGGAAGTGGCGGGAGATCCGCGCAAACGGGGCGCTGGTCGAAACGCGGATGAAGACTGGATTTCGCGTGTTGCGCATGTACCTCGGCGATCCCTCGGGGTTGTCGCTGCGCGGTCGGGCTGGCGAGGTTGCGGCGATTGCGCGCTTTCGCCTCACCGTGGGCGTCATGTCGATGTGCGCCCTTTTCATCGCGATGGGCGTGCTGGCTTCGATCGATTAGCCAGGCGGCGCGATCTCGGACCACCGATTCGCCACCGCACAAAACAACGCCGCCGTCTTCTCCGCGTCGTACACCGCGGAATGCGCTTCCTCGCCGTTCCACTCGATGCCCGCCGCCTGCACCGCACGCGCCAGCACGGTTTGCCCGAACGCCACGCCACCCAGCGATACCGTGTCGAACACGCTGAAGGGGTGGAACGGGTTGCGCTTGTGCTGCACGCGTGCGACGGCGGCGTTGAGGAAATTCAAATCGAAATGCGCGTTGTGGCCGACGAGGATCGCGCGCTGGCAGTGGTGTTTCTTGACCGCGGCGCGCACGGCAGCGAACACGTGGTCCAGGCCTTCCTTTTCTTCCTTCGCGAAACGGAAGGGGTGGTCCAGGCGGATGCCGGTGATCTCGAGGGACTTGGGGTCGATTTCGAGGCCGGGCGCGGGATGGAAGTGCGCGCTGCTGACTTCGCCGGGGATGTACCGGCCCTGGTCGTCGAGGTCGATCGGGATCGCGGCCATTTCCAGCAGCGCGTGCTTCTGCCAGTCGAAGCCGCCGGTTTCCACGTCGACGATGACGGGGAGGTAGCCGCGGAAGCGGTCGGCCATGCGGCGGAACGCGGGGGGCGCGGCGTCGGGGGCGGGGAGGGGCGGGGATTCGGACTGCGTCATGGGGCGCAGGGTACCGGAACGCGTTGCTGGCCTCGGGGTTCGACGCGATCGGAGCGTCCCCATTCCAGCCTCCCCCCGGTGGGGGGAGGGGCAACAACTCAGGCGCTGTTGGTGGCGTCGCGCTTTTCGCGCGGCGGCAGCTGCTCTTCGCCGTGCACGAGGAACCACACGTTCTCCGCGATGTTGGTCGCGTGGTCGCCGATGCGTTCCAGGTTCTTCGCCATGAACAGCAGGTGCGTGCACGGGGTGATCGCGCGCGCGTCTTCCATCATGTAGGTCAGCAGTTCGCGGAACAGGCCGGTGTAGAGCGTGTCCAGTTCGGCGTCGCGGTTGCGCACGCGCTGGGCGGCGTCGGCGTCCAGGTCGCGGTACGCGTCCAGCACGTCGCGCACCTGCTGCGCGGCCAGGCGGCCCAGCGCATCCAGGCCACGCGTATGCGGCAGCGGGGGCGAGAGGTTCAGGGCGGTCGAACGCTTGGCGACGTTGGCGGCGTAGTCGCCGATGCGTTCGATGTCGGCGCTCACCTTCAGCGCGGCCAGGATGATGCGCAGGTCGCGGGCCATCGGGCCGCGCAACGCCAGGCGCATCACGTCGTGGTCGATCGCGCGTTCGATGGCGTCGATGGCTTCGTCGTTGGCGACGATGCGTTCGGCGGCCTTGTCGTCGCGGCGTTCCACCACGTCCAGCGCGGCATCCAGCTGCGCGGCGGCCATGTGGCCCATGCGCAGGATTTCCTCGAGCAGGCGGCGCTGTTCGTCGTCGTAACTCTTCACGATATGGTCGTGCATCTGATTCATTACCCTTCTTCTCGATGAGGTCGCCGCTGCCGTCCATGGCGCAACATTCGTGCTTCGGATCGTCCGGCCCGGCCATCCATGGCCGGGCGTTCGGCAAGCCGCGCGGCAGTGCCGCGCAAGCGGCTTACCTCACCCAAACCGCCCCGTAATGTAGTCCTCGGTCTGCTGCTTCGAGGGATTGGAAAAGATCGTCGCCGTCTCGCCGTGCTCGACCATGTCGCCCAGGTACATGAAGGCGGTGTAGTCCGACACGCGCGCGGCCTGCTGCATGTTGTGCGTCACAATCATGATCGTGTACGTCTGCTTGAGGTCTTCCACCAGCTGCTCGATGCGGCTGGTGGAAATGGGATCGAGCGCGGAGGTCGGTTCGTCCAGCAGCAGCACGTCGGGGCGCAGGGCCACGGCGCGCGCGATGCACAGGCGCTGCTGCTGTCCGCCGGACAGGCCCAGCGCGCTCTGCTTCATCTTGTCCTTCACCTCGTCCCACAACGCGGCCTGGCGCAGCGCTTCTTCCACGCGCGCGTCCATCTCGGCCTTCGACAGGCGTTCGTGGTGGCGGATGCCGTAGGCGACGTTCTCGTAGATCGTCATCGGGAAGGGCACCGGCTTCTGGAACACCATGCCCACCTTGCTGCGCAGGCGGTTGAGCGGGTACTTCGGATCCAGTACGTCCTCGCCGTCCAGCAGCACCTGGCCGCTGGCCACTTGCTTCGGGTACAGCGCGTAGATGCGGTTGAAGATGCGCAGCAGCGTGGACTTCCCGCAGCCCGAGGGGCCGATCAGCGCGGTGACGCGCTTCTCCGGGATGTCCATGTTGATGTTGCGCACGGCGTGGAAATCGCCGTAGTGGAAGTTGAGCCCGCGGGCGGCGAGTTTCATGGGGGCCTGCACGGTTTCGAGTCGGGTCATCATGTTCATTCGTGGACGATGCGCGAGCGCGACACGACCGCGCGGGCGATGATCGCCACGAGCAGCACGAACGCGGTGAGGACGAAGGCGCCGGCCCAGGCGAGCGTGTGCCACTGCTCGAAGGGGCTCATCGCGTACTGGAAGATCACCACCGGCACGTTCGCCATCGGCTGCGACAGGTCGGTGGTCCAGTACTGGTTGTTGAGCGCGGTGAAGAGCAGCGGGGCGGTTTCGCCGGTGATGCGTGCCAGCGCCAGCAGGATGCCGGTGACGATGCCCGGCAGCGAGGCGCGATAGAGCACCTGCACGGTCACCTTCCACTGCGGCACGCCGAGCGACAGCGCGGCTTCGCGCATCTGCGCGGGCACCAGGCGCAGCATTTCATCGGTGGTGCGCACGACGACCGGCAGCACGATGAAGGCCAGCGCGATCGCACCGGCCAGCGCGGAGAAGTGCCCCATCGGCGCGACGACCAGCGTGTACACGAACAGGCCCAGCACGATCGACGGTGCGGACAACAGGATGTCGTTGACGAAGCGGATGGTCTCGGCCAGGCGCGAACTCCAGCGCGTGCCGCCGTATTCGGCGAGGTACGTGCCGGCCAGCACGCCGATCGGTGCACCGAACAGCACGCCCAGCAGGCTCATCACCACGCTGCCGAAGATCGCGTTGAGCAGGCCGCCCTTTTCGCCGGGCGGCGGGGTCATCTGCGTGAACAGCGTGATGTCCAGCGACGCCAGGCCCATGCGCAGAGTAGTCCACACGATCCACGCCAGCCAGAACAGGCCGAAGAGTGTGGCCGCCGTGGCCAGCACCTGCGCCACGCCGTTCTTGAAGCGGCGCACGCGATACAGCGTGGTCATCGACGCGGCCATCAGGTGCCCTCCCGCTTCTTCAGCTGGCGCAGCATCAGGCGCGCCACGGTCAGCACGACGAAGGTCACCAGGAACAACACGAAGCCCAGTGCGATCAGCGAGGAGCGATACATTTCCGAATCGGCTTCGGAGAACTCGTTGGCGATCGTGGCCGCGATGGAGTTGCCGGGCATCAGCAGCGACGTGGTGAGTTCATGCGCGTTGCCGAGCACGAAGGTCACCGCCATCGTTTCGCCGAGCGCGCGGCCCAGGCCGAGGAAGATGCCGCCGATCACGGCCGAGCGCGTGTAGGGCAGCACGACGTCCCACACCACTTCCCAGCGCGTGGAGCCCAGCGCGTACGCGGATTCCTTCAAGCGGCCCGGCACGGTGAGGAACACCTCGCGCATCACCGAGGCGATGAAGGGAATGACCATCACCGACAGCACCAGGCCCGCGGTGCCCATGCCCAGGCCGATCGGCGGGCCGGCGAAGAAGCGGCCGACGAAGGGCCAGGTGCCCATGTGTTCGTCGACCCACGGATACACGTGTTCGGACAGCACCGGCACGAGCACGAACAGGCCCCACATGCCGTAGATGATCGAGGGGATGCCGGCGAGCAGTTCGATCGCGGCGCCCACCGGGCCGCGCAGCCACTTGGGCGCGACTTCGGTGAGGAACATCGCGATGCCGAAGCTCACCGGCACGGCGATGAGCATGGCGATGAAGGCGGTGACCAGCGTGCCGTAGATCGGGACCAGCGCGCCGAACTGCTGGTTGACCGGATCCCACGCATCGGTCCACAGGAACTTGAAGCCGAACGTTTCGAACGCGAGGCGGCCGCCCCACAGCATCGACAGCGCAGCGGCGACCAGCGACACCAGCACGAACACGCCGGCGATGCCCACCAGCCACTTGAAGCTGCGGTCGGCGCGGCCGTCGCGGCTGCTGCGGGTGTCGAGGGCCTCGATGTCGAGGGGGATGGCACTCATTCGGCGGTCGTCGTCGGTTCGTGGGCGGGGCGTGCGTAGCGTGTGGCGGTTCGATGACACCCGGATGACACGCGGGCCGGATAAAAGCGTGGGCCGAAAAAAACGCGGGCCGAAGCCCGCGTTGGGAAGGTGCAGCGACGTGGGGGGTCGTCGTGCAGGGGGAGCGTGCGATCAGTACTTCAGGTTCTGTGCCCAGTAGCCTTCGATCTGCTGGACGAGGGCGTCCGGCAGCGGCACGTAGTCGAGGTTCTTCGCGGCGGCGTCGCCGTTGGCGTACGCCCATGTGAAGAAGTCCTTGGCGTTCTTGGCGCCGGCGGCGTTCTTCGGCTGCTTGTACATCAGGATGAAATTGGTCGCGGTGATCGGCCAGGACTTCTCGCCCGGGGCGTTGGTCATCACCAGGTAGAAGTCCTTCGCGTTCTTCCAGTCGGCGCTGGCGGCGGCGGCCTGGAAGCTGTCGTCGGACGGCACGATGAAGTTGCCGGCGGCGTTCTTCATGCGCGTGTAGGTCATCTTGTTCTGCAGCGCGTAGGACATCTCGACGTAGCCGATGCCGCCGGCGATCTGCTTGACGTAAGCAGCCACGCCTTCGTTGCCTTTGCCGCCGATGCCGGTCGGCCACTTCACGGCCGTGCCTTCGCCCACCTTGGTCTTCCATTCCGGGCTGACCTTGCCCAGGTAGTTGACGAAGTTGAACGTGGTGCCCGAGCCGTCGGCGCGGTGCAGGACGGTGATCTTCTTCGCCGGCAGCTGCAGGCCGCTGTTGAGTTCGACGATGCGCGGGTCGTTCCACATCGTGACCTTGCCGAGGAAGATGTCGGCCAGCAGCGGGCCGTCGAGCTTCATCGCACCGGCCTGGATGCCGGGGACGTTGACGACCGGCACGACGCCGCCGATCACCGACGGGAACTGCGCGAGGCCGAATTTGGCGAGCTCTTCCGGCTTCATCGGCGCGTCGGACGAACCGAAATCAACGGTGCCGGCCTTGATCTGCGCGATGCCGCCGCCGGAGCCGATGGACTGGTAGTTCACCTTCTTGCTGGTGGCCGCGGCGTAGTCGGAGGACCACTTCGACATGATCGGGTAGACGAACGAAGCGCCCGCGCCGGTGACGTCGGCGGCACTGGCGGCAGACGCGAACCCACCGGCCAGGACGAGCGCCAGGGTGAGCGTGGTGGTGCGAAGCGACTGGAACTTGGACACGGGCGCAACTCCTCGAGTGGATGCGCGCATTCCATAACCATCCGATGACAGTGCGATGTTGGCGATATGACAGGCGCGTGACATCCGGCGGGCGGGTCAGGCTTCTTGTGCGGATTCAGGTTTGCGTCGTCCCCGCGGAAGCGGGGACACCCATTGGGGGCGCTCCGCCACGCCCCGTCGCACAGTCTTTTCTGCCGCAAGAGCAACGCGGCAGAAAAGACTGTGCGACGTGACGCGTCGGATCTCGTCGCCGTTTTGTTCGCGCTAACACGCTTGCGTAGACCCGCGCACCGAATCGGAGGGTCGCTGGCGAACACATCTTCTCCGGATGGACGGCGCGCCGCCCACCTCGAGCCCTCGCATCTGAAATGCCTCACTGCTCTCTGGCAGGCGGGGCGCCTGTCCAAGTCTGTGCCTTCCACACATTAGGAAGGAAAGCGGTCGCGCCGTGCTCTTGATTGTCGCGAAAGAATTGATTGGGTTGTGCGTGCGTTACCACGCACGCCAGCGACCCTTGGAAAAGGTCGGCCCCTTGATCGAAAAGGCTCGAATGGTGATGCCCCAGCCCGTGGTGGGGTGAGAATTTTCGCCGCCACGTCGGCGAGAAATTCTTACCACGCCGCGGGTTCGGGCGACGCGGTCTTCACCCCAGGCGGGCTTCTGCAGCGCACCCAAAACCCCTGCTTTCCCACGAGCGCAAAACAAAAAAAAGCGCGGCCGAAGCCGCGCTTTTCCCGACCCTATGGGGGAGTCGATTACCAGTAGAACTGCACGCGCGCTTCCACGATGCTCGGGTTGTCGTCCACGAACGCGTTGAACGTGCGGTTGTTGTTGATCGGATCGGCGGCCTGCGTAGCGCTGGTGCGGCCGATGAAGCGCGTGCTGCTGACGTCGACGTAGTTCAGCATGAACTTGAAGTTCGAACGCCAGTACCAGTTCACGCCGACCGTCCAGGTATCCATCTCGCCGCCGAGCGCACCGATCACCGTCGGGTTCGCCGTCGGCGTCGCGCCCGGGATCACCGAGCCATCGTTCAGGTCGATCGTGTCGTAGCGCAGCGCCAGCTGGAACATGCCGCTGCCCGGGTTGTTCGGCAGCGGCGTGGACGGCGTGCCCGACTTGTAGCCCCAGGTTTCGCCCGTGATGTTCCAGACGCCGGAGATGTAGCCGCTGGACGCCTTGAAGTCACCCGCGACGCCGCTGTAGCGGTCCGTCGTGCTGGTCATGTACTCGCCCTGCAGCTTGAACGGGCCATGCACCCAGAACGATTCCAGGCCCGTCGTCGCGATGCGGTCCGTGTTGCGCAGCGCGCCGGTATCGACGATGCGCTGGCCGGCCAGGTCGGCGTCCGGACGCGCGCGCCACTGCACCGTGTCGGTAAAGGTGTCGTAGTTGTTGTACGACAGGCCCACGTGGAAGATCGAGCCCGTCGCGTTGATGGGCGCCCAGTAGGCGCGCACGCCCCAGCCCGGACCGTGCGGCGTCGGCGCCGGATGCTCGGTGAGTTCCTTGGTGAAGACGCTGCCGGCGATCGCCCAGTTGTTGTCGCCGTACTGGTACATCGCACCGAGGCGGCGCGCGATGCCGAAGGTGTTGGTGGTGACGGCCTTGGAGATGAAGTCGTTGTTCTTCGTCGACGACAGCTCTTCGAGCGAGTTGAGCTGCTTGTACTGGCCGACCTGGAAGAAGTGGTTGGCGTTGCCGCGGATCTTGTACTTGGCGTTGACGTCGAGCCACTTGTCGGCCTTCGCGTCGTAACCGAGCACCCACTCGAGGTTGCCCGGGCCCTTGCCCTTGAGCACGAGTTCGGCGCGGCGCATTTCGAAGTCGGCGTCCTTGCCGTCCGGCGCATCGCCGTTGAGGTTGGCGAAGTCGTTGTTGAACCAGTTGCCGTCGGCCTGGACCAGGCCTTCGAAGGTGACTTCGGAATCGGCGATGACGTCGAGCGCGACCTGCGCGTGCGCGGCGGGCGCGGCGAACATGCCAAGCGCGCCGAGGACGGCGAGGGTCAGGGTGCTGCGGGTGAGGTTCATGGCGAGCCCTTCGGGCGGGGTGGTGAGGAATGCCGCGCAGCCTAGGGCGTGAATCTTTCGTTATTGTGACAAGTTGCGGGCGCGTGACACTTTCGGTGCGATTGCTTGCGGCGGTGGGGTCTTGTCGGGGAAGCGGCAAAGGTCCGCGATCGGGCAGCCCGGGCAGTTGGGTTTGCGCGCGAGGCACGTGTAGCGGCCGTGGAGGATCAGCCAGTGGTGCGCATCGTGCAGGAATTCGGCGGGGATCACGTGCACGAGGTTGTCCTCCACCGTGCGTACGTCCTTGCCCGGCGCCAGGCCCGTGCGGTTGGCGACGCGGAAGATGTGCGTGTCCACCGCCATCGTGGGTTCGCCGAAGGCGGTGTTGAGGACCACGTTCGCGGTCTTGCGGCCGACACCGGGGAGGGCTTCGAGCGCTTCGCGGGTGCGCGGCACTTGCCCGTCGTGCTCGTCCAGCAGCTGTTGCGACAGCGCCATGACATTGGCGGCCTTGGTGTTGAACAGGCCGATGGTGGCGATCGCCTTCTTCAGTTTCGCTTCGCCGAGGGCGACGATCGCGGCCGGCGTGTTGGCGACCGGGAAGAGTTTGCGCGTGGCCTTGTTGACGCCGACATCGGTGGCCTGCGCGGACAGCACCACGGCGACCAAGAGTTCGAACGGGCTCTTGAACTCGAGCTCGGTGGTGGGATGCGGGTTGAGTTCGCGCAGGCGCGTGAAGAGTTCGGTGATTTCGGCGCGGGTGAGCTTCGTGCGCTTCGTCCTGCGGGCGGGCTGCTTCATTCGGGCTTGCGTTGTGCGGCGCGGGCTTTCGCGCGGGCGAGGGCGGCCGCGGCGGCGGGCGGGAGCGTCGGCTTCGCGACGTCCGGCGTGGCGACCGGGGTGCGGCGCGCATCGCGTTCGGCGCGGCGGCGTTCGAGGCGGGCGTTGCGGGCGCGGAAGCGTTCGCGGGCGTCGAGGGCGGCGCGGCGTGCGTCGCGTGCGTTCGCGAGCAGCGCGCTACAGGCGGGCCTGCAGGCGTCGCATTCGATCGCGCCGAGCAAGCCTGCGTCGAGCGCGCGATCCACATCGTCGACGCGCAGGGCATCGACGATGCGATGCGCGGCCTCGCCGCGCGGATCAACGCAACCGCACACCGTGCAGGGCATCAGCGGCCGTTGAACGCAGGCTTGCGGCGTTCGAGGAACGCGGTGGTGCCTTCGCGCATGTCGTCGGTCGCGAACATCAAACCGAACTGCGCGCTCTCGTATTCCAGGCCTTCCTCGATGCCGCATTCGCCGCCGACGGCGATGCAGTCGAGGATGCCGCGCATCGCGAGCGGGGCTGCGTTCGCGAGTTGCTCCGCGAAGGCCATGACGTGCGATTCCAGCTCCGCCGCCGGCACCACGCGATTGACGATGCCGAGGTGCAACGCGCGCGCCGCGTCGATCGGCGCGCCGGCCAGGCACAGTTCCAGCGTGGCGGCGCGACCGGCCAGGCGCAGCAGGCGCTGCGTGCCGCCGAAGCCGGGGATGAGGCCGAGGTTGATCTCGGGCTGGCCGACCTTCGCGGTGTCGGACGCGATGCGCAGGTGGCAGCTCATCGCCAGTTCCAGGCCGCCGCCGAGCGCGAAGCCGTTGACCATCGCGATCACGGGCTTCGGCATGCGTTCGATGCGCCGCATCATGCGTTGGCCGCGCAGCGAGAAGTCGCGCCCTTCGACCGGCGTGAGGGCGTGCATTTCGGCGATGTCGGCGCCCGCGACGAAGGCCTTCGGCCCGCTGCCCGTGAGGATCACGACGCGCACGGCCGGGTCCGCGGCGGCCGCATCGAAGGCGCGATGCAGGGCGTCCAGGGTGGCGAGGTTCAGCGCGTTGAGCTTGTCGGGGCGGTGGACCGTGAGGATTCTTATCGCGCCGTGGTCGGTGGTGAGCAGGACGGCGTCGTTCTGGGCGGAGTCGGTCATTCGGAAAGCTCGCTGGGGCGTGTTCGAAGGGGGGCGGGTCGCGCGCACCGCCGCTTTCACGGGGAAAAACGCGGCGAACCGGGGCGCGGAACTAAACCTGCGGGGTCCGGTCAGAGGGCCCGGTCGTCAGTGGCGATTCAGCGCGGCGGCCGCTATCCTAGCGCGCCCTTCCGGGACCAACGGACGGGCAATCCCCGGGGTGGCCTGCATGCGCAATACATCGCGCCGGATCGCTTCGATTCCTACCCAGAGAGGTTGTACCGAATGAAGTTGCGCCTGCTTGCCGCCAGTGTCGCGGCCCTCACCCTTGTGTCCGGCCTCGCGCTGGCGCAGGACACCACGACCGAAAAGGGCAAGCTCAGTTATTACTTCGGCTACCAGTTCGGTCGCGACCTCGCCGAGAGTGGCGAACAGGTCGACGTCAACACGCTGGTCAAGGCCGTCCAGGACGGCTACGGCAAGAAGCAGCCTGCGCTGGCCGAAAAGGACCTGCGCCCGGCGGTCGAAGCCTTCCAGAAGCGCCAGCAGGCGAAGGCCGCTGCCGCCAAGGCCGCGTTCGACAAGGATGCCGCCGCCAACAAGACCAAGAGCGACCAGTACCTGGCCGCCAACAAGGCCAAGGCCGGCGTGAAGACGCTCGCCGGCGCCAGTGGCGTGCAGTACCGCGTGATGGAGCCGGGCACCGGCGCCAAGCCCACGGCCAACAGCACGCTCGCGCTGGAAGTCGGTGGTCCGTACCTGTTCGGCCAGAAGGCCGCGGACGACAAGATCCAGAACATCCCGAGCATCAAGCTGAGCGAAGTGCAGATGCCGGCGATGCGCGAAGCCCTGGCGCAGATGCCGGCGGGTTCGAAGTGGGAGATCGTCGTTCCGCCGGCCAGCGCCTTCGGCGCCGACCCGCGCACCGGCTTCCCGCCGAACGTCGCGGTCGCCTTCGAAGTGAAGCTGGTCAGCGTCAAGTAACACCTCGCAGTCGCAAGACGACGAACGCCGGCCCCGCGCCGGCGTTTGTTTTTCTGATGAGAGTTCTCCATCGTGCATTCCATGACTTTCCGCGCCGTCCTCAGTCCTTGCGTCGGCATCTGCAGCCTCGACGACCTGGGGCTGTGCACGGGGTGCCGTCGCACCACGGCGGAGATCGCACGCTGGGGCCAGATGAACGATGACGAGCGCCTGCGCCTGATGGAAATCGTCCTGCCGCAGCGCGCGCCCTTCGACGCGCAATGACGCTGGACCTGGCGCACCTGCGCGCGGTGCTGCATCCGACCGACGCGCCTCCCGCCGGTCCCGGCTGGAACCACGCCGAACTCGACGGCCTGTTGCCCGATCCTCCGTTGCGCGAAGCCGCGGTCCTCGTGGGCCTCGTGCCGCGCATCGAGGGGTGGCAGGTGTTGCTCACGCGTCGCACCGATGCGCTGCGGCACCACGCGGGGCAGGTGAGTTTCCCCGGCGGTCGCATCGAAGCCGTGGACGCCGATGCCATCGCCGCCGCGCTGCGCGAGAGCCGCGAAGAAATCGGCTTGCTGCCGTCGCAGGCCGCGCCCGTGGGCTTCCTCGATCCGCTGTGCACGATCACGGGCTTCCGCGTGTCGCCGCTGGTCGCGATGGTCGATGCGGAGTTCGTCGCGCGCCCGGATCCGGGCGAAGTCGCCGAGGTCTTCGAGGTCCCGCTGGACTACATCCTCGACCCGGCCAACCTGGCCGAGCTCGAAATCACGACGGTCGGCGGTCGCCCCCTCCCGGGCGGACGGCCGCGCCGCGTGCTGGAATTCGTGGATAGAGGTAACCCGCGGAACCGGATCTGGGGCGCCACCGCCTCGATCCTGTTCAACCTGCGGGAACGCATCGCAAGCGCGACGACCGCGGGCTGAGCCCGCACACCAGGAGCGTCACATGGCCGGATGGACCACCCTCGTGCAGGCCGAAACGCTGGCCGTCGCGCTCAATCGGCCAGACCTGGCGATCGTCGATTGCCGGTTCTCGCTGATGAATCCCCTCGCGGGCGAAAGCGCCTACCTCGACGGCCACATCCCGGGCGCGGTGTACGCGCACTTGGAGCGCGACCTGTCCGACATGACGCCCGGTGGCGAAGGCCGCCATCCGTGGCCGAAGGCGGAAACCTTCACCGCGAAGCTCGGCGCGTGGGGCATCCGGCCGGAACACCAGATCGTCGCGTACGACGATGGCGAAGGTGCGCACGCGGCGCGCTTCTGGTTCCTGATGCGCATGCTCGGCCACGAGAAAGTGGCCGTGCTCGATGCAGGCTGGAAGCATTGGACGTCGGTGGGCCTGCCCGTGGATTCGCAGGTGCCCAAGCCGGTGACCGGGCGCTATCCCGGCACGTTCGATACGTCGCGCTTGCTCGACAGCGCGCAGGTGCAGGCGCGCCTCGCGCAAGGCGAGATGCTGATCGATGCGCGCGCGGCGGACCGCTTCCGCGGCGAGAACGAAATGATCGATCGCATCGCCGGCCACGTGCCGGGCGCGGTCAATCGTCCGTATCCGGACAACCTGCTCCACGATCACTTCAAGACGCCGATGCAGCTCGCCGACGAATTCCGCGCGTTGCTCGGGCACACATCGCCGGAGCAGGTGATGGTGATGTGCGGCTCGGGCGTCACGGCGTGCCACCACCTGCTGGCGATGGAGCGCGCGGGGCTGCGCGGTGCGCGCCTGTATACCGGATCGTGGAGCGGCTGGATCACCGATCCGGCGCGGCCCATCGCAACCGGCGAGGCCTGATTACTTCCCGAGTCGTGCGATCAACGCACGCAACCCGGCCTGCGTGTCGGGCGCGCTCCATGCATCGATGAAGCGGGAAAGCCCGATGCGTTCCGGCTGCATCGCCGCGACGACATCCGCGCGCGCGATCGCACGCGTTTCCAGCACGGGCTGGCGCGGCAAGGCGAGCAGCGCTTCCAGCCACACGTGCGCGCGCTTGACGACTTCATCGACGCTGGCGAGTTCATCGACCAGGCCGATGTCGAACGCGCGCTGCGCGTCCACCATCTCGCCTCCGACCAGCAAACGCTCCGCGCGCTGCGGCCCGACCATGCGGCGCATCAAGTACTGGATGCCTTCCGGCGCGACGAGGCCCACCTGCGTTTCGTTGAGCCCGATGCGATACAGCCCGTCGGCCATGACGCGATAGTCGCAGCACAACGCGAGCACGCAGCCACCGGCGGGCGCATGGCCGGCGAGCGCGGCCACGACCGGCACCGGCGATTCGGCGAGCGCGCGCGCGGCACCGAAGAAGGCTTCCCACGCTTGCAGCAGTGCAGCGCGGTCATCGCCCAGGCTCAGCAGGTGCGGCACATCGAGGCCGGCGGAAAACACCTTGGGGCCGCCCGACAGCACGATGCCTGCAGCGCCACCGGCGATGGCCTCGGCGAGCGCGTTGCGCAGGTCCGTGCACAGCTGCGGGTTCAAGGCATTGACCGGCGGGCGCGCGAGTTTCAGTTCGACGATCGAGCCGTGCGTGGTGCGTTCGATGAGCGACATGCGGGCATCCGGTGCGTGGGGTCGGCCGGTATCATAGGCCGCATGAAAAACGTCCGCCTCGCACCGTTCGCTGCCGTCCTCGTCCTGTCGTTCCTGGCCCCGGCCTGCGCGAAGCAGCCGACCGCCGCGGCCGCCTGCGTGCCGGTCGTGCGCGACGGGTGGATCCGCCTGGTGCCGGGGATGGATTCGATGCAGGCGGGCTTCGGCCGCATCGAGAACCGCTGCGCCACGCCCGCGACGATCGTCGGCGCGCGCAGTCCCGCGCACGGCATGGCCGAGTTGCACGAGACGAAGATCATCGATGGCGTGAACCGCATGCGGGCGGTGCCGACGCTACGCATCGCGCCGGATGACGCGGCGGTGCTGAAGCCGGGTGGGTTGCACCTGATGCTGATGGAAGCGCGCGCGCCGCTGAAGGCGGGCAGCAAGGTGGCGATCGAATTCCCGCTGCAGGATGGGCGGGTGGTGCGGGGGGAATTTGTGGTGAAGGCACCGGGCGAATAAGAGCGCCCCCTCCCAGCCTCCCCCGACGGTGTCGGGGGAGGAGCAAAAACTAGCTCGCCATCTCCCGCACGGCATCCGGCAACGGAATCGGGCGGCCGCTCGCGCGTTCGATCCACACCATCACCACGTGGCCGTCGGCGTACAGCGTCTTGCCGTCCTCCGACACGATGCGATGGCCCAGCGTCGCGCTGGTGTTGCCCACGCGATCGGCATACAGCTCGACGACCACGTTCGCCGGATACGGGATCGGCATCTTGTAGTTCATCTGCACCGCAGCCAGCAGCGGTGCCATCGTGTCATCCATCCATGCGCGGTCGAGCGATTCGAACCAGCGGATGCGCGCCTCTTCCAGGTAGGTCATGAAGTTGGCGTTGTTGACGTGGTTGAACGCGTCCAGGTCGCGCCAGCGCAACGCCATCGGCATGCGGAACAGCAGCTTGTGCGGCGTGTCCGTCATGCGGCGGACTTCCGCTTCGGGGCCTTCTTCGCGGCGGCCTTGGCGGCCTTTGCCGCAGCGGCGTCGGCCTTCTTCGTCGCCAGCTTTTCGGCCTTCGTCGGCGGACGCGGCGCGTCCGGACGCGGCGACGGTGCGGGTTTCGTCGGCTTCGCTTCCGTGCCGAGCACCTTGCGCAGGAACTGGCCCGTGTGCGAATGCGCAACACCCGCGACGTCTTCCGGCGTACCGGTCGCGATGATCGAACCACCGCGATGGCCGCCCTCCGGCCCGAGGTCGATCACCCAGTCCGCCGTCTTGATGACGTCGAGGTTGTGTTCGATCACCACGATCGTGTTGCCGTCGTCGCGCAGCTTGTGCAGCACGGCGAGCAGGTGCTCGATGTCGTGGAAGTGCAGGCCGGTGGTGGGCTCGTCGAGGATGTAGAGCGTGCGGCCGGTGTCGCGGCGCGAGAGTTCCTTCGACAGCTTGACGCGCTGTGCTTCGCCGCCCGACAACGTGGTGGCGGGCTGGCCGAGCTTGACGTAGCTCAGGCCCACGTCCATCAGCGTTTCGAGCTTGCGCGAAATCGTGGGCACCGGTTCGAACAGCGACAGCGCGTCTTCCACCGTCATTTCCAGCACGTCGTGGATGCTGTAGCCCTTGTAGAGGATCTCCAGCGTCTCGCGGTTGTAGCGCTTGCCGTGGCAGACGTCGCAGGGCACGTACACGTCGGGCAGGAAGTGCATCTCGACCTTGATCAGGCCGTCGCCCTGGCACGCTTCGCAACGGCCGCCGCGCACGTTGAAGCTGAAACGCCCCGGCGAGTAACCGCGCGAGCGCGATTCCGGCACCGACGCGAACAACTCGCGCAGCGGCGTGAACAGGCCCGTGTACGTCGCGGGATTGGAACGCGGCGTGCGGCCGATCGGCGACTGGTCGATGTCGACGACCTTGTCGAACAGATCGATGCCGTGCACTTCGCGATGCGCCGACGGCTTGTGCGACGCGCCGTTGATCTCGTTGGCGGCCAGCGCGTACAGCGTGTCGTTGATCAGCGTCGACTTGCCGGAGCCGGACACGCCGGTGATCGCGGTGAACAAGCCGGCGGGGATCTCGAGATCCACGTTCTTCAGGTTGTGGCCGCTCGCACCGAGCAGCTTCAGCATCATCTTCTTGTTGGGCTTGTGGCGCACCGCGGGGATCTCGATGCGCTTCTTGCCGCTCATGTACGCACCGGTGAGCGAGCGCGGCGCCTTCAGCACGTCGGCGAACGTGCCCTGCGCGACGATCTCGCCGCCATGCACGCCCGCGCCGGGGCCGATGTCCACGATGTGGTCGGCCAGGCGGATCGCATCCTCGTCGTGCTCGACGACGATGACGGTGTTGCCCAGGTCGCGCAGGCGCGTGAGCGTGCCGAGCAGGCGTTCGTTGTCGCGCTGGTGCAGGCCGATCGAGGGTTCGTCGAGCACGTACATCACGCCGACCAGGCCGGCGCCGATCTGCGACGCCAGGCGGATGCGCTGGGCTTCGCCGCCCGACAACGTATCGGCCTTGCGTTCGAGCGTGAGGTAATCCAGGCCCACGTCGACGAGGAAGCGCAGGCGTTCGCCGATTTCCTTGACGATCTTGACCGCGATCTCGCCGCGCCAGCCCGGCAGCTGCATGTGGCTGAAGAACGCGACGGCTTCGTCGATCGGCATCACCACGATGTCCGACAACGGGCGATCGGCGACGAACACGTTGCGCGCGGAGCGATTGAGGCGCGCACCACCGCAATCCACGCACGGGCGCTCGCTGATGTACTTCGCCAGTTCCTCGCGCACGGCGGCGCTTTCGGTTTCCTGGTAACGGCGCTCGAGGTTGGGCAGGATGCCTTCGAACTTGTGCTTGCGCTGCGTGCGCCCGCCCGCGTCCGTGAGGTAGGTGAAGGTGATCACCTGGCTGCCGCTGCCGTGCAGGACGGCGTTGCGTTGTTCGTCGGTGAGTTCCTGCCACGCGCTGTCGACGTTGAAGCCGTAGTGGCGCGCGAGCGAGGCGATCAGCTGGAAGTAGTAGACGTTGCGGCGGTCCCACCCGCGCACCGCGCCCGCCGCGAGCGAGAGCTCCGGGTGCACGACCACGCGCGAAGGATCGAAGAACTGGCTCACGCCCAGGCCATCGCACGTGGGGCACGCGCCGACCGGGGAGTTGAAGGAGAACAGGCGCGGTTCCAGCTCCGGCAGCGAGTAGTCGCACACCGGGCAGCTGTACTTCGAGGAGAACAGCAGCGGATCGAGCTTGTCGTCGTCGAGCGACTGCACGATCGCCATGCCGTCGCCGAGCTTCAGCGAGGTCTCGAAGGATTCGGCGAGGCGCTGCTTGAGGTCGTCGCGCACCTTGAAGCGGTCGATGACGGCTTCGATCGTGTGCTTCTGGCGCAGCGCGAGCGGCGGCACGGCGTCGATCTCGTGCAGCACGCCATCCACGCGCACGCGCACGAAACCCTGCGCACGCAATTGCTCGAACACCTGCGCGTGCTCGCCCTTGCGCTCGCGGATCACGGGCGCGAGCAGCATCCAGCGCTGCTCGGCGGTCTTCGGGTCGTTGGCCAGGGCCAGGACCTGGTCGACCATCTGGCTGATCGTCTGCGCTTCCAGCGGGAAGCCGTGGTCCGGGCAGCGCGGGGTGCCCACGCGCGCGTACAGCAGGCGCAGGTAGTCGTAGATCTCGGTGATCGTGCCCACGGTGGACCGCGGGTTGTGCGAGGTGGCCTTCTGCTCGATCGCGATCGCCGGGCTCAGGCCCTCGATGTGGTCGACGTCCGGCTTCTCCATCACGCTGAGGAACTGGCGCGCGTAGGCCGACAGGGACTCCACGTACCGGCGCTGGCCCTCGGCGTAGATGGTGTCGAACGCCAGCGACGACTTGCCCGACCCGGACAGGCCGGTGATCACGATCAGCTTGTCCCTGGGCAGGTCGATGTCCAGGTTCTTGAGGTTGTGCGTCCGCGCGCCGCGGATGCGGATGAAGTCCATCGCCATCGAGTGTCGGGATCCGTGGGGTGGGTGCGTGGGGGCGGGCGGCCCGGGGAACAGGGGAGCCTAGCGAGGAGGGGAGGTGGGGGCAAATCCCCGCAAACCCAGTCTGGGCGCGGCCGGTCGCAGGGGCTGCGACCTGAAGCAGTCAGGTGGGCGGATCGGGGCCGGATCGGGCCCCCGGGGTTGTTCCAAGCGACTGATTCCCCTAGAATCCCGCGGCTGTCCGCCCTCGAAGGCGGTCAGAGCGACCACAATAACTACAGAGGAAGTCTGGTCATGTACGCAGTACTGGTCACCGGCGGTAAGCAATACCGCGTGATGAAGGGCGAGACGCTGCGCGTCGAACTGCTCGACATCGAAGCCGGCAAGGAGATCACGTTCGACAACGTGCTCATGCTGGGCGACGGCGAAGGCGTCAAGCTCGGCGACGCGCTCAAGGGCGCCAGCGTCACCGCCACCGTCAAGGGGCACGGCCGCGCCGACAAGGTGCGCATCGTGAAGTTCCGCCGCCGCAAGCACCATCGCAAGCAGATGGGCCACCGGCAGCATTACACCGAAATCGAGATCACCGGCATCGCCGGTGGCGACAAGAAGTAAGGAGCAGCAGCCATGGCACATAAAAAGGGCGTAGGTTCCTCGCGCAACGGCCGCGACTCCAACCCGAAGTTCCTGGGCGTGAAGCTGTACGGCGGCCAGGCCGTCGACGCGGGCAACATCATCGTTCGCCAGCGCGGCACGCAGTTCCACCCGGGCATGGGCGTCGGCCTCGGCCGCGACCACACCCTGTTCGCGCTGATAGACGGCAAGGTCGAGTTCTCGACCAAGGGCCCGAAGAAGCGCCGCACCGTCAGCGTCGTCGCGTAAATTTGACGACCCGGTGTGCGACGAACCCCGCTCCGGCGGGGTTCTTCGTTTTGATCCCCCGCAGTACGCAGCGCCAACCGAAGTAACGCCATGAAACTCTTCGACGAAGCAGAAATCACCGTGACCGCCGGCAATGGCGGCAACGGCTCCATCAGTTTCCGGCGCGAGAAGTTCATCCCGCTCGGCGGCCCCGATGGCGGCGACGGCGGCGACGGCGGCAACGTCTGGATCCAGGCGGACGAAAACCTCAACACGCTCGTCGACTTCCGCCACCAGAAGCACTTCAAGGCCCAGCGCGGCGAGAACGGCATGGGCAGCCAGATGTACGGCAAGGGCGGCACGGACCACACGATCACCGTGCCCGTGGGCACCGTCGTGCACAACGTCGACACCGACGAAATCATCGGCGACCTGGTCGCGCACGGCGATCGCCTGCTCGTCGCGCACGGCGGCAAGGGCGGCCTCGGCAACATGCATTTCAAGAGCTCGATCAATCGTTCGCCGCGGCGCGCCACGCCGGGCGGCGAGGGCGAGTCGCGCACGTTGAAGCTCGAGCTGAAACTGCTCGCCGACGTGGGCCTGCTCGGCTTCCCCAACGCGGGCAAGAGCACCTTCATCCGCGCGGTGTCGGCCGCGACGCCGAAGGTCGCGGACTATCCGTTCACCACGCTGTATCCCAACCTCGGCGTCGTCAGCGTCGAGCCGGGCCGCAGCTTCGTCATCGCCGACATCCCGGGCCTGATCGAAGGCGCGGCCGACGGCGCGGGCCTGGGTGCGCAGTTCCTGCGCCACGTGCAGCGCACGCGCCTGCTGCTGCACCTCGTCGACCTCGCCCCGATGGAAGGCGGCGTGGAAGCCTCGCCGGCCGAACAGGTACGCGCCATCGAACACGAGCTGCGCAAGTACGACCCGGGCATGCTCGAGAAGCCGCGCTGGCTGGTGCTCAACAAGGCCGACCTGCTGTTCGAGGACGAGGCGCGCGAGCGCGCCGAGGAAGTCGTGCGCGAACTCGGTTGGACCCAGCCCTGGTACCTGGTCTCCGCCATCGGCCGCGAGAACACCTGGCCGATCGCGCTGTCCGTGCAGGCGTTCTTCGATCGCCTCAAGGAAGACGAGGCCGAGCGCGCCGCGCAGGATGCCCCGCGTGTTTGATTCGCGGGCAACAAAAAACCCGGCCGAGGCCGGGTTCTTCGTGACGGCGGCTGCGGCGCCTGGATCAGGCGGCCTGCAGGGCCTTGATGCGCGCCGTGAGGCGGCTCTTGTGGCGGGCGGCCTTGTTCTTGTGGATCAGGCCACGGCTGCTGAAGCGATCGAGGATCGGCTGGGCGACGACGAACGCGGCCTGGGCGGCAGCGGCATCGTTGGCGTCGAGGGCCTTGAGCACTTTCTTGACGGCGGTGCGGAGCATCGAGCGCTGGGCGGCATTGCGGGCGTTGCGCACGACGGTCTGCTTGGCGCGCTTCTTTGCGGACTTGATATTGGCCACGACTGGAATCCTGGGGTGCAGATGTTGGAATTAGGGGTGTCGACGGGGGCGCTGAAGAGCTGGGCCGGCCCGACGAAGCGCGGAAGTATGGGCGGATCAGGTACTTGCGTCAACCCGCCGGGGGATTTCCGATGACGGCCGCTGCCCACAAGCCCCGGATGATGCGGGGCCTGCTGTCCTTCGGCAGCATGACGATGGTCAGCCGGGTGTTCGGCCTGGTGCGGGACGTGGCCATCACGCACGTCTTCGGCGCCAATGCGGGCACCGACGCCTTCTGGGTGGCCTTCCGCATCCCGAACTTCATGCGGCGGCTGTTCGCCGAGGGGTCGTTCTCCACGGCGTTCGTCCCGGTGTTCACCGAGATCAAGGAGAAGCGGACCCACGCGGAGTTGAAGGAACTGGTCTCCCGCACGGCGGGCACCCTGGGCGCCGTCCTGCTGCTGATCGTCGCGCTGGGGATGATCTTCGCGCCCCAGGTCGCCACGCTGTTCTCGGGCGGGGAGGCGCGGGACCCGGACAAGTTCACCCTCACCGTCGAGCTGCTGCGCCTCACGTTCCCGTTCCTGCTGTTCGTTTCGCTCACCGCGCTCGCGGGCGGGGCGCTCAACAGCTTCCACAAGTTCGCGATGCCGGCGCTGACGCCGGTGATCCTCAACCTGTGCATGATCGCCGGCGCCCTGTGGCTGTCGCCGAAGCTCGAGGTGCCGATCCTCGCGCTGGGCTGGGCGGTGTTCTTCGCGGGCATCCTGCAGTTGCTGTTCCAGTTGCCGCAGCTGGCGAAGCTGGACCTGCTGGCGCTGCCGAAGTGGGGCGGCTCGCATCCGGACGTGCGCAAGGTCATGCGCCTGATGGTGCCGACGCTGTTCGGTTCGTCGATCGCGCAGATCAATTTGTTGCTCGATACGGTGATCGCCGCGCTGCTGGTCGCCGGTTCGCAGACCTGGCTCTCGCAGGCCGATCGCTTCCTCGAACTGCCCCTGGGCGTGTTCGGCGTCGCGCTGGGCACCGTGATCCTGCCCTCGCTCGCGCGCCACCACATCAACACCGACCGCGCCGGCTTCTCCAATGCGCTCGACTGGGGCCTGCGCATCACGCTGATGATCGCGATGCCCGCGATGATCGGCCTGATGCTGCTCGCGATCCCGCTGGTCTCCACATTGTTCCAGCACGGCGCGTTCACCAGCTTCGACACGCGCATGGCGGCACTGTCGGTGTTCGGCCTGAGCTTCGGCCTGCCGGCCTTCGCGCTGGTGAAGGTGGTGCTGCCGGCGTTCTACGCGCGCCAGGACACCAAGACCCCGATGCGCGCCGGCGTGGCCTCGCTGATCGCCAACATGGTGTTCAACGGCCTGTTCCTCGCGATCCTCTACGTGCTGTGGGTGCCGGCGGAATTGCAGCAGGGCCCGATCCTGGTCGCGCTGGCCAAGCAGCCGGGCCTGCATTTCGCGCTGGGCCTGGCGAGCGCGGTGGCGAGTTACCTCAACCTGGCGCTGCTGTGGCGCTGGCTGCGGAAAGCGGGCGTGTACGAGCGGCGGCCGGGGTGGGGCGGATTCACGCTGCGCCTGCTGGTGGCCTGCAGCACGATGACCTGCGCGCTGCTGATCGGCCTGCATTTCGCGCCCGATTTCACGGCGGTGGCGTTCTGGACGCGCGTGGGCTGGCTCACCGCGCTGGTCGCGGCCGGGGTCGCGGCCTATGCGATGGCGTGGATCGCGCTGGGCTTCCGCCTGGCCGATCTGCGCGAGCACTGACCTATACTCCCGCGTTCCATGAGCAGGCTGTTCCGTGACGTCGAAGGCGGGCCCTTGTGCCCCCAAGGCAGCGTGGTCTGCATCGGCGCCTTCGACGGACTGCACCTCGGTCATCGCGCGCTGGTGCGCCGCGCGGTCGAGCGTGCGCGCGCCATCGGCGTGCCCGCGGTCGCGTTGAGTTTCGAACCGCTGCCGCGCGAATTCTTCCAGCCCGCCGATCCGCCGCCGCGCCTCACGCTGCCCCGCGCGAAATTCGAAGGCCTGCGCGACGCGGGCGTCGATGTCGTGGGCTTGCTGCGCTTCAACGCGCGCCTGGCCTCGATGGACGCCGAGCGCTTTGTGCGCGAGGTGCTGGTGCAACGCCTCGGCGCGCGCGAAATCTGGATCGGTCCCGATTTCCGCTTCGGCAAGGGCCGCACCGGCGATCTCGCCTTGCTGCAGCGCCTCGGGGCTGAACTCGGGTTCATCGCCGACACGATCCCGCAGGTGATGGTCGACGGCGAACGCGTCTCCAGCACGCGCATCCGCGGCGCGCTGCAGACCGGCGACTTCGACACCGCCGCGCGCTTCCTCGGCCGTCGCTATGCGATCGCCGGCCGCGTCGTGCGCGGCAAGCAGCTCGGGCGCACGCTCGGCTATCCCACCGCCAACCTGCGCTACGGCGGCAAGCGCCCGCCGCTGCAGGGCATCTACGCGGTGCGGGTGCATGGCGATGGCTTGAATGCGCACGCCTCCGTCGCCAGTTTCGGCACTCGGCCGACGGTGGAAGGCATCGAGCCTTTGCTCGAAGCGCACCTGTTCGACTTCGACGGCGACCTGTACGGTCGCCGCATCGCCGTGGAGTTCGTGGCGCACCTGCGCGACGAGCTCACCTTCGCGGACCTGCCTTCGCTCGTCGTCCAGATGGATCGCGACGCGGCGCAGGCGCGCGACGTCCTCTCCCATTCCCCGCACCAGGCATTCGCGTGACCACCGATTACAAGGCCACCATCCATTTGCCCGCGACGGACTTCCCGATGCGCGGCGACCTGCCCAAGCGCGAACCCGTCGCGCTCGCGCGCTGGGAAAGCGAGGGCCTGTACGCGCGCATCCGCGAACACGCCGCCGGCCGTCCCCTGTTCGTGCTGCACGACGGCCCGCCGTACGCCAACGGCGCGATCCACATCGGGCACGCGGTCAACAAGGTGCTCAAGGACATGGTGGTGAAGTCGAAGCTGCTGTCCGGCTTCGATGCGCCCTACGTGCCCGGCTGGGATTGCCACGGCCTGCCGATCGAACTCGTGGTCGAGAAGAAGTTCGGCAAGGTCGGCGACAAGCTCGACGCCGCCGCCTTCCGCGCGAAGTGCCGCGAATACGCCGGCGAGCAGATCGACGGCCAGCGTCGCGACTTCAAGCGCCTGGGCGTGGTCGGTCTCTGGGATCGTCCGTACCAGACCATGGATTTCCGCTACGAAGCGGACATGCTGCGCGCGCTGGCGAAGATCATCGAACGCGGGCACCTCGCGCGCGGCGTGAAGCCCGTGCACTGGTGCTTCGATTGCGGCTCGGCGCTCGCCGAGGCGGAGATCGAATACCAGGACAAGACCTCGCCTGCGATCGACGTCGCGTATCGCGCGCGGCAGCCGCAGGCGCTTGCTTCGGCGTTCGGCGTTGCGGTGCCGGAAGGCGTCGACGTCGCCGTGCCGATCTGGACCACCACGCCGTGGACGCTGCCCGCCAGCCTCGCGGTCACGCTGGGCCCGGAACTGGATTACGTGCTGGTCGAAGGCCCCGCGCGCGACGGCAATCGCCTGTGGCTGGTGCTCGCCGAAGCGCTCGCGGAGAAAGCGCTCGCGCGTTACGGCGTCACCGATTACGTCGTGCATGCGCGTGCGCAGGGCGTGGAGCTCGAAGGCCAGCGCCTGCAGCATCCGTTCTACGACCGCGAGATCCCGCTGATCCTCGGCGACCACGTGTCCGCCGAAGACGGCACCGGCGCCGTGCACACCGCGCCGGGCCACGGCCAGGAAGACTTCGCGGTCGGCCTGCGCTATGGCCTGACCGACAACTACACCGCCGCGCAGATGAATCCCGTCGACGGCCGCGGCGTGTACCTGCCGTCCACGCCGCCCGCGGGCGACGTCGTGCTGGCGGGCATGCACATCTGGAAAGCGAACGACGCGATCGTCGACGTGCTGCGCGACAACCGTGCGCTGCTCGCCTTCGCCAAGCTCGTGCACAGCTATCCGCATTGCTGGCGCCACAAGACGCCGGTGGCGTTCCGCGCCACGCCGCAGTGGTTCATCTCGATGGAACAGGCCGGCCTGCGCCGCGACGCGCTCAATGCGATCGGCAAGGTCGAATGGTTCCCGGGCTGGGGCGAAGCGCGCATCTTCGCGATGGTGGAAGGCCGCCCCGACTGGTGCATCTCGCGCCAGCGCACGTGGGGCGTGCCGATCGCGTTGTTCGTCGATCGCGAAACGGGCGAGCCGCATCCGGATTCGCCGGCGCTGATGCGCCAGGTGGCCGAGCGCGTCGAACGCGACGGCGTGGATGCCTGGTATTCGCTCGACGCGAAGGAACTGCTGGGCGCCACCGCGCACAAGTACGACAAGATCGTCGACATCCTGGACGTGTGGCTGGACTCGGGCGTGAGCCACGAGTGCGTGCTCGCGCAGCGTCCGGAAGACCAGCTGCGCAAGCCGGCCGACCTGTACCTCGAAGGCTCCGACCAGCATCGCGGCTGGTTCCAGTCGTCGCTGCTCACGGGCATCGCGATGGATGGCCACGCGCCGTATCGCCAGGTGCTCACGCACGGCTTCACGGTCGACCAGAACGGCCGGAAGATGTCGAAGTCGCTCGGCAACACGATCGAGCCGCAGAAGGTCATCGACCAGATGGGCGCCGACGTGCTGCGCCTGTGGATCGCCTCCACCGACTACAGCAACGAAATCGCCGTGTCGGACGAGATCCTCAAGCGCACCGGCGACGTGTACCGCCGCATCCGCAACACCGCGCGCTTCCTGCTCGGCAACCTGCATGGCTTCGATCCGGCGCGCGACCTGCAGCCGCTCGAGGACATGGTGGCGCTGGATCGCTGGATCGTGCACCGCGCGCATGCGCTGCAACTCAAGCTCATCGCCGCGTACGCGCGCTACGACTTCGCGGAGATCGTGCAGGCGCTCGGCAACTTCTGCAGCGTGGACCTTGGTGCGTTGTACCTCGACGTCACCAAGGACCGCCTGTACACGCTGCGCGAGGATTCGCCCGCGCGGCGTTCGGCGCAGTCCGCGATGTACCGCATCAGCGAAGCGTTCGTGCGCTGGATCGCGCCGATCCTGTCGTTCACCGCCGACGAGATGTGGGCGCACGTGCCGGGCAAGCGGGAAGGGCACGTGCTCTTCGCCACCTGGTACGAAGGCCTCGCGCCGTTGCCCGACGACGCCCCGTTGTCGGTCGACGACATGGACCGCCTGCTCGCGCTGCGCGACGACATCGCCAAGGTGCTCGAACCCATGCGCGCCGCCGGCGACATCGGCGCCGCGCTGGAAGCGGAGATCGGCCTGCGCTGCGGTGTCACGCAGCAGAACTGGCTCGCGCCCTTCGTCGACGAACTGCGCTTCCTGCTGATCAGCGGCGACGTGCAGCTCATCGCCGACGACGCCGCGAAGGACATCGCCATCACCGCCACGCGCACCGACAAGCCCAAGTGCGTGCGCTGCTGGCAGCACCGCGGCGACATCGGCAGCGTGGCCGCGCATCCCGAACTGTGTGGCCGCTGCGTCTCCAACGTGGATGGCCCGGGCGAAACGAGGAAGTTCTTCTGATGCAGCAACGTCCCAACGCACTGCCGTGGCTGCTGGTCTCCGCCGCGGTGATCGGCCTCGACCAGCTGTCGAAGGCCTGGGTGCTCGCGCGCCTGCCCGAATACCAGGCCGTGCCCGTCATCGACGGGTTCTGGAACTGGTACCGCAGCTACAACACCGGCGCCGCCTTCAGTTTCCTGAGCGAGGCGGGCGGCTGGCAGAAGTGGGTGTTCACCGCGCTGGCGTTCGGCGTGAGCGCGCTGCTGGCGTTCTGGCTCTCGCGCACCCCGCGCCACGACTGGCGCACGGCGCTGCCGTTCGCGCTGGTGATCGGCGGGGCGGTGGGCAACGTGATCGACCGCCTCCGCCACGGCCACGTGGTCGATTTCATCCAGTGGTATTGGCGCGACCACGCGTGGCCGGCCTTCAACATCGCCGACTCGGCGATCGTCTGCGGCGCCATCGGGATCGCCCTGTTCGGCCTGCTGCACGGCAAGAAGGCGGGGAACGCGCGATAATCGCGCCCGCCATGGACATCCTGCTCGCCAACCCGCGCGGTTTCTGCGCCGGCGTCGACCGCGCCATCGAGATCGTCAAACGCGCGCTCGAAACGCTGGGCGCGCCGATCTACGTGCGGCACGAAGTCGTGCACAACCGCTTCGTGGTCGACGACCTCAAGCATCGCGGCGCCGTGTTCGTCGAGGAACTGGACGAAGTGCCGGACAACGCGACGGTGATCTTCTCCGCGCATGGCGTGTCGCAGGCGGTGCGCCAGGAAGCCACGCGCCGCGGGCTGAAGGTGTTCGACGCCACGTGCCCGCTGGTGACCAAGGTGCACCTGGAAGTCGCGCGCCAATGCCGCGCCGGCCGCGACATGGTGCTGATCGGCCACGCCGGGCACCCGGAAGTGGAAGGCACGATGGGGCAGTGGAACGCGCAGGCCGGCACCGGGCGCATCTACCTCATCGAAAGCATCGACGACGTCGCGCGCCTGCACATCGGCCAGCCCGAGCATTGCTCGTACACCACGCAGACCACGCTGTCGGTGGACGACACGCGCACCATCATCGACGCCCTGCGCACGCGTTTCCCGCACATCCAGGGCCCGAAGAACGACGACATCTGCTACGCCACGCAGAACCGCCAGGACGCCGTGCGCGAACTCACGCGCGAATGCGACCTCGTGCTGGTCGTCGGTTCGCCCAACAGCTCCAATTCCAACCGCCTGCGCGAACTCGCCGAGCGCGAGGGCGTGGAAGCGCACCTGATCGACGGCGCGAGCGAGATCGACCCGCGCTGGGTCGCGGGCCGCAAGCACATCGGCGTGACGGCGGGCGCCAGCGCGCCGGACGTCCTGGTCCGCGGCGTGATCGAACGCCTGCGCGAACTGGGCGCCGGTGGCGTCCGCGAGCTGTCCGGCGAACCCGAGGACATGGTGTTCGCGCTGCCGAAGGAGCTGCGGGTCACGCTGGTCGATTGACCCGGCCACCCCCGCGCCCCTAGAATTCACGCCCTCGCCGGAATAGCTCAGTTGGTAGAGCGGCGCATTCGTAATGCGTAGGTCGTAGGTTCGATTCCTATTTCCGGCACCAGTAGAAACAAGGGCTTGCAGGGCACCACCTTGCAGGCCCTTTTTCTTTTTGCGCGCTGGGGTCCATGTACCCATCCCCTGAATTGGGTAGCGGTAAGCCCCCCTGCGTTGATGCATTGTGAGTGGCAAGCCGGGAATAGTCCGCAGCAATACATCTGAAATGACGACACTGCTGGTTGGTTTCGATTCGGCCTGGACCCCAGGGAAGCGCGGAGCGATCGTCGCCGCCATCCAAAACGATGATGGCGCGTTTCAGGTTCTTGGCGATCCGCAAATCGCAAACTTCCGGGAAGCTGAAGATGCAATTCGCAAGTGGCAGGCCGAACACGCCCCGGTCTCCACCGTCATCCTGCTCGACCAGCCGACGATCGTGAACAACAGCGCAGGCCAACGCCCTGTCGAAAACATCGTTTCTTCCTGCGTGAGTCTTCGGTATGGGGGCATGCAGCCGGCCAACACGGCACGAGCAGACATGTTTGGCGAAGGCGCGCCGGTATGGGCCTTCATCAATCAGTTCGGCGGCGCAGGCGACCCGTTGACTCCCCGACCCGATGGCGCCGTTGTCTTTGAAACCTACCCGGTCCTGGCGCTGATCGCGCTTGGCTGGCTTCGGGAGGATGCGCGTCGTGCGGGGCGCCTTCCCAAGTACAACCCGGAGCGCAGAAAGACGTTTTCGTTGGACGATTGGCAATTCCTTTGCCGCGAGGCGTCCGCTGCATTTAGAAAATTGAGTCTTGGTGGCATAGCTCGCTGGATGGATGAGGCGCGGGACAAGGATCGCCCGCACAAGACCGACCAGGACAAGTTGGATGCCTGCCTTTGCCTGCTCGTTGCGCTGCACATGGCTGAGGGGAGGGAGTGCCTGATGGTTGGTGACCAGAAAACCGGCTACATCGTCGTGCCGCATTGTCCCGACCTCCAGATCGAAGTCGAAACGCGATGCACCGTCACCGACAGAATGGCGTCCGAGTGGGTGCGCACATTCACGCTCGCCTTGGTGACAAGGGCAAAGCGCGAGTAGCACCAGTTGGAACAGGGGCTTGCAAGGCACCATCTTGCAGGCCCTTTTTCCTTTTCGCGCCTGGGGGCTGGCGGGGGAGGCCACTCCGTAATCACCTTGCTGTCCGCTTTCGACCCAGGGGGATATTCGGCGAGCCTAAGTGCTGAGCGTCTGCTCGGCTTGTGAGTCGGACCCTGCCTGCATAAGCTCGCGGCGTGAGCCAACTCGACAACATTCCGCCCCACCTTCAGAAGCGATCAATCTCCAAGGGGGAGATCGTGCTTCCCCTCGCCGATGCATTGGAAGCAATCAACTACTTAGAGTCGCAATCGACTCTGATCCTGGGCTGGGAGGGCTGGGTAAAGGCGCCTGACGGTCGCGTTGGGCATGGCAGCGCTGGCTACTTGAATACCTTCACCGAACACCTTTCGGTTGCTGAGGCTGCCGCGGACGCGCGCAAGTCGATCCAAGCTGGCGCGTTGGACTGGCAAGAAAAACACGGTGGTGGCGCCGATGCTTTGCACTTCTGCATAACTGTGAGGTCGCCTAGGTAACGGGACTGGCGAGCACCCGCTTTTGGCCGAATGCTGCCGTTGGTCACTCGGAGACTGCTTCCCCGCACGCCGCCATGAAGAAGTCGTAGCACGCACCGCACCACGTCACGTTCCAACTCCTCGTCCACAACGCTTGAGAGGTGACCCTCCATGAGCTCACGCCGCGAATCGTTTCGAATCGCCTTCGTTCTTGCTGCCTTTGGCCTCATGAGTCTCTGCAGCATGCTCGCTCGCCCGTCCCTCGCCACCATCCGGGCGGTGGATTTCGTGCATCTCATCGGGACTGGCATGTGTCTTGGCGCCGCGCTCGTTGCATTTGCCTGGGCGCGTTCACGGTAGGTCGATCTGCGCAGCAGTGTCCGCTCCTGGCATTGGCGGACTCCTGGGAATTGTTACTCTGACCCTGTTCTTCCGTCGGCTCGAATCTCAATGTGGCGCTTCGATCAAACTCCATATTCTGCAGCGCTCGTTTCCAAGTCAGTCGTGTATGACGGACACCCCATCCTTTTCGTAACACACGATGACGACGATCATGGCTGGCAATTCCTGGACGGCGCGGACCCGCCGTCGGACGTTGTGGTCGTCGAAATGTGTCTTCCCGTCGAAATGGACCCAACGCTTCTGGACTTGGCCGACCTTGCTCCTGGCTGGTGCGCTTGGCGGGACAGCATTGACGTTCCTTGGACTCGTGAGCCACTGCGCGAGGAGATCGCATTTGAACACCCGGAATGAAAACACGGTCTATTTGTTGTCACATGCAAATCCCGGGAAGTTGCAGGACGACGAAAAGATTCTTGGCGTGTTTTCCTCAGCCGAGAAAGCCAACCAGGCAATCGCTGGTTACCTGCTGTTGCCAGGGTTCCGGGAGCAACAGGATGGCTTTCATGTGGATGCGTACGTAGTTGATCAACAAGAATGGAGCGAAGGATTCGGCTAGGACGCAACAATGCGTACGACTGGATGTCCCCGTTTGCCCGGGCTTCGCTGGATTAAAAAAACTTAATCCACATTTGCCGTTACTTCGATCGCGGCAGGACTAACGTGTGGCCGCCCGACGCGCCAGGCATCCCGCCTGTGCATGCGCGTCCATCGGAGGTCCCATGAACATTCGACTTGGCTTGCTCGCATTGATGCTCACGGTTTCCACGTCGGCCTTCGCGGCCACGCCCGCCGGCCAGGCGGCGGCGACACAATCTGCCGCCACCAAG
Organism: Lysobacter helvus; assembly: GCF_018406645.1. Taxonomy (NCBI): domain Bacteria; kingdom Pseudomonadati; phylum Pseudomonadota; class Gammaproteobacteria; order Lysobacterales; family Lysobacteraceae; genus Lysobacter; species Lysobacter helvus. The sequence continues at coordinate 2,442,192 of NZ_AP024546.1, forward strand.
GCACCCACCGCCCAGCAACAGAAGATGGCCAGCTGCTCGGCGGCCAACAAGGGCAAGACGGGCGAGGCGTACAAGGCCGCGCAAAGCGCCTGCCTCAAGGCCCAGCCCGCCGCGGCGCCGGCGAAGATGTCCTCGCAGGAGCGCATGGCGAAGTGCTCCGCGCAGAACAAGGGCAAGAAGGGCGCCGAGTACAAGGCCGCGCAGAGCGCTTGCCTGAAGAGCTGATGCCGCTCCAGCAATTCGCAGGAGGCCCGCGCAAGCGGGCCTTCCGTTGTCCGCTCACGTCGTCGAGTAGACCGTGATCACGAACAGCAACCATCGATAGCCGAGCACGATCACGCCCACCGCCAGCGTCAGCAACACGCTCGCCAGCAAGCGCCTTCCGCCCAGGATCCCGTACACCGGCCCCAGCGCCGCGCGCATGTGCAGCAGGCACGCGACGATGCACACCGTCGTCAACACGTTGTCCAGCATCGCCGAACGCAATCCCGCGCCGCCACGCAACGCATCCGCATCGGCGAACAAGGTCGCGAACGAAAACACGACCAGCAGGAACGCCCACGAATGCAGCGAAAACGTCGCGTGCGTGATGAAGGGCAATCGCCGCCGCCGGAACATCGCGGCCAGCAGCAGCGCGAACGGGATGGCCATCAGGAACACCAGCGACTTCGCGTTGCGCTCCACCGCGCGATCGAACACCGGCGCGTATTCGGCCACCGTGCGATGCGACGGTGCGAGCCGGTGCGCCACCACGTCCTGCGCCCACGGCGCCCAGTCCTGCTGGTGCAGGTGCGATTCGAGCTTCGCGCCGAACACGTTGGCCGCCGAGAACGACTGGATCGCGAAGAACACGACGTTCGCCAGGATGAAGACCTGCAACGGCGCGATGAAGGGTTTGCGGCGCCCGGTGAGGTAGGCGACGGTCAATGCGCCGGGGCGGCGGAACAAGGTCCATGCGGTGCGCAGCACGCGGCCATCGACGCTGGTGAGCGCATGCGCCACGCGATCGAACAGGCTGCGCATCGCCAGGTCGCGGCGTTCCAGCCGGCGCTCCCCGCAGCACGCGCAGAACGCCGTGTCGACGCGGCCCCCGCAGGTGGGGCAGGTCCACGCCGACGGTGCGGGGGTCTCCATGCGGGCAGGGTGGGCTTCGAACCCGGGCGATGCAACCGCTAGACTCGGCCCGATGCGCTCCCTCGCCACGCTCCGCGACGCCACCCGCACCGATGCGCCCGCCCTCGCGACGATCTACAACCACTACATCGCCTCGACGTGCGTGACGTTCGAAACCGCGCCGGTCAGCGCCGACGACATGGCCGCGCGCATCGCCGACACGCAGGCGCTGCCGTTGCCGTGGCTCGTCGCGGAAGGCGAGGGCGGGGTGGTCGGCTATGCGTACGCCACGCGTTGGCGCGCACGCCACGCGTATCGCTTCGCCGCCGAGTCCACGGTGTACCTCGCGCCCGAGCAGATGGGCCGCGGCCTGGGTACGGCGCTCTACACCGCACTCGTGCACCGCCTGCGCGCGCATTCGCTGCACACGGTCATCGGCGGCATCGCGTTGCCGAACGCGGCGAGCATCGCGCTGCACGAGCGCCTCGGCTTCCGCAAGGTGGCCCACTTCGAACAGGTGGGCTTCAAGCACGATCGCTGGATCGACGTGGGCTACTGGCAACTGCAACTGGAGCCGGCACCGGCACCGGCGTGACGCGCGCGTGAGCAAGCGTGCATGCCGGCGGGTGTTTACACTCGCGCCATGATCGAACGCATCCTGATCGTCTGCGTCGGCAACATCTGCCGAAGCCCCATGGCCGAAATCGTCCTGCGCCACCACCTCGGCGGCGGCGACCACGTGCGCGTCGAATCGGCGGGCCTCGCCGCGCTGGTCGGCAATCCCATCGATCCGCTCGCGCAACGCGTGCTCGAAGCCAACGGCCTGTCGGGCACCGAACACGTCGCGCGCCAGGTCACCGCGGCGATGATCGGCACCGCCGACCTCGTGCTGGCCATGCAGAAGCGGCACCTGGACGCCATCCACGCGATTTCCCCGCAGGCGCGCGGCAAGACGTTCCTCATGGGGCGGTGGAGCGGGAACACCGAAGTCTCCGATCCCTACGGCAAGACGCAGCCGGTGTTCGAAGCCTCGTACCGCGACATCGACCGCATGGCGCACGATTGGCGCATGCACCTGTAGGGCCAATGCAGGATCGATGCCAACGCGTGGCGCGCGTTGCGTCGCGCACGGTCGGCAACGACGCATCCCCGGAGGAAACGCAGTCCGACAAGCCCAGCGGCCACGCCGACGAAAGGCAACGGTCCCTGTACGAAGGGTTCACGAAATCCGCGTTTTAACGGGATTTCTTCATCTTTCCATCAACTCCCTCTCAATAGCCTCTCCCGAACCTGCACCACCGACACATTCGTGAACACGAAGCGGTGGTGCCGGAAAGGGGTTCCGCATGTACGCGGCGCCTGGTGTCCGGTCATCGAGAGGCGCGCATGGAAGAAGCAAAACTGGTGGCCGCGAGTGCGATCGCGTTGGCCGTCACCCTCTTCGCGATTTTTTCCCTGCGCCCGATGGCGCGGCGGCTCGGGCTGGTCGACAAGCCCGGCGGACGGAAAGCGCACAAGGGTCGCGTCCCGCTGATCGGCGGCCTGTGCTTCTTCGCCGGCACCGTCGCGGGCCTGTTGTACCTGGGCTACATCGATGCGTTCGTCGCGAGCCTGCTCGTGCCGTGCGCGCTGATCGTCATGACCGGCCTGGTCGACGACCTGCACGACATGAGCGTCAAGGCGCGCCTGGTGATCCAGTGCTGCACCGCGTGGCTCGTGATCGGCGCGACGGGCGTGTACCTGGATAGCGCGGGCCACCTGCTCGGCGACATGGAACTGCAGATCGGCCTGCTCGGCATCCCGGTGACGATCATCGCGGTGATCGGCCTGGTCAACGCCTTCAACATGATGGACGGCATCGACGGCCTCGCCGCGGGCATGGCGATGGTCACGATCGGCACGATCCTGCTGTTCGCCAACGGCGGGTTCCCGGTGCTGGGCGTGCTGCTCCTGCTGCAGGTGCTGTTCGCTGCGCTGGTGCCGTACCTGTGCGTCAACCTCGGTTGGCCCGACGGCCGCAAGATCTTCATGGGCGATGCGGGCAGCACGCTCATCGGCTTCCTGATGGCGTGGAGCCTGATCTATCTGAGCCACGGCAAGGTCGGCGTGCTCGCGCCGGTGGACACGCTGTGGTGCGTGGCGATCCCGGTGATGGATACCCTCGGCGTGATGCTGCGCCGCATGCGCGCGGGCAACTCGCCGTTCAAGCCCGATCGCCAGCACCTGCACCACTTGCTGCTCGATGCCGGTTTCAATGCGCGCATGGCGCTGGCGATGATCACGGGCGCTGGCCTGCTGATCGGCGGCCTCGGCTTCGTGCTGCGCGATGCGCCGGAGTCGGTGAGCCTGGCCACGTTCGGCGTATTGCTGTTCGCCTACATGACGCGCCTGCCCAACCTCATCGCCGCGCTGGGCAGTCGCTTGCCGAAGGCGCACGTCCGCGAGCCGCACGTCGTCACGCATCGCACGCCCGCCGCGAACGTGCAGACGCTCACGCCGGTCCCGTCGTCGTCGTCCACGGCGCATGCGCCGCCGAACGTGCTCAAGGCGCTGTACGTCGTGGCCGGTGCGTCCGACGCCGCGCAGCTCGCGCCGATCGCCGATGCGATGTCGCGCGATGCGCGCTTCGAAGCGCGCATGTGCGTCGCCGCCTCGTGCGCCGAACATCCGGAACAGGTGTTGTCGTTGTTCGACATCGCGGCAGACGTGCGCATCAACCTCGCCGCCTCGTCCGACATCGCGCAGACCACGTCCGCCGCCCTGGGCTCGATCGACCGCGTGCTGGCCGAATACCGGCCCGACATGGTGATCGTGCCGGCCGGTGCGCCCACCAGCGTCGCCACCGCGCTGGCCGCCAGCTACCTGCAGATCCCGATCGCGTGCATCGAAGCCGCGGGGCCCGCGTCCTCGCGCAGCGCGCCGGAAGCGGCCCGCCGCGTGATCGATTCGCTGGCCACGCTGCACTTCACCGCCACCGAATCGCAGGGCCGCACGCTCATCGCCGACGGCGTGTCCGCCGAGCGCGTGCTCGTCTCCGGCGACCCGGCGGCCCGCACGCTGCACACCGCGGTCGCGCGCCTGCGCGACGAAGAGGACCTGCGCCGCCAGCAAGTGCAGCGCTTCGGCTTCCTGCGCGAGGACGCGCCGCTGCTGCTGGTGCTGGCGCGCGACAAGCTCGGCGAACGCTCCGAACCCCTGGCCCGCGCCCTGCGCCGCATCGCGCTGCGCCGCCCGGACCTGGACATCGTCTGCCTGCTGCCGCCCTCCCGGAACATGGATGGCATCGACGGGATGCTCGGCGCCTTCGCCAACATCCACCTCGTCGAGCCGGGCGAATACCTGGACTTCGCGTACCTGGCCGATGCGGCCCACCTGGTGCTGGCCCTGTCGGGCGACGTGGCGGCCGAAGCCGCCCCGCTCGGAACGCCTGTCCTGGTGCTGAATACGGCCGTTGACGGTCCGCTCACGAGTGAAGCGCCCAACATCCGTCGTCTCGACCTCCATGAACAGACGATCTCGGACGTGGTGCTCCACCTGGTCAGCGATCGTCGGGCGTGGGACACGCTGCGGACCGACGAACGCATGCAGGCGGACGTGTGCGACCGGATCGTCGAGGCGCTTGCGGGGCTGCGGCCCAGCATCGCGCCGGTGGTGCCGCTGGCACCGGTGGCCGACCTGCCGCGGTACGCGGCGGCGGGCGACCGGGTGCGAGAGGTGTCCTGAGGAGAGCGGGGCGCTTCAAACCGGATTCGTTCTAGGGGGATCCACGGCGCAGGCAGCGGACGCCTGAGCGGGCGTGGGTTTCAACCAACTTATATGGATGAGTGAAAAACCAATGGCGACATACCTTTCCACCCGCACCACGCCGCCGCCGCACATCGCCCCGTCCTCGGTGCGCGACGAGGAGCTGGACCTGCGCACGCTGATGTCCACCCTGGGCGATCACAAGCGCATGATCCTGTTCGGCACGCTCGCCTTCTTCCTGCTCAGCGTGCTGTACGTCGTGCTGGCCACGCCGAAGTACGAAGCCAATGCGACGGTGCAGGTGGAACGGCGCATGCCGACGTTCCCCGGCCTCAACGCCAACGCGGCGCAGCAGTCCTCGCCGGCCGAATCGCCGGCCACCACCGAGATCCAGCTTCTCACCTCGCGCACGGTGCTGAGCGAAGCGCTCGACAACCTCGACCTGGACGTGCAGGTGCAGCCGGCGCGCTTCCCGCTGTTCGGCAGCTACATCGCGCGCCACTTCACGCCGTCGCATCCCAACGCCGTCAACGAACCGTGGTTCGGCATGGCGCGCTACGGCTGGGGCGGCGAGTCGGTGCAGGTCGCGCGCCTGGACGTGCCGCAGGAACTGATCGACCAGCCGCTGCGCCTCGTCGCCGGCGACGCGAATACCTACACGCTCTACGATCCGGAAGGCCGCGCGCTCGTCCGCGGCACCGTCGGCAAGCCGGTGCAGGCCGGCGGCGTCAACATGCTGGTGCGCAGCCTCAACGCGAACCCGGGCATGCGCTTCGAAGTGACGCGCCTCAACTCGCTGGCGATCCTCGACAAGCTGCGCCACGACATCAGCGCGTCCGAACAGGGCCGCGATTCCGGCGTGATCGCGTTGAGCTACGAGAACGAAGACCCGGTGCTCGCGCGCCAGGTGCTCGAGCAGGTCAGCCGCGCCTACGTGCACCAGAACGTCGCGCGCAATTCGGCCGAAGCCGCCAAGCGCCTGCAGTTCGTCAAGCGCCAGCTGCCCAACGTGCGCAAGGAACTGGACAAGGCGCAGGCCGCGCTCACCGCGTTCCAGTCGCGCACGCAGACGCTGGATGTCGGCGTGCAGAACCAGTCGCTGCTCAACCAGACCGTGCAGATCGATTCGGCCATCAGCCAGCTGCGCATCCAGCAGGCCGACCTCGCCGCGCGCTTCACGCCGGCGCATCCGATGTACAAGGCGGTGCTGTCGCAGATCGCGCAGTTCCAGGCGCAGAAGGGCCAGCTGCAGGGCCGCATCGCCGCGCTGCCGGAAACGCAGCAGGGCCTGTTCCGCCTGACGCGCGACGTGGAAGTGACCAACCAGACCTACGCCAGCCTGCTCGACCAGGCGCAGCAGCTCGACATCGCGCGCGCCAGCGCGGTCGGCAATGCGCGCGTGATCGATCCGGCCGCCGTCAACTACGACAGCCCGGCGTGGCCGAAGCCGTTGCCGGTGGTGTTCGGCGGCACGCTGCTCGGCGCGCTGCTGATGTTCGGCTTCGTGCTGTTCCGCCAGATGATGCGCCGCGGCGTGGAAGACCCGGCCGACATCGAGCTGCTGGGCCTGCCGGTGTACGCGTCCATCCCGTACAGCGAGCGCGGCCGCGAGATCACGATGCACCCGAGCCGCTTCCCCAACGGGTCGCAGCGCCTGCTCGCGCTCAACGCACCGACCGACCTTGCGATGGAAGCGCTGCGCAGCCTGCGCACGAGCCTGCACTTCGCGCGCTTCAAGACCAAGAACAACCTGCTGATGATCTCCGCGCCGAGCCCGGGCGTCGGCAAGACCTTCGTTTGCGCCAACCTCGCCGTGACCATGGCGCAGGCCGGCCAGACGGTGCTGCTGATCGATGCGGACATGCGTCGCGGCACGCTGCACCACGCGGTGGGCGTGCGTTCGGAAGGCGGCCTGTCGGAACTGATCACCGGCCAGATCCCGCTGGAAGAAGCGATCCGCAAGGTCGCCGGCGCCGACAACCTGTCCTTCATTTCGCGCGGCGAGATCCCGCCCAACCCGTCCGAGCTGCTGATGAACCCTGCGTTCAACGAGTTGCTGGAGCAGGTGGGTCCGCGCTTCGACATCGTGATCATCGATACGCCGCCGGTGCTCGCGGTGACCGACGCGGCGGTGATCGGCCACCAGGTGGGCACGTGCCTGATGGTGGTGCGTTTCGGCCTGAACCAGCAGCGCGAAATCGCGCTGGCCAAGCAGCGCCTGGAGCAGAACGGCGTGGAAGTGAAGGGCGCGATCTTCAACGGCGTCCAGAAGCGCAGCGGTGGCCACTACGCATACACGTACTACGAGTACCTCCCCCAGACCACCAGCAACAAGCATCAGGCGTACCGCTGACCCATGAATGTCTCGATGCTCGATCCCCGCGCCCTCGCGCCGTCCCTGCAGCGACCGCCGCCGCTGCAGATCACGATGTCGCCGTACTACGGCACGCCGGATTTCTCCGAAGTGGCGAACACCGCACCGCATCGCCCGATCGACTACGTCTCGGTCGCCGACATCCTGCGCAACGCGTTCGTCTATCCGCCGAACTCGATCTTCAAGGACGTCAAGCTGGTGACGTTCGGTTTCTCGCCGGCGCAGGACATGCAGGTGGCGCCGCAGTTCCACTTCAAGTTCCGGGATTCGGGCAAGCGCGGCGACACCGATGCCTCGCATCCCGACCACGACATCGACTGGGTCGGCACGTACCACAAGCTGCTCGTCGACGCGGTGGCCGCCTCCACGCGCGAGTCGAAGAACCCGTGGCTGCTGCAGAGCGGCGGCAAGGATTCCACGACGCTCGCCATCGCGGTCGCCGATGCGCGCCCCGACACGGTGTGCATGACGTACCTGGGCGGGCGCGAGGAAAACGAAGTCGAGTCCGCCACGATGGTGGCGAAGACGCTCGGCCTGCGCCATGAATCGCTGCAGTGCGATCCGGCGCGCGCCTACGATCGCTACCTCGCGGTCGCCGACCGCATGCCGCTGCTCACCGCGGACTTCGCGCTGCTGTCCTACGTGGACCTGGCGACCGAAATCTCCGGCCGCGGCGGCGACGGCGTGATCGACGGCCTCGGCGCCGACAGTTATTTCGGTACGCCGATGTCGCGCCAGCAGCGCTTGCTCAAGCGCCTCGCGCGCGGCGTGCGCCTGCCGCCGGCCCTGGCGGAACTGCCGCTCATCGACCGCAGCTTCGAGCTGTGCTTCATGCTCGGCACGCTGCAGATGAACTCCATCGAGCGCGTGTTCCCGGGTTCGCGCTTCACCGATGCGGAAGTCGACGAATTGTTCGGCCAGCCGATCTCGCGCGAATCGCAGGCGCGCCTGGCGCCGTTCCTGGAGGAAATCGCCTCGGCGAGCAGCCCGGATGAATGGCGCGACATGTCCACGTCCATCGCCGGCTCTGCCGGTGCCTTCGCCAAGGGCCTGTACACGTGCAGCGCGCTCGGCATGCACGCGTCCTATCCCTTCTGCGATGTGCGTTTCAGGGAATGGGTGTACCGGGAAGTCCCGCCGCACCAGATGATCGATCCGGTGACGAGGACCAACAAGGTGCTGGTGCGCAACCATATCGCGACACGCTTCCCCGATCTTCCGTACGTCAAGCGCAAGGGCAGTTTCCGCTTCGACGTGCGCGGCCTGGCCGTCAAGCGCTTCGATACCGTGCACGAGTTCGCCGTGCAGGCACGCGACGTGTTGCCGGGCGCCGCGGGCTGGCTGGAACGCAATCGCCGTCGCCTCGACAACAAGTACCACGCCTCCAAGTTCTACCTGCTGGCGGTGGTGCTCCCCTGGATCCAGTTGCATCGCGCACGCGAACAGCAGGTGCCGTGACCCTCGTGATGACCCCGTCCGCGCTTGCCACGACCCCGTCGCCCGCGGCGGCCGCACGCGCGCCCGTCGCCGACGTGCACGGGCAGGCGATCGATGCGGTGTCCGTCGCCGACGTGTTGCGCAACGGGTTCGTCTATCCGCCGCATTCGATCTTCGAAGGCGTCGACATGCAGTCGCTCTCGGCCAACCTGGCCGGGCGCGATCCGCACGGGCCGGACGCATGGCGCTTCCGCTGGCGCGACAGCGGGAAGAAGCGCGACCGGCACGCTGTGGCGTCCCCGGACTGGGTGGCGGCCTACCATCGCCACCTGTGCGAAGCGATCGAGTCCAGCTGTGCGGAGATCGCCGCGCCGTTCTCGTTGCAGAGCGGCGGCAAGGATTCCACGACGCTGGCGATCGCGCTGGCCGACGCGCGGCCCGACACCACGTGCATCACCTACCTCGGCGGCACCGAGGAAAACGAAGTCGCGTCCGCGCGCACCGTGGCCACCACGCTCGGCCTGCGCCACGAAGCGCTGACCTGCGATCCCGGCCGCGCGTACGACCGCTACCTCGAACTCGCGCCGCGCATGCCGTCGCTCACCGCGGACTTCGCGTTGCTGTCGTACTGCGACCTGGCCTACGAGATCGCGTCGTTGCGCGGCGACGGCATGGTCGACGGGCTGGGCTCGGATACGTACTTCGGCATCCCGGTCAATTCGCAGTACAAGATCCTCAAGTGGCTCGCGCGCGGCGTGCGCCTGCCGCGCAAGACGACGGAACTGCCGTGGGTCGGCGACAACTTCGAGTTGTGCTTCGCGCTGGGCACGTTGCAGATGAACGCCGTGGAGCGCGTGTTCCCCGGTTCGCGCTTCACCGACGCGGAAGTGGACGAACTGTGCGGCCGCACCATCGCGCACCAGTCGCGCGCGCGCCTGCAGCCGTTCCTCGATGAGATCGGCACGGCGACGAGCCCGGAGGAATTCCGGGTGATGTCGCTGTCGATCGCGGCGGCCGCCGGCGGTTTCGCGAAGGGCCTGTACACCGCCGAAGCGATGCCGATGAAGATCGCCTATCCCTTCTGCGATCCGCATTTCTGCGACTGGATCTACCGCGACGTGCCGGTGGAGTTGCTGATGGATCCGGTCACGGGCCTGAGCAAGGTGCTCGTGCGCCAGCACATCGCCACGCGCTTCTCGAGCCTGCCGTACGTGCAGCACAAGGGCAGCTTCCGCTTTGACGTGCGCGGGCTCGCCGCCGCGCGCTACGACCAGGTGCATGCGTTCGCCGAAGATGCGCGGCATGCGTTGCCGGGTGCGGTCAACTGGCTGGATCGCAACCGCACGCGGCTGGACAACAAGTACCACGCCTCGAAGTTCTACCTGCTCGCCGTGCTGCTGCCCTGGCTGACGGGCCGCCTGCAGGGACAGGACCGCATCGCATGACGCCTTCGAAGACCTCCGGCGCCGCCGTGTCGCGGCGCGCCTGTTTGCGCGTCGCCGTGGCGGGCGTGCCGTTGCTGGTATTCGGTGCGGGCGCTGCGACTGCGGCCGCGACGTTCGACGTGCGCAAGTTCGGCGCGCGCGGCGACGGGCGCAGCGACGACACGCGCGCGTTCCAGGACGCGATCGACGCGGCGCACGGCGGCATCGTCGTCGTGCCGGCCGGCGACTACATGATCGATGCGCAACGCAGCGTGCGCCTGGCGAGCGGCACACAGCTGCGCATGGATCGCAACGCGCGCCTGCGTGCGATCCCGAATGCCTTGCCGCGCGCCTACGTGCTGCTGCTGCAGGGCGTGCAGGACATCACGATCAGCGGCGGGCAGATCCTCGGCGAGCGCAAGGCGCACCTGGGCACCACCGGCGAGTGGGGCCACGGCATCGCGATCTACGGCGCGTCCAACGTCAAGGTGCGCGACGTGCGCATCTCGGGCTGCTGGGGCGACGGCATTTCGATCGGCTCGACGAAGGCGGGGAAGGGCGGCGTGATGCGCCCGAGCACCGACATCGAGATCGCGAACGTGGCGAGCCTGGGCAATCGCCGCCAGGGCCTGAGCATCGGACGCTCGCGGCGCGTGTACGTGCACGACTGCGAGTTCAGCGACACCGGGGGCACGCCGCCGTCGGCCGGCATCGACGTGGAGCCCGACGCGGGCGACATGGCGAAGGACGTGCGCATCGAGCGCTGCATCTTCCGCCGCAACCGCGGGCCGGGCATCCAGGTGTGGAAGCGCGCGACGTCGGTGGCGATCCGCGATTGCACGATCGAAGACAACCGCAACGCCGGCATCCTGGCGGTCGGCGCGAGCGACGTGGCGATCGAGCGCAACAAGATCCGCGGCAACGGCAAGCAAGGCCTGGTGATCCGCGACAAGAGTTCGGGCGTCACGGTGGCCGGCAACACATTCGCGCGCAACGCGGGCGGCAAGCCCCTGGTGTCGTTCGGCGCCAACGCGCGCATGGCCCCGCACATCAAGATCGAGGACGGCGTGGGCCCCGTCCGCATCGCGCCGGACAACAAGACCGACTGAGCAAGAGCGGGAATGGGGAACGGGGAACAGGGAACAGGTCAACCCATCTGTTCCCTGTTCCCCTGTTCCCTGTTCCCGCTTGTCCATATGCGAATTGCGCACTCCGTGCACTGGATCACGCTTGCCCCCGGACGCCCGTTGCCCCAGTCAGGCGGGCGCAAGCCGCGCATTTCCCCAGTCAGATTCGTGAAACGCGTGAAGGCCGGACCGTCCATCCGGTGAAGATTCAACGCAGTCCACAGATTGCACACGAGGCCAGTGACGTTCGCTGCGTCCTCTCCCTAGTGTCCGACCCACGCCGCGAATGTGAGCGCGACGTGAAAGGGGACGGGGAATGGACACGAAGACGCAGCAGCTCGACGGCCTCGGCCGCCGCACCTTCCTTCGCAACGCACTGCTCGCGGGCGTTCCGCTCGCGCTCGGCGGCGTCGCCTTCGGCGCATCGGCCGCAACGGTCCGCCGCACGCCCACCCTCCAGTCGATCTACGCGCCGCCGGCCCGCACCCGCGGCGCCACCGTGCTGGACGTGCGCAAGTACGGCGCCTTCGGCGACGGCGTGCACGACGACACCGCCGCCTTCAACGCCGCCATCAAGGCGCTCCCGGCCGACGGCGGCACCGTCACCGTGCCGGCCGGCAACTACCTGATCAACGCCGTCACCTCGATCAACCTTCGCAGCAAAATGCACCTGCAGCTGGATCCGGCGGCCACGCTGGTGTGCAAGCCCAACGCCGAAGAGAAGGCCTACGTCATCTACGCCTACAAGGTGTCGGACGTGGAGATCTCCGGCGGCCGCGTGACCGGCGATCGCTACAACCACCTCGGCACGACCGGCGAGTGGGGCCACGCGGTGTTCGTGCGCGGTTCGCAGCGCGTGACCGTGCGCGACATGCTGCTGTCGGATTGCTGGGGCGACGGCATGTCGATCGGCGCGGCGCTGGTCTTCAACGGCGATCCCATCCCGTCCGAGGACGTGGTGGTCGCCAACGTCGTGTGCACCAACAACCGTCGCCAGGGCCTGTCGATCGGCCGCGGCAACAACGTGGTCATCCGCGATTCGGAATTCAGCAACAGCAACGGCACGGCGCCGGAGTGCGGCATCGACATCGAGCCGGACGATCCGGGCATCTCCAACGTGGTGTCGATCGAGAACTGCGTGCTGCGCGGCAACAAGAAGTACGGCCTGATGGCCTACAAGCGCTCGACCAACACGTCGATCCGCCGCTGCACGATCGAGAAGAACGGCAGCTGCGGCATCGTCACCGTGGGCACCAACAGCATGCGCATCGAGGCCAACACGATCCGCCTCAATTCGGCGACCGGCGTGTACATCCAGGACGGTTCGAACGACTGCGAGATCACCGGCAACACCTTCTACGGCAACTACGCGCGCAACGGCATCGTGGACCGCGTCGACTTCACCCAGACCGGGTGGACCTCGAAGATCGAGCGCGACATCCTGGTCAAGACGATGACGACCAACGTGCGCGTGATGTCCAACTTCTACAAGTAATCCACCGGACGGCGGGCCCCGCGCAGCTGCGCGGGCCCACCCAAAGGCAGGCGTCGGGGGGCGCCTGCCTTTCTTTTTGCCCGTCGTTTGGCATCCATCGCCTGCTTCGTGCGTTGTTCTTCACGACGCCGCCGGTATCGTCCGGCGGCTTTGGTGCAGGACGCGGCGCGGATGGATTCGAAGCAGGCAGGGGGTGCCTCGGTGGCGATGGAACCGGGCCCGGGACGGCTCGCACATTGGCTCGTGCCGGGCTGGAAACGGGCGCTGACCACGATCGGCATGCTGGGCGCGGCCACCGCGCTGGGCGCCGTGCTGGTGTTCCTGACGCAGACGCTGCTGGCGCGCGAGCTCGGGCCGGACGACTATGGCCTGTTCGCGTCGTCGCTGGCGACGGTGACGATGATCGCGCCGCTCGCGGGTTTCGGGCTCACCCAGTTCCGGTTGAAGGTGTACGGCATCGAGGGCTGGGCCGCCGCGCGCTGGTTGCGGCCGTCGTTGCGCTTCACCACGGGCACCACGATCGCCGCGCTCGCGATCATCGTGTTCTGGGCGTTGTTCGTCGCGCCCGATGCGGACACGCGCTTCGACCTGCTCGTGCTGACGCCGGTGGTGCTCAGCATCCTGGCGATCGACTTGATGAGCAACCGCCTGCGCCTGGAGGATCGTTACGGGCAGATGGCGTCGTGGCAGCTCGCGATCCCGGCGAGCCGGTTCGTGGTGGCGCTCGCGCTGTTGCTGGTGCCGACGTTGACCGGGCGCTTCGTGTCGATTTCCTACGCGCTGATCTCGCTCGCGCTCGTCGGCTTCGCGCTGCCGCAGCTGCGCGGCATGATCCGTGGCGAGATCGACCTGCGCGGCCACGGCCCACGCGTCGACATCCCCGCACCGACGCAACCGCCGCGCGTGGCGGAAGTGTGGTCGCAGGCGTGGATGTACGGCATGGTCGCCGTGCTCTATCCGGTGTTCTTCCAGATCAGCACGATCCTGCTGAAGTACCTGGCGGGCGATGCGTACGCGGGCATCTACAGCATCGCGCTCGCGATCATGACGGCGATCTACCTCATCCCCGCGACGATCTACCAGAAATTCCTGTTGTCGAAACTGCACCGCTGGGCCGCGCACGACCAGCCGAAGTTCTGGCTCGTGTACAAGCGCGGCAACCTCGGCATGTTCCTGCTCGGCCTCGCCGTGAGCGCCTCGCTGGTGGTGGTGGCGCCGTTCGTGGTGCCGCGCGTGTTCGGCCACGCCTACGCCGGCGTGACCACGATCCTGATGATCCTGGCGATCTGTCCGCCGATCCGGTTCCTGTCGACCGCAATGGGCTCGGCGCTGCTCACCGACCACCACATGCGGTACCGGGTGTACGCGATGGCGTGGGCCACCGGCGTGGCCATCGTCCTGAACGCCGCCTTGATCCCGTTCTTCCATGAGGTGGGCGCCGCCTGGGCGACCGTTGCCGCGGAAACGGTGCTGTTGCTCGGGACGTGGCACGGCGTGCGGCATTTCCACCGTGCGAAGGGCATGCATTCATGACGGACCCCTCACGGCTCGATCGTTATCACGGCGTCATGGATCCGGCCTATACCGACATTGCCGCCGAACACCAGGCGCCGCCGCCTGCCCGCGTGATGCTTGGGAAGGCGACGATCTACGCGATCTTCGTGGCGTGGTCGCTGTTCGCGGTGTTCGTCTACAGCCGATACAGCCAGCTCGGCGATGCCCGCTCGTACCTCACGGGCGCGTACGACGATGCATCGTCGGCGCGCACGTACTTCGTGACGCAGCTGGCCACGACGGTCATCGGCCTGGTGCACGTCGACGTGCTCGCGCACCTGGTGTTTTCCTTGTTCGCGGCGAGCGGCGTGGCCTACCTCGTCGGCCAGGCGCGCCTGCACGGACAGTACCGCTGGCCGTTGCTCGCGATCCTGCTGATCCCCAGTTTCGGTGTGTGGGCGTCGGTGGTGGGGCGCGAATCGCTGTACATCGGCCTGCTCGGATTCTTCATGGGCGCGCTGGTCGGTTACGTGCGTTCGGGTGGATTCCTGCGTTGGTGGCTCGCGGTGTTCTGCGTCGCGGGCATGGTCTTCATCCGCGCGCCGTTCGGCGCGGCGATGGCGGGCTGCTTCCTGATGACGTGGATCCTCGTGCGCGGACCGCGTACCGGGTTGAGCACGGGCGTGCAGGCGCTGGTGATGTTCCTGCTCGCGGCGCTCGTGCTGGTGGTCGCGTGGCCGCAGCTGGATGCGTACATCGCGGGCGAAGTGCTGCCGAAGGCGCGTTCGTATTTCACGATCGGGTCGGCGACGACGCGCATGTGGGTCAACATCGCCGACACCAACGAATTGTTCTCCAGCCTGTGGTGGACGCTGCCGCTGTCGCTGGTCGGTCCCACGCCTGGCGAAGTGCTGTCGCGGCCGGTGATGTTCCCCTTCATGGTGTCGGGGCTGGTCGTCTTCTTCGTGCTGCTCTATGCGATCCAGCAGGCGTTCCGCGCCCCGGCCGGCCTGCCGCGCAAGGTGCTGGTGCTCGCCTGGTTGCCGGCGATGCTGGTGACGCTGGTCGCGTACGTGCCGTTCGGCATCTACAACCCCGGCAGTGGCATCCGTTACGCCTCGTGTTTCCTGCTGTTCCTCGTCTTCCCGTGGATGGTGCGTTCGGGCGTGGCTGCGCCGGCGGAAACGCCGCGCATGCGCCACCGCGGCGTCATCTACGACTATCGCCTTGCGGAGCTCCGATGAAGTTCGTGTTCTACGCCAACACCGATTGGTACCTCTACAACTTCCGCCTCTCCACGGCGCTGCGCCTGAAGTCGGAGGGACACGAGGTGGTGATGCTGTCGCCGCCCGGCGAGTTCGGCGCGCGGTTCGAGACGCACGGGCTGCGCTGGATCCAGCTCGCGATGGATCGCGCCAGCCTCAACCCGGTGCGCGAAGCGGCACTGATCCGCACGCTGGCGCGCGTGCTGCGCGAAGAGCGCCCGGACCTGCTGCACAACTTCACCGTCAAGTGCGCGATCTACGGTGCGATCGCCGCGCGCGCCGCCGGCGTGCCCGCGGTCGTCAATGCGGTGGCCGGCATGGGTTACGTGTTCGCCAGCGAACGCATGCTCGCGCGCACGCTGCGCCCGATGGTCAAGTTGCTGATGCGCGGCACGCTGGGTGGCAAGCAGTCGCGCCTGATCCTGCAGAATCCGGACGACGCCGACGCTTTCGTGCGCGCGCGCCTGGTGCCGGAACAGCACATCCGCGTGATCCGCAGTTCCGGCGTCAACCTGGAACGCTTCCTCCCCGTGCAGCCCATCGACGAACCGCGCCCGCTGCGCGTGCTCCTCGCCGCGCGCCTGCTGTGGGAAAAGGGCATCGGCGAATACATCGAGGCCGCGCGCATCCTGCGTGCGCAGGGCCGCACCATCGAGTTCGTGATCGCCGGTTCGCCCGACCCGGGCAACCCGCGTTCGGTGAGCCGCGAACAGGTGGAAGGCTGGGCCGCCGACGGCCTCGTCGACTGGCGCGGGCACGTGGAAGACATGCCGGGCCTGATGCGTTCGATGGATGTCATCGCGTTGCCGAGCTATTACCGCGAAGGCGTGCCGAAGAGCCTCATCGAAGCCGCGGCCTGCGGCCTCGCCGTGGTGACCACCAACTTGCCCGGTTGCCGAGAAGTGGTGCGCGAACACGGCGTCGACGGCCTGCACGTCGAACCGCGTTGCGCGCGCTCGCTGGCCGATCGCCTGGTGGAGCTCGACGACGATCGCGTGCTGCTGCGCCGCCTCGGCGATCGCGCGCGCCAGAACGCGCTGGAACACTTCGACGAGCAGATGGTGATCACGCGCACCATCGCGGTGTACGACGAACTGCTGCCGACGCGCCGCGCCGCGCACAAGGCAGCCGCGGCGGCCTGACGTGATGGGTTTCCTGCGCGAAGCGCTCGTGGCGCTGACGTTTCCCCTTGCGTTGACGCTGGCGGGATTGCTGTTGGCGGCCGTCGTGTGGCGATTGCGCTGGCGCCGCACGGCGATGACGCTCGCCGTCCTCGCGCTCGGCTGGTCGGCGGTGTGGTCGGTGCCGCGCAATTCCGAATGGCTGCGGCAGTCGCTGGAAGACCGCCACGCGAGCGAACACGAACGCGCGCTGCCCACCGCCGATGCGATCGTCGTGCTCGGCGGCGGCGGTTACACGTGGGTGAGCCGCCCCGGCGTGACCATCGATGACCTGAAATACAGCCGGCTGGCCGCGGGCGCGCGCCTGTTCCTGGCCGATCGCGCGCCGCGCGTGATCCTGTCCGGCGGCGGCGTGGGCAAGAACACCGAGGCCCGCAACATGGCGCGCGGCATGCAGGTGCTGGGCGTGCCGCAATCGGCGCTCCTGCTGGAAGAGAAGAGCCACGACACCGACGACAACGCACGCTACGTCGGGATGCTGGCGCGCGAGCAGGGTGTCCACCGGATCCTGCTGGTCACCTCGGCGGTGCACATGCCGCGGGCCAGCCTGCTGTTCCGCCGCAACGGCATGGAAGTCTTCGAAGTGCCGGTGCCCGAGCCGACGCTCGGCGGTACCTGGGCGGACCAGTGGATCCCCAGCGGCCGTGCCCTGTGGCGCAGCGGGCGTGCGTTGAAGGAGTACGCGGGCCTCGTCGCCCTGTGCCTCGGCGCCGATAAGCCTGCGTGAAACCGGTCGGGGTGGTGGGGCGGCCCTTTTTCACGTGGCGCGTGCATCCCTGTACGTAGGCTCCCGGCGACAACCTGAATTCGGCCCGCGTCGCGCGCTTTCCCTGCTTTTCCGCGACGCCAACGTGACCACAAACGCGACGTGCGCAGGCCGCCGTCGACCAGCCAGGAGGGATCCACCTTGAGCACTATCTCGAGAGCTGCAATGACCAGCGCGACACTGAGCCTTGCACTCGCATCGGCCATCGCGCTCACCGGCTGCATTCCCGGCCAGCAGATGACCCAGACGGGACCGGGCTCGGTCACGGTGTCGGGCGAATCGATCAACGTCATGCCGATCACCAGCGAACTGGTCGGTGCCAAGCGCGCCCCGGTGGTGGTGCCGCAGGAACTGGCGAGCTTCCAGCCCGTCGCGTACGAAGTGAGCCCGGGCGACACGCTCATCATCACCGTGTGGGACCACCCGGAACTCACCACGCCGGCCGGCTCGCAGCAGCAGACGGTCATCAACGGCCGCCAGGTGCAGCCGGACGGGACGCTGTTCTATCCCTACGCCGGCAAGGTCAAGGTCGGCGGGATGACCGTGGAGCAGGTGCGCAGCACGCTCGAGAAGCGCCTGGCGCGTTACCTCAAGGATCCGCAGGTCGACGTCAACGTGGTCGGCTACGGCGGTCGCGTGTCGCTGCAGGGCGCCTTCACCAACACCGCGCCGCAGGACACCACCGTGGTGCCGCAGACGCTGTCGCAGGTGATCGGCCGCGCCGGCGTGGACGTGGCCAATGCCGACTTGTCGGGCCTGGTGCTCACGCGCGACGGTCGCAACTACAACCTCGACCTCGATGCGCTCAACCGCAACGGCGTGGCGCCGGACATCTACCTCAAGCCGGGCGACCGCGTGTACCTGCCGTACAACGATCGCAAGCAGATCTACGTGGTGGGCGAGGTGCGCACGCCGCAGGCGATCAGCTTCAAGACCAGCGACATGTCGCTGACGCAGGCCCTCGGCCGCGCCGGTGGCCTGAATCCGGAAACCTCCAAGGGCAAGGCGGTCTACGTGATCCGCGGCATGGACGACACGGCCAACATGCCGTCCACCGTCTACCACCTGGACGCGCGCTCGCCTGCCGCCTTCGCGCTCGCCTCGCGCTTCCCGCTGCGCGCCGGCGACGTCGTGTGGGTGGGCCCGGCCGGCATCACGCGCTGGAACCGCTACATCACGCAGCTGCTGCCGTTCTCGGGCCTGATCCGGAACGCCGCCGCGGCGGGCGCCGATTTGTAAGGGCGACAAACGCCACGATCGGGGAGCAAGGCCGGGCAGGAATGCCCGGCCTTTTTTTCGCGCGCGTGCCGGAGGCGTCTCGGCAGGCGAGACCGCCAGCCGCTACAGTGCCGCGTCGCTCCCCGCATCGAACAACACACCATGGCCAAGGCTGTCACCGGGTTTGGATCGAACAAATCCGCCGCGTCCAAAGCGAAGGCATCGCGTTCCGCCTACGTCTGCAACGAATGCGGCGCCGACTACGCCAAATGGCAGGGCCAGTGCGATGCGTGCGGGGCGTGGGATTCGCTGAGCGAAGTGGCGCTCGGCGCCGCGGAGGCCGCGCCCGCCGCGCGCCGCGACGGCTGGGCCGGCAAGGTCGATGCGCCGAAGGTCACCGCGTTGCGCGACGTGCAACACAGCGAAGACGCGCGCGTGCCGACGGGCATCGCGGAATTCGATCGCGTGCTCGGCGGCGGCCTGGTCGAAGGCGCGGTCGTGCTGGTGGGCGGCGATCCGGGCATCGGCAAGTCGACGTTGCTGCTGCAGGCGCTCGCGCGCATGGGCGGCGCGTTGCCGGGCCTGTACGTGACGGGCGAAGAATCCCTGGCGCAGGTCGCCGGGCGCGCGATGCGCCTCGGCCTGCCGATCGACCACCTGCACGCGCTGGCGGAAACCGGCGTGGAGCGCATCCTCGAACACGCAGTGGCGATGCGGCCGAAGGTGATCGTCGCCGACTCGGTGCAGACGCTGTGGACAGAATCGCTTGGCGCCGCACCGGGCTCGGTGAGCCAGGTGCGCGAGAGCGCGGCCCGCCTCGTGCGCTACGCGAAGGAAACGGGCACCACCGTGTTCCTGGTCGGCCATGTCACGAAGGAAGGCGGCATCGCCGGTCCGCGCGTGCTGGAACACATGGTGGATGCGGTGCTGTATTTCGAAGGCGAGAGCGGCAGTCGTTTCCGCGTGCTGCGCGCATTCAAGAACCGCTTCGGCGCGGTGAACGAGCTCGGCGTGTTCGCGATGGGCGAGAAGGGCTTGAAGGAAGTACCCAATCCGTCGGCGATCTTCCTGTCGGGCGGCAGCGTCGCGCAGCCAGGCAGCGCGGTGATGGTGACGCGCGAAGGCACGCGGCCGTTGCTGGTGGAAGTGCAGGCGCTGGTGGATGCCTCGCCGCTGTCCAATCCGCGCCGCGTGGCCGTGGGCCTGGAACAGAATCGCCTGGCGATGCTGCTCGCGGTGCTGCATCGCCACGGGGGCGTGGGCGTCGGCGACCAGGACGTGTTCGTCAACGTGGTCGGCGGCATGCGCCTGCAGGAAACGGCGGCGGATCTGCCGGTGCTGCTCGCGGTGTTGTCGTCGTTGCGCGATCGGCCGTTGCCCGACAAGACGGTGGCGTTCGGCGAAGTGGGCTTGTCCGGCGAGATCCGCCCGGTGCCCAACGGCGAGGAACGCTTGAAGGAAGCCGCGGCGCATGGCTTCCTGCGCGCGATCGTGCCGAAGGCCAACGCGCCGAAAGCCGGGATGTTCAAGGGACTGGAAGTGATCCCCGTGGAGCGCTTGTCGGACGCGATGTCCGCGGCGAGCTGATCCGCGATCAGGCCGATTGCGGCCAACGCTTCACCTGGAAATCCAGCCGCCGGTCCATCACGCGGAACGCCTGCGCGATGGTGTCGATCTTGGTGACGTGGTCCAGGTCGATGATGCGCTGCACGGATTGCGGCGTGGTGTCGAGGCGGCGGGCGAGTTCCGCCGGCGTGATGCCCTGCACCAGCATTTCGTTGAGCAGCAGCACCTTGGCGCTGAGCGAGGCGGGCAGTTCGACCGTGTCCTGGCCCGGCTTCGCCTTGCCCGGCAACGGCACCGGACGGCGATCCTGGAAGTAGAACTCCATCGCGCTCTCGAGCGCGTCCTGCGCCATCGACAGCGCATGCGCGCGCGAACGCCCGGAGGTGAGCGCTTCGGGGATGTCGTCGAAACGCACGAACCATCCCTTGCCATCGCGTTCGATCGTGACGGGGTAGACCAGCATGCGCGTGCTCCTTGTCAGAGGCCGGGTTGGCGGATGATCGCCTTGCGCAGCGCTTCACCGATCTCGTGCGCCGGATGCCGGGGCAGGGTGCTCTGCCGGCCGCGGTAGTACACGCGCGTGTGCTTGCTGCCTTCCTTGAACAACGCGCCGCGCAATGCGAGCCACCGGCGGAATTCGCACTGCTTCATGTCCATGGCGCCGTGGAAACCGGCGTCCATGGTGGTGCGCGCGAACCGCGGCGACCGTCGGGCAATGCCGCGCCGTCCTGTCGGAGCACTGCCCGGTCATCCGCCGGGCAGTGGGCGCACTGTAAACATTAATGTGAATTCAGGCAAGCACGAAACGAGGCAGAAACGTCCCGGATCAGTGCCCGCCCGCTGCGGCCTCCGCCGACGGCCCGGCCTTCGCCTGGAACGGGGGCTTGGCGATCCAAACGAACGCGATCACGCCGAGGAACACCAGGCCGAGCAGGTGGAAGATCTCGTTGAAGCCGATCTGCGCCGCCTGGTTGGAAATCATCCGTTCCAGGATGGCCGCGCCGCGTTGCAGGTCGCCGCCGCCCAGGCGCGTCGCCGTCTCGATCGTGCCGGGATCGTAGGCCGACAGTTTTTCGGTCAGGTGCGCGTGGTGCACGGCGCCGCGTTCGGTCCACGCGTACGTGGTGAGCGAGGCGGCGAAGCTGCCGCCCAGCGTGCGCATGAAGGTCGCCAACCCTGAGCCCGCCGCGATTTCATGCGGCTGCAAATCGGACAGCAGGATCTGCAACACCGGCATGAAGAACAACGCCACGCCGAAGCCTTGCAGCAACTGCACCAGCGCGATGTGGTTGAAGTCCACGTCCAGGTTGAAGCCGGCGCGCGCGAAGCTGGTGAGCGACATCGCGATGAACGCAAGGCTCGCCAGCATGCGCAGGTCGAACTTGTGCGCGTACTTGCCCACGAAGGGCGTGAGCAGCACCGGCAGGATGCCGATCGGCGCGGTGGCGAAACCCGCCCAGATCGGCGTGAATCCCAGGTTCCGCTGCAACCACAGCGGCACCAGGATGCCGACGCTGAAGAACGCCGCGTACGCCACCACCATCGCGATCGTGCCCGCGGTGAAGTTGCGGTGGCGGAACAGGCGCAGGTTGACGATCGGATCCTTGTCCGTCATCTCCCAGATCACGAACACCGCCAGCGAAATCGTCGAGATCACCGCCAGCCACACGATCAGCGTGGAGTGGAACCAGTCTTCGTCGTTGCCCAGGTCGAGCAGGATCTGCAGCGCGCCGACGCCGAGCACGAGCGTGATCAGCCCGACGTAATCCATCTTCGGCTTCTCGAGCCGCTCCGGGCGTCCCTTCAGCTGGCGACCGACCACGAAGCTGGCGAAGATGCCGATCGGGATGTTGATGAAGAAGATCCATTCCCAGCTGTAGTTGTCGGTGATCCAGCCGCCGAGGATCGGGCCCGCGATGGGCGCGACGACGGTGACCATCGCCAGCAACGCGATCGCCTGCCCGCGTTTGTGCGGTGGATAGATCGAGATCAGCAGCGCCTGCGTGATCGGGTACATCGGGCCCGCGACGAAGCCCTGCAACGCGCGCGCCGCGACCAGCAGGCCCATGCTGTTGGCCAGGCCGCACAACAGCGATGCGACGACGAACAACGCCGTGGCCCACACGAACAGCTTGCGTTCGCCGAAGTGGCGCGTGAGCCAGCCGGTGAGCGGGAGCGCGATGGCATTGCTCACCGCGAAGGACGTGATCACCCACGTGGCCTGGTTCGCGCTGCCGCCGAGGTTGCCGGAGATGGTCGGCAACGACACGTTCGCGATCGTCAGGTCGAGCACCTGCATGAACGACGCCAGCGCGAGGCCGAGCGTCGTCAATGCCATGTTCGGTGGGCGGAAGGCGGCCTGCGGCTGTGCGCCGGCGTTTGCTGCAGTGGCGGACATGGGGAGGGCTGCCCGGGCTCAGCCGCGGCCGGGCAGGTTGGCGCGCACGATCTTCTGGATGCGCGCGTCCGCTTCGGCCAGTTGCTTCGCGTAAGCCTGCGTGGCCAGCAGCGGCTTGGCCGGCGGCGCGGCGGCGAGCAGCGGACCGCTCTGGTCGCGGATCGCGACGTCGGTGTGCATGCTCAGGCCCAGGCGCAGCGGGTGGTCGTGCAATTGCTTGGCATCGACGGAGATGCGCACGGGCACGCGCTGCACGATCTTGATCCAGTTGCCGCTCGCGTTCTGCGCGGGCAGCAGGGCGAACGCGCTGCCGGTGCCGAGGCCGAGGCTCACGAGGTGCCCGTCGAAGCGCACGTCCTTGCCGTAGAGGTCGGAGTGCAGTTCGACCGGCTGGCCGATGCGCATCTGCGCGAGCTGCGTTTCCTTGAAGTTCGCTTCCACCCACACCTGGTCCAGCGGGATCACGGTGAGCAGCGCGACGCCGGGCTGCACGCGCTGGCCGAGCTGCGCGCTGCGCTTGGCGACGTAACCATCCACCGGCGCCACGATCGCCGTGCGCTCCAGGTTGAGGTAGGCCGAACGCAATTGCGCGGCGGCGGCGGCGACCTGCGGCTGGTCGATCAGCGTGGTTTCGTCGACGAGCGCGTTGTTCTTCGACAGGTTCTCGCGGCTGCTGGCGAGCGCGGCTTCGGCGGCGGCGAGTTCGTCGCGCGCATGCGCAAGTTCCTCGGCCGACACCGCGCCCGTGGCGACCAGGCCGCTGCGACGCGCGACGTCTTCGCGCGCCTTGTCGACGGCGACGCGGCGAGCGGCGATGTCGGCGTGGTTCGCATCCACCGCGCTGTACAGGCCGCGCACCTGGCGCACCGTATTGGCGAGGTTGGCGGCGGCCTGTTCGTAGGCGACGCGTGCATCGTTCGGGTCGAGCTGCACGAGCACCTGGCCCGCGGTGACCTTCATGCCGTCGTCGGCGCCGATGCTGACCACCGTGCCCTGCGTCTGCGGCGTGATCGTGACGATGTTGCCCTGTACGTACGCATCGTCGGTGCCTTCGTGCCAGCGCGCGACGAGGAAGTACCAGAGCAGCCAGGCGATCGCGGCGATGAGCACGACGAGCGCCAGGATGATCAGGGCGCGCTTGCGCTTGCCGTTCTTCGGCGCGGCGGCGGGGGCGGGGGGATTGATCGCAGTCGTCATGGAAGTGGGCCGGGATTAGTGGGAGGCGGTCGACGCGTCGGCGTCGAGGGCGATGGGATGCGCGATCTGCAGGCCGCCGCCGAGGGCACGCTGCAGGTCGACGGTGGCGGTGAGGCGCTGCGCTGTGAGTGCGTCGCGCTGCTGGTCGAGCTGGAACAGCGGACGCTGCGCGGCGAGCACATCGAGCTGCGTGCCGAGGCCGGCCTTGTAGCGTGCGGTGGACAAGTCGTACGCACGCTGCGCGGCGTCGCGCGCCTGGTTGGCGGACTGCAGCTGCGCATCGAGTGCACGCGCGGCCTGCACGGCGTCGGCGACTTCGCGCACGGCGCCGACGAGCGACTGGTCGTAATCGGCGACGGCGAGGTCGTAGTCGGCATCGCGCTTGGCGAGCTGGTTGCGCAGGCGGCCGCCATCGAAGATCGGCAGGCTCAGCGCGGGACCGCCGTTGACGAGCAGCGCATCGCTGGTGAACAGGTCGGAGAGATGACCCGACGCCAGGCCGACGAGCGCGGTGAGGTTCACCGTCGGATAGAAGTCGGCCTTCGCGGCGTGGACGGTTTCGCCCGCGGCTTCGACGCGCCAGCGCGCGGCGACGACGTCGGGGCGATGGCCGAGCAGTTCGTTCGGCAGCACGCCGGGCACGGTGGGCGCGGACGCCTGCAACACGCCGGGCTTGCCGATCGACAGGCCGCGATCCGGGCCCTTGCCGAGCAGCGCAGCGAGGGCGTTGCGCGAGGCATCGATCTGCTGTTGCGCGGCCTGCGATTGCTGGCGCGCGGTGGCGACGTTGGTTTCGGCGGTGCGCAGTTGCACCTGGTTGTCCAGGCCGGCCTTGACGCGTTGCTGCGCCAGTTCGGTGAGGTGCGAGGCGCGCGCGATTTCCGCTTCGGCGGTGTCGTGCGCGGCATTCGCCTGCGCGAACACGATGTAGGTGCGCGCGATGTTGGAGGCGAGCATCAGGCGCGCGGCCTGCGCTTCGACTTCGCTGGCGCGCGCCTGGTCGAGCGCGGCGCGCCACGTCGCGGCGTGGCCGCCCCACAGGTCGGGGCTCCACTTGAAATTCAGGCCCAGCAGCGTGACGCCCTGGTAATTGCCGCCGAGGTCGGAGCCGGCGATGTTCTCGGGCAGCATCACGCCGACGTATTGCGCAGTGGCGCCGAGCGTGGGCTTGCGCGCCGCATCGGCGAGGCCGGCCTGCGCGGCCGCCTGGCGCACGCGCGCATCGGCGGCGGCGAGCGACGGCGTGCCGGCGAAGGCTTCGTCGACCAGCGCATCGAGTTGCGGATCGCCGAGCGCCGTCCACCACGCCTGCGTGGGGAACTGCGCATCGGACGTTGCGCCGACGGAGCGCTGGATCTCCAGCGCGTTCGCGTCGCGCGGCTGCGATTCGGGGGCGAGGCCGCGCGAGCTCGCGCACCCGGCGAGGGCGACGGCCAGGGCCAATGCGGCGACTGTGGGGAACGCGTGGCGCATGTCAGCTTCCGTTCGAAAGGTTGTCGCGGACCTGCTCGAGCAGGCGGCGGAGTTCGTCCTGTTGCGATTCGTCCAGGCCTGCGGTCGCCTGCGAATGCACGCGCTGCGCGCACTCGTTGATGTCCTTCCAGATCGCCTCGCCCGTGGGGGTGAGGTGGATGTGGAGCGCGCGGCGGTCGGCGGGGTCGGCGACTCGGGTGAGGATCCCGCGGGCCTCCAGCTTGTCGAGCAGGCGGGTCATGGCGCCGGGGTGCAGGTAGGCGGCGCGGGCGAGTTCACCGACGCCGGCCGTCCCGTTGGCCAGGTACTTGATGGTGATGAACTGGCTGAAGTTGAGCTCGTGGCCGGTGGTGGCGAGCTCGCGTTCCATGCGGGCCCACATGGCGTCGCGGACCTGGCGGAAGAGCAGGCCGAGGCTGGAACCGTTGCAGGGGGCGGTGTTCATGGGGCGGCATGATCCATGCGCCCGCAATAGTTGTCAATGCAATTATTGTCCCGGCAGTGGAACAAGCCGGCCCAGCGGGGCCGGGGCGGGTCGTCAGACCCGCTTGAGGACCATTTCGAGGACGAACTGGCTGCCGAAGAAGGCCAGCATCAGCAGGGCCATGGCCGCGAGCGTCCAGCGCACCGCGGTGGCGCCGCGCCAGCCGCGCCGCCAGCGGCCCAGCAGCAGCGCGCCGAAGGCGAGCCACGACAGGACGCTCAGCACCGTCTTGTGCACCAGGTGCTGGGCGAGGAGGTTCTCGACGAACAGCACGCCGGTCAGCAGCGTGGCGGTGAGCAGCACGAAGCCCACCGCGATGGTGCGGAACAGCAGCGATTCCAGTTCCGTCAGCGGCGGCAGCGCGCGCAGCCAGCCGTGGAATTCGCGGCGACGCAACGCGCGTTCCTGCGCCCAGAGCAGCAAGGCGAGGACCGCGGCGATCCCGAGCGTCGCGTACGCCAGCAACGCGCACCACGCGTGCAGTTGCAGGCGCCAGTCCAGCGTGTCGGTGTGCACGTGGCCATAGGCCGCGTACCCCACCAGCGCGGCCGCCGCGAGCGGGAACACGATGACGCCGAGCGCCGCCATGCGGCCCGTCGCGCCGTACAGCGTGGTCAGGATCGCCATGCCCAGGCCGACCAGCGACAGCGCGGAGAAGAAGTGCAGGTCCAGCGAGCCCGCGGTGCGCCAGGTGGTCACGTGCACCGCCACGTGCAGCACCAGTGCGATGAGCGCTGGCAGCACCCACGCGTAGCCGCGCGTCGCGCGATCGGCGGCGACGCCGCGGGCCAGCAGGCCGGCGGACAGGACGTAGGCGAGGGCGGCGAGGAGCGCGAGCGTCATGCGGCGGAGTGTCGCATGCCGCGTTCAGGCGGGAAGGGGGTGGAGGGCGCGGCGGTATACTGCGCGGCCGTTTTCCGCAGCCGTGCATCCCCCATGTTCGAATCCCTGACCCAGCGCCTGTCCGGCACCATCGAGCGCCTGCGCGGCCGCGGTCGCCTGACCGAAGAGAACATCCGCGAATCGCTGCGCGAAGTGCGCATCGCGCTGCTCGAAGCGGACGTCGCGCTGCCGGTGGTGCAGGCGCTGATCGAACGCATCAAGGTGCGCGCCGTCGGCCAGGAAGTGCTGAAGTCGCTGACGCCTGGCCAGGCGCTGATCAAGGTGGTGCGCGACGAGCTCACCACGCTGATGGGCGCGGCCGCCACCGACCTCAACCTCAATGTCCCGGCCCCGGCCGTGGTGCTGATGGCGGGCCTGCAGGGCGCGGGCAAGACCACCACGGTGGCCAAGCTCGCCAAGCACCTGAAGGAACGCCGAAAGAAGAAAGTGATGGTGGTGTCAGCCGACGTCTATCGTCCCGCCGCGATCGAACAGCTGAAGACGCTCGCGCAGCAGGTCGACGTGCTGTTCTTCCCGTCGGATGCATCGCAGAAACCCGAAGCGATCGTGCGCGCCGCCATCGAGGACGCGCGCAAGTCCTACGTCGACGTGCTGATCGTCGACACCGCGGGCCGCACGAGCATCGACGAAGCGATGATGCGCGAGATCCAGGCGCTGCATGCCGCCGTCGCGCCGGTCGAAACGCTGTTCGTCGTCGATGCGATGACGGGCCAGGACGCCGCGGTCACCGCGAAGCATTTCGGCGAAGCGCTGCCGCTCACGGGCGTGGTGCTCACCAAGACCGACGGCGATGCGCGCGGCGGCGCCGCGTTGTCGGTGCGCTACATCACGGGCAAGCCGATCAAGTTCATCGGCACGGGCGAGAAGCCCGATGGCCTCGACGTCTTCCATCCCGACCGCATCGCCAGCCGCATCCTCGACATGGGCGACGTGTTGTCGCTCGTCGAGCAGGTGGAACAGCAGGTCGACAAGGACAAGGCGGCGAAGCTGGCCGAGAAGGTCGCCAAGGGCAAGCGCTTCAACCTCGAAGACATGCGCGACCAGCTCGAGCAGATGCAGAACATGGGCGGCCTGAGCGGCCTGATGGACAAGCTGCCCGGCATCGGCCAGGTGCCCGAGCACCTCAAGCAGCAGGTCACGGGCAAGGAAGTGCCGCGCATGATCGCGATCATCGGGTCGATGACGCCGAAGGAGCGCCGCAACCCGCACCTGCTCAACGGCTCGCGCCGTGCGCGCATCGCGCGCGGCTCCGGCACCACGCCGGCCGACGTCAACAAGATGCTCAAGCAGTTCCAGCAGATGGAAAAGATGATGGGCAAGCTCGGCGCAGGCGGCATGAAGGGCCTGATGCGGGGCATGAAGGGGATGATGGGCGGGCGCGGCGGCATGCCGTTCCGCTGAGGGCGACGGCCAGGCGGGGCCCTGGCGCCCCGGTTTTGGGCGCGTTCCGGGCGGATTTCGGGTGGATCGATGGGGCCGGGCGCTCCCGCGGGTTCCCCCGGGCCGGGGGATTGGCTTAGAATCGCCGGCTTACCTCGGCACGTCCGCCGACTGGGCAACACAGGAAACCCCGCACCATGGTCAAGATCCGCCTTACCCGCGGTGGCGCGAAGAAGCGCCCCTTCTACCACATCATCGTCACCGACAGCCGCAGCGCGCGCGACGGCCGCAACATCGAGCGCCTGGGTTTCTACAACCCGATCGCCTCCGGTGCCGAGAAGCGCGTCGAGCTCAACATGGACCGCCTGAACCACTGGGTCGGCCAGGGTGCGCAGATGACGGACAAGGTCGCCGATCTCGCCAAGCAGGCCGGCAAGGCCGCCGCGCCGGCCGCCTGATATTTGCGCTCGCGCCTGGCGCGATGACCGCATGAGCAACACCGACGACGCCCCGCAGAAGACGATTCTGGTGGGGCGTTTTCATGGCGCCTTCGGCGTCAAGGGTGAAGTGAAACTCGAGAGTTTCACCGAGCCCGCCGATCGCATCCTCAAATACCAACCGTGGCTGCTGCGCGATGCGCAGGGCCGCGAACGCACGCTCGCGGGCGTGCGTGGGCGTTCGAGTCCGAAGGGCCTCGTCGTGCACGTGCCCGGCATCGAAGACCGCGATGCGGCGGACGCCACGAAAGGCACCGAGCTGTACGTGCCGCGTTCCGCGCTGCCGCCGCCGGCACCCGGCGAGTACTACTGGGTCGACCTGGAAGGCCTGCGCGTGGTGAACGTCGAAGGCGTGGATTTCGGGCGCGTCTCGCACCTGTTCGCCACCGGCGCCAACGACGTGCTCGTCGCGCTCGGCGATCGCGAACGCATGATTCCCTTCGTCGCACCCGACTACATCCGTTCCGTCGATTTCGACGCCGGCGTGGTGACCGTCGACTGGGACGCGGACTTCTGACGATGCGCATCGACATCGTCAGCCTCTTCCCGGAGTTCGTCGCGCAATGCGCCGCGTTCGGCGTGGTGGGGCGGGCGCAGGAACGCGCGCTACTCTCGCTGCACGGCTGGAATCCGCGCGACTACGCCACCGGCAATTACCGCCGCGTCGACGACCGCCCCTTCGGCGGCGGCCCCGGCATGGTGATGCTGATCGATCCGTTGCGCGACGCGCTCAACGCCGCGCGCGCCGCCGATCCCGCCGACGCCCGCGTCGTGTACCTCACGCCGCAGGGCACGCGCCTGACGCAGGCCAAGGTCAGGGAGCTGGCCGCGCATCCGCGCCT
Organism: Lysobacter helvus; assembly: GCF_018406645.1. Classification (NCBI taxonomy): domain Bacteria; kingdom Pseudomonadati; phylum Pseudomonadota; class Gammaproteobacteria; order Lysobacterales; family Lysobacteraceae; genus Lysobacter; species Lysobacter helvus. Next base: position 2,471,570 of record NZ_AP024546.1, read on the forward strand.
GGTCCTGCTGTGCGGCCGCTACGAAGGCGTCGACGAGCGCCTGATCGAAGCCGAGGTCGACGAGGAACTGTCGATCGGCGATTACGTGCTGTCCGGCGGCGAACTCGCCGCGGCGGTGCTGGTCGACGCCGTGGCCCGCCTGCAGGAGGGCGCGCTGAACGACGCCGAATCCGCGGCCCAGGACAGCTTCGAGTCCGACGGCCTGCTGGATTGCCCGCACTACACCCGGCCGCTGGAACACCCGCTGGGCCAGGTGCCCGAGGTCCTGCTGTCGGGCAACCACGCGCAAATCGCGCGCTGGCGCCGGATGGAATCGCTGGGCCGCACCTGGCTGCGCCGGCCGGACCTGCTGGACGAAGCGGCGCTGGGCAAGGCCGACCGAGCCCTGCTCGAGGCCTTCCGCAGCCGCTACCTCCGGGCCCTGGACGAACCGGACGGAGACGCCTGACCCGCGTAAGCCCCTCAGGTTCAAAGAAAAGCTAGCCAATTCCCGCGAAGGCCCGCTAGAATGCGCGGCTTCGCGTCAACCCGTCGCCGCCGTGAGGGCGCCGACGCACTTCATCTACAGGCCGTCACCATGAACAAGCCCTCGCTCAACACCCTGCTTCAGAACTTCGAAGCCGACCAGATCACGCGCCAGCTTCCCGACTTCGGCCCCGGCGACACCGTCGTGGTCAACGTCAAGGTGAAGGAAGGCAACCGCGAACGCATCCAGGCCTATGAAGGCGTGGTCATCGGCAAGAAGAACGCCGGCCTCAACTCCGCGTTCACCGTGCGCAAGATCTCGCACGGCTACGGCGTCGAGCGCGTGTTCCAGACCCACAGCGCCGTCATCGACTCGGTCGAAGTGAAGCGCCGCGGCGACGTGCGTGCGGGCAAGCTGTATTACCTCCGTGGCCTGGAAGGCAAGGCCGCGCGCATCAAGGAAGACCTGGCGGGCAACGCCAAGGCGAAGGCCGCTGCGGCCGCCGCCGCTGCCGCGCAGCAGTAATCCTCGTTGCATCGCGCGCCGCAAGGCGCGCCACCAGACGACCGCCCAAGTGGCGGTCGTTTGCGTTTCAGCGACAACACCAGGTCGATACTTCGCCCATGACGCAATCCCCGCCCGTCGCGCCCGCGCCGCCCGCCGGCGTCCGCATCGATCTCTGGCTGTGGGCAGCGCGCTTCTACAAGACGCGCAGCCTGGCCAAGCAGGCGATCGAGCACGGGAAAGTGGACGTCGCCGGCCAGCGCGCGAAAGCGTCGCGACAAGTGCACGTCGGCGATGCGCTGGTCGTGCTGCGCGGCGAGGAACGTTTCGAAGTGGAAGTGCGCGGGTTGGCGGACAAGCGCGGGCCGGCGTCGATCGCGCAAACGTTGTTCGTCGAATCCGAAGCTTCGCGTGCACGGCGCGAATCCGAGCGCGCCACGCGCGCCGCGGAACGCGCCGGTTACCGCGCGCCCGAAGGCAAGCCCGACAAACGCGCGCGTCGCTTGATCCGCGCGCTCGGCGACATCGACGCGCTCTAGAGCAATCCCTTCAGGCGGTACAGCGCTTCCAGCGCCTGGCGTGGCGTGAGTTCGTCCGGTTCGATCGCGGCCAGCGCTTCGATCGCCGCCGACGACGGTGCGAACAAACCGAACTGCTGCGGCGACTCCAGCGCGTCCACCGTCATCGGCATCACAGGTGCATCGCGGCCTTGCTGTTCGAGTTCCGCGAGGCGCCCGCGCGCCTGGCGCACGACGGCCTTCGGCAGGCCCGCCAACGCGGCCACCTGCAAGCCGAAGCTGCGATTCGCCGGCCCGTCCTTCACCGCGTGCATGAACACCAGCGCATCGCCGTGCTCCACCGCGTCGAGGTGTACGTTCGCGATGCCGCTGCCGGGTTCGGCCAGCGCGGTGAGTTCGAAGTAATGCGTCGCGAACAGCGTGTAGCTGCGATTGACCGCGGCAAGATGCCGCGCGCACGCATCGGCGAGCGCCAGGCCATCGTACGTGGACGTGCCGCGGCCGATTTCGTCCATCAACACCAGCGACTCCGCCGTGGCGTGGTGGAGGATGTAGCTCGTCTCCGCCATCTCGACCATGAAGGTCGACTGCCCGCGCGCGAGATCGTCGCCGGCGCCGATGCGCGTGAGGATGCGGTCGATCGGGCCGATCACCGCGCGTGCGGCGGGCACGAAGCTGCCGATGTGCGCGAGCAAAACGATCAGCGCGTTCTGGCGCATGTACGTCGACTTGCCGCCCATGTTCGGGCCGGTGATCACGCGCATGCGCACGTGCTCGTCGAACACCAGGTCGTTGGGTTCGAACGGTTCGTCGCGCACGGCTTCCACCACCGGGTGCCGGCCGCGCTCGACGTGGATGCCGGGTGCGTCGCGCAATTCCGGGCGCGCCCAGTCCAGCGCCTGCGCGCGTTCGGCGAAGCAGGCGAGCACGTCGAGTTCCGACAACGCGCCGGCGCAGCGCTTCAACGCATCGAGGTCGCGGTTGAGCGTGTCGAGCAGGCCGTCGTACAGCAGCTTCTCGCGCGCCAGCGAACGCTCGCGCGCGGACAGCACCTTGTCCTCGAACTGCTTGAGTTCCTCGGTGATGTAACGCTCGGCGCCGGTGAGCGTCTGGCGGCGCGTGTAATGCGTGGGCGCGCGCACCGACTGGCCCTTGCTGATCTCGATGAAGTAGCCGTGCACGCGGTTGTAGCCGACCTTCAGCGTCGCGATGCCGGTGGCGGCGCGTTCGCGCGCTTCCAGGTCGACGAGGAACTGGTCCGCGTTCGTCGACAGGCGACGCAGTTCGGCGAGGTCGGCGTCGTAGTCGTCCGCGAACACGCCGCCATCGCGCGCCAGCACCGGCGGCTGCGGCACGAGCGCAGTCGCGAGGAGATGCGCGTTGGCCGCGTGTTCGCCGAGTTCGGCGGCGAGCGCCTGCAGGCGGGGCGAATCCAGCGGCGCGAGCAGGGCGCGCACGCCGGGCAGCAACGCCAGGCCGTCGCGCAGCGTCGACAGGTCGCGCGGGCGCGCGCTGCGCAACGCGATGCGGGTGAGGATGCGTTCGAGGTCGCCGAGCGCGCGGAAGCTCTCGCGCAACGTGGATTCAGCGCGAGCGTCGGCGAGCGTGGCGACGGCGTGGTGGCGTTCGCCGACGATGCGCCGGTCGCGCAACGGGCGATGCAGCCAGCGGCGCAGCAGCCGCCCGCCCATCGGCGTGATCGTCGTATCGATGACGCCGAGCAGGGTGGTGCGCGTGTCGCCGTCGACGCGCGTGTCGAGTTCCAGGTGCCGGCGCGTGGCGGCGTTCATCGCGATCGCACCGTCGCTGGCTTCGATCGCGATCGCGCCGATGTGCGGCAGGCGCTGCTTCTGCGTTTCCTCGACGTAGCCGAGGAGGGCGCCGGCGGCCGCGATCGCGCGCGGACGGTCTTCGATGCCGAAGCCGGTGAGGTCGTGCAGCGCGAAGAATTGCAGCAACTGGCGACGGCCGGTGTCGGCGTCGAACAACCACGGCGGGCGACGGCGCGCGCCGGTGCGTTCGAGGACCGTGGGCGGCCACGTGCCGTCGTCGGGCACCAGGGTTTCGGCCGGCTCCAGGCGCGCGAGTTCGGCTTCGAGGGCGTCGTCGCTATCCACTTCGTTGACGAGGAACCGGCCGCTCGCCAGGTCCATCCACGCCAGGCCGTAGCCGCGCTTGTCGCGCGAGAGCGCAAGCAGCAGCGTGTCGCGGCGTTCGCTCAGCAGCGCTTCGTCGGTGACCGTGCCCGGGGTGACCACGCGCACGACCTTGCGGTCGACGATGCCCTTGGACGTCGCGGGATCCCCGATCTGTTCGCAGATCGCCACCGATTCGCCCAGCGCGACGAGGCGCGCCAGATACCCCTCGCACGCATGCACCGGCACGCCCGCCATCGGGATGGGCTGGCCTGCGGAACTGCCGCGTTGGGTGAGCGTGATGTCGAGCAGGCGCGCGGCCTTGCGCGCGTCGTCGAAGAACAACTCGTAGAAGTCGCCCATCCGGAAGAACAGCAGGACGTCCGGGTGCTCCGCCTTCGCGGCGAAGAACTGGCGCATGAGGGGCGTGTGTTCGGCCTGGGCGCGCGCGCTGGCGGCCGCTTCCTTCTCTTTCAACGACATGGCTCCGGAGTGCGGCGCACCGCGGGCGACAGTATGTCGCGATTGCGGCGCGCTTCGAAGCACGGGACGACGCGGGCGGGCAGGTAGGATGGAGCCTTCCGCAATCCCGAGGTGACGATGCCCCACGGCGTAGCTCTGATTTCCACGCTCGCGACCGCCTTCGGGGCGGCGCTGATCCTCGGGTTCATCGCGGCACGGCTGCGGCTGCCGGCGCTGGTGGGCTACCTGCTGGCGGGCGTGCTGATCGGGCCGTTCACGCCGGGCTTCGTGGCCGACACGGCCCTGGCCGCGGAGCTCGCCGAAATCGGCGTGATGCTGCTGATGTTCGGGGTGGGGCTGCATTTCTCGCTCGACGACCTGATGGAAGTCCGCAAGGTCGCGCTGCCCGGCGCGGTGCTGCAGATCGCGGCGGCGACGGGGCTGGGGGCGCTGGTCGCGCACTGGTGGGGCTGGTCGTGGGGCGCGGCGCTGGTGTTCGGCCTGGCGTTGTCGGTGGCGAGCACGGTGGTGCTGCTGCGCGCGATGGAGTCGCGCGGCCTGCTGGAATCGATGAACGGGCGCATCGCCGTGGGCTGGCTGGTGGTGGAGGACCTGGCGATGGTGCTGGTGCTCGTGCTGCTGCCGCCGATGGCCGGCGCGCTGGGCGGCACGAATGCGCCGGAGACGGGCAACCTCTGGCTCGCGCTGGGCACGACGTTGCTGAAAGTGGGCGCGTTCCTCGCGGTGATGCTGATCGCGGGGCGCAAGTTCCTGCCGCGGCTGCTGTGGTGGGTGGCGCAGACGGGGTCGCGCGAATTGTTCACGCTGGCGGTGGTCGCGTGCGCGGTGGGCATCGCGTACGGGGCGGGCGAACTGTTCGATGTGTCGTTCGCGCTGGGTGCGTTCTTCGCGGGCATGGTGTTGCGCGAATCGGAATTCGCGCACCGCGCGGCCAGCGAATCGTTGCCGCTGCGCGATGCGTTCGCGGTGTTGTTCTTCGTGTCGGTCGGCATGTTGTTCGATCCGATGGTGCTGGTGCACGAGCCGCTGCGCGTGCTCTTGGTCGTGGCGATCATCGTGCTCGGCAAGACGCTGGCCGCCGCGTTGCTGGTGCTGCTGTTGCGCTATCCGTTGAACACGGCGCTCACGGTGTCGGCGAGCCTGGCGCAGATCGGCGAGTTCTCTTTCATCCTCGCGGGGCTGGGCATGTCGCTGGGCCTGCTGCCTGCGGAAGGCAACAGCCTGGTGCTCGCGGGCGCGCTCATTTCGATCGCGATCAATCCGCTGTTGTTCGGCGCGATCGAACCGCTGCAGCGATGGATCCGCGCGCGATCGGCGCTGGCGCGGCAACTGGAGCAGCCCGTCGATCCGATGGCCGCGCTGCCGATGTCGACCGATCCGAAATTCCTCGCCGGCCACGCGGTGCTCGTCGGCTACGGGCGGGTGGGGCGGCGGATCGCGGCGCAACTTTCGGCGCGCGACGTGCCGGTGGTGGTGGTCGAGCAGCACCGCGAGCGCGTCGAAGCCTTGCGCGAACAGGGCGCGGCCGCGGTGTCGGGTGATGCGGCCGAACCGGGCGTGCTGGTGCAGGCGCACATCGCGCGGGCGCGCTGGTTGATCGTTGCGATCCCCGACACCTTCAGCGTGCGGCAGATGGTGGAGACCGCGCGCACGCTCAATCCCGGCATCGACATCGTCGTGCGCAGCCACAACGAGGAAGAAGCCGCGCTGCTGACGCAGGAACACGTCGGGCGCGTGTTCCTCGGCGAAGCGGAACTGGCCGACGGCATGGCGCGCCACGTCCTCGGCCAATGACGCACGGCCTGCGCGCGCAGCGTCGATTTGCGTTACAACGCGCGCTTGTCTTCCCCCGAGCGTTCGCATGACCGTTGCCGCCGTTCCCGACGATCCCGCCCTGCAGGCGTTGTCCGCGCAACTCGGCGAACGCCTGCGCGCGTCGCACCACATGCTGGTCACCGCCGAGAGTTGCACCGGCGGCTGGATCGCGAAGGCGGTGACGGACGTGGCGGGGTCGTCCGACTGGTTCGACTGCGGCCTGGCCGCCTACAGCTACGAAGCGAAGCAGGCGTTGCTGGGCGTGCGCCCGGAGACGCTGGAACGCCACGGCGCCGTCAGCCGCGAGACCGCGCTGGAGATGGTGGCCGGGGCGCTGGTGCATTCGGGCGCGTCGCTCGCGGTGGCCGTGACCGGCATCGCCGGGCCGGGCGGTGGCACGGCCGACAAGCCGGTGGGCACGGTCTGGATCGCCTGGAAGCGGCGCGGGGGCTATCCGAAGGCCGAGGTGTTCCAGTTCGACGGCGACCGCGAGGCCGTGCGCCGGCAGACCGTGGACGCCGCCCTGCGGGGACTGGGCGCCTTGCTCGACTGAGGTGTTGACGGCTCCGGGGCGTGAGTAGTATTACTACTCACATGGACCTGACCGAAACCCAGCAAGCCATCCTCGCCCTCATCGCCGAGCGGATCGCGCGCGACGGGGTCCCGCCGTCCCAGACGGAAATCGCCCACGCCTTCGGCTTCAAGGGCGTGCGGGCGGCGCAGTACCACCTCGAGGCGATGGAAACCGCCGGCGCCATCCAGCGCCTGCCGGGCAAGGCGCGGGGCATCCGCATCGTGCATCCGGCCGGCGACGCCGCCCCCATGGCTGCCAACGACGACGCGCTGCGCCTGCCGGTGCTGGGCCGCGTCGCGGCGGGCGTGCCGATCGGCGCGGACATCAGCGGCGACAGCTACGTGCTGCTGGATCGCGTGTTCTTCTCGCCGGCGCCGGATTACCTGCTGAAGGTCAAGGGCGATTCGATGATCGACGAAGGCATCTTCGACGGCGACCTGATCGGCGTGCACCGCACGCGCGACGCGCGTTCCGGGCAGATTGTCGTGGCGCGCGTGGATGACGCGATCACGGTGAAGCTGCTGAAGATGTCCGCCGACCGCATCCGCCTGCTGCCCCGCAATCCCGATTACGCACCGATCGACGTGCAGCCCGGCCAGGACTTCGCGATCGAAGGGCTGTATTGCGGCCTGGTGCGGCCCAACCGATGAATTCGATGTACGAGCGCACTTCTCCTGGGTCGGTGCTTTCCGACACGCGGGCGCGGCGTTGCCCGATGTCCAACTCCCTCCCCGATGAGAAAAAATCTTCCCCATGCGCTCACGTCTCAGCCCACGCGACAAGTCCCGAGTAGCTTCCTCCCCAGACGACGGGGCGGCGGTTTCCAAGACGATGCCTCGCCCGGATTCGAACCCAAATCCAAATAGAGCCAAGGACACGACGATGGACGAGAACAAGAAGCGCGCCCTTTCCGCCGCCCTCGGGCAGATCGAGAAGCAGTTCGGCAAGGGCTCGGTGATGCGCATGGGCGACAAGCCCGTGGAAGCGGCGGAGGTCATCGGCACCGGTTCGCTGATGCTCGACATCGCGCTCGGCATCGGCGGCCTGCCCAAGGGGCGCGTGGTCGAGATCTACGGTCCCGAGTCCTCCGGCAAGACCACGCTCACGCTGCAGACCATCGCGCAGTGCCAGAAGGCGGGCGGCACCGCGGCGTTCATCGACGCCGAGCACGCGCTCGATCCGGGCTACGCGCAGAAGCTGGGCGTCAACATCGAAGACCTGCTGGTCTCGCAGCCCGACACCGGCGAACAGGCACTCGAGATCGCCGACATGCTCGTGCGCTCGGCCGCCGTCGACATGGTGGTCATCGACTCCGTCGCCGCACTCACCCCGCGCGCGGAAATCGAAGGCGAAATGGGCGACCAGCTCCCGGGCCTGCAGGCGCGGCTCATGAGCCAGGCGCTGCGCAAGCTGACCGGCAACATCAAGCGCAGCAACTGCATGGTCATCTTCATCAACCAGCTGCGCATGAAGATCGGCGTGATGATGCCGGGCCAGAGCCCGGAAACCACCACGGGCGGCAACGCACTCAAGTTCTACGCCTCCATCCGCCTCGACATCCGCCGCATCGGCTCGGTGAAGAAGGGCGACGAGATCATCGGCAACGAAACGCGCATCAAGGTCGTCAAGAACAAGATGGCGCCGCCGTTCAAGCAGGTCATCACCGAGATCCTCTACGGCGAAGGCATCAGCCGCGAAGGCGAACTGATCGAGATGGGCGTCAACGCCAAGCTCGTCGAGAAATCCGGCGCCTGGTACAGCGCGTACGACGAGCGCATCGGGCAGGGCAAGGAGAACGCGCGCCAGTTCCTCAAGGACAACCCGGCGATGGCGTTGCGCCTGGAAACGGAACTGCGCGCCAAGCTCGTGCCGCAGATCGATGCGCCGCGCGATGCCGCACCGGAAGCGATCGAAGACTGACCCGACGTCCTCCCCGCTGGCTATGGGATGGCACAGCGGGGAGGGCGATCGGGACCAGGCGGATGCACGCGAAGCCGCGGATGCGTCGTCGGAGGCCTCGGCCGCCGACGCGCGCAAACCCGACGATCGCCCCGCACGCCGCAAGCGTCCCGAAGCCACGCCTGCCCAGCGCGCCCTCGGCCTGCTGGTCCGGCGCGAACACTCCCGCCGCGAGCTGACGCGCAAGCTCACCGCGCGCGGCGTGGAGGTCGATGCCGCCGTCGCGGCCGTCGACAAGATGCAGGCGGCCGGTTGGCAGGATGACGGCCGCTTTGCGGAACAACTCATCCGTAGCCGGGCGGCCACCGGCTACGGCCCGGTCCGCATCCGCGCCGAACTGGCCATGCACGGCCTCCCGCGCGAAGCGGTCTCCACCGCGATGGAATCGGCCGAAGCCGACTGGCCCTCGCTCGCCCGCGACCTGGTGCAACGCCGCTTCGGCCCCGCCGTCGCCGACGATCGCGACCTCCGCTACAAGGCCGCCGATTGGCTGCTGCGCCGCGGTTTTTCCAACGACCACGTCCGGGCCGCGACCCGCTTCGATCCCGACGACTGAGCCCGCGGCCGCACCGATCGCAGCCGATCGCGGAACCACGCGTTTCACCCACGACCTGACGGCATTCCGGCCGGGCTGATACGCTTCGCCCCTCCCGGAGCGCAGGCTCCGCGTCCGCCCCCGGCGACGCGGCCGCCGTCGCGCCCGCGTTCCCCTTCCGGTCGCCGCATGAATCCCCAACAGCCCCTCCGCAGCAGTCACCAGATCCGCACCGATTTCCTCGAGTTCTTCCGCTCCAAGGGGCATGCCGTCGTCCCGTCGAGCCCGCTCGTGCCGGGCAACGACCCCACGTTGCTGTTCACCAACGCGGGCATGGTGCAGTTCAAGGATGTGTTCCTCGGTGCCGAGAAGCGCAGCTACGTGCGCGCGACCTCGTCGCAGCGCTGCGTGCGCGCCGGCGGCAAGCACAACGACCTCGACCAGGTCGGCTACACCGCGCGCCACCACACGTTCTTCGAGATGCTGGGCAACTTCAGCTTCGGCGATTACTTCAAGCACGACGCCATCAAATGGGCGTGGGAACTGCTGACGCAGGTGTGGGCGCTGCCGCCCGAGCGCCTGCTCGTCACGATCTACCACACCGACGACGAAGCCTTCGACATCTGGCACAAGATCGTCGGCCTGCCGGCCGATCGCATCATCCGCATCGGCGACAACAAGGGCGCGCCGTTCGCGTCGGACAATTTCTGGCAGATGGCCGACACCGGCCCGTGCGGCCCGTGCACCGAGATCTTCTACGACCACGGCGCGCACATCGCCGGCGGCCCGCCGGGGTCGCCCGATGAAGACGGCGATCGCTACATCGAAATCTGGAACAACGTCTTCATGCAGTTCGACCGCCAGCCGGACGGCACGCTCGTGCCGTTGCCTGCGCCGTGCGTCGACACCGGCATGGGCCTGGAACGCCTCGCCGCCGTGCTGCAGCACGTGCACAGCAACTACGAGATCGACCTGTTCCAGCACCTCATCCGCGCCGCGGCGACGATCACCGATACGTCCGACCTCGAACACAAGTCGCTGCGCGTCATCGCCGACCACATTCGCGCGTGCAGCTTCCTGATCGTCGACGGCGTGCTGCCGTCGAACGAAGGCCGCGGCTACGTGCTCCGCCGCATCATCCGCCGCGCGGTGCGCCACTTCTGGAAGCTCGGCGCGTTGCAGCCGGGCGGCGCGTTCTGGCGCATGGTCCTGCCGCTGTGCGAAGCGATGGGCGAGGCGTATCCGGAGCTCGTGCAGAAGCGCGAACTCGTCGAACGCGCGCTCAAGGCCGAAGAAGCCGCGTTCGCGCAGACGCTCGATGCGGGCATGCAGCGCCTCGACACCTACCTGCAGCAATCCGGTGGCACGCTCACCGGCGACCAGCTCTTCCAGCTGCACGACACCTACGGCTGCCCGCCCGACCTGATCGCCGACATCCTGCGCGAGAAGGGCACGACGCTGCCCGAAACGACGATGGCCGACTACGAACGCCTGATGGAACAGCAGCGCGAACGCGCGCGCGCCGCGGGCAAGTTCGGCGGCGGGCTGTCGTTGCCTGGCGAACTGATTTCGCAACTGGCGCCCACCGAATTCGACGGCTACGACCACGTCGACGTCGGCGGCCTCGTCGTGCAGGCCATCGTGCGCGAAGGCCGCCCGGTCAACGCGTTGCGCGCCGGCGAAGAAGCGATCGTGATCCTGGATCGCACGCCGTTCTACGCCGAGAGCGGCGGCCAGGTCGGCGACACCGGCCAGCTCGCCGAGCAGGGCGTGCTGTTCGAAGTGCGCGACACGCAGAAGCTCGCGGGCCAGTTCCATGGCCACGTCGGCACGCTGAAGGCCGGCGAGCTGAAGGTCGGCGACCACCTCGTCGGCGCGATCGACCACGCGCGCCGCGCCGCCACCGTCCTCAACCACAGCGCCACGCATTTGCTGCACGCCGCGTTGCGCCAGGTGCTGGGCACGCACGTCACGCAGAAGGGCTCGCTGGTCGCGCCGGATCGCCTGCGTTTCGATTTCTCGCACTTCCAGCCGGTCACCGCCGACGAACTGGCGACCATCGAACGCATGGTCAACGCCGAAGTCCGCGGCAACCACGCGGCCGAAGTGCAGCACATGGGCATGCAGGAAGCGCTGGACTTCGGCGCGATGGCGCTGTTCGGCGAAAAATACGGCGAGCGCGTGCGCGTGCTGCGCATGGGCGATACGTCCACCGAGTTGTGCGGCGGCACGCACGTATCACGCACCGGCGACATCGGCCTGTTCAAGATCGTCTCCGAAGGCGGCGTGTCCGCCGGTGTGCGCCGGATCGAGGCAGTGACCGGGCAGGGCGCGCTGGATTACGTGGCCGACGAGGAACGTCGCTTGAACGAAGCAGCACGGATGCTGGGTGGCAACGTCGCGGACGTGGGCGAGAAGCTCCGCGCACTGCTCGATCGCCAGAAGAAACTCGAACGCGAAGTCGAAGGGCTGAAGGCGAAGGCTGCCTCCGGCGCCACGTCGGACCTGGCGGGCGCGGCGGTGGAGGTGGGCGGCGTGCGCGTGCTCGCCTCGCGCCTGGAAGGCTTCGATGCGAAGGCGTTGCGCGATGCGGTCGACCGGCTGAAACAGCAGCTCGGCGAAGCGGTCATCGTGCTGGCCGGCACGTCGGACGGAAAGGCCGCGCTGGTCGCCGGTGTCACGGGCGGCCTCGTCGGCAAGGTCAAGGCCGGGGAACTGCTTGCGCATGTCGCCAGTCGCATCAACGGCAAAGGCGGCGGCCGTCCGGATCTCGCGCAGGGCGGCGGTGATGATGGCCCCGCATTGCAGGCCGCGCTGGCCGAGGTTCCGCAGTGGGTGGCCCAGCGCCTAAACTGAGGCATGACGTCCTGCGGTTGTCTGGCCCCGGCCCTGCGACCTATGATCGTTCAGCTTCGCGCACCAATGGATGTGCCCCGCCGCGATTTCGCGGCGGAACGGACCAGCGGGATGGCCGCTGGCGAAGGAGAGCCACATGTTGATCCTGACTCGGCGAGTCGGCGAAACCCTGATGATCGGCGACTCGGTCACCGTCACGGTCCTGGGCGTTAAAGGCAACCAGGTCCGCATCGGCATCACCGCGCCGAAGGACGTTGCCGTGCATCGCGAAGAGATCTACCAGCGAATCCAGCGCGGCGAAGAGCCGGGCGACGGCAAATCCGGTTTGCCGGGCACGGAGTGAATCTGTATCCTTCGCCGGCACTTCGATGAAGTGCCTCCGGAGACTTGCCCGAGAGGCCGAAGGGGCTCCCCTGCTAAGGGAGTATGGGGTCAAAAGCTCCATCGAGGGTTCGAATCCCTCAGTCTCCGCCAGTTACAAGTCACGACGAAAACTTGCATGGATTTTCAAAATGCACGTTGACGAAGTGATGACACGTTCTTCATAATTCCGCTCCTGCGCCCGTAGCTCAGCTGGATAGAGCACCAGGCTACGAACTTGGTGGTCGGGAGTTCGAATCTCTCCGGGCGCGCCACTCCAAAGAAAAAGGCCGATGCTTAAACGCATCGGCCTTTTTCTTTGGGAGTGGCGCGTCGGCGCGCTCAGCGCGCCGACCCAAAGTTTGCGCGGCAAACTTTGGGCCCCTGGCGGCATACCGCCAAATACCCCCGCTGTCGCGCGCCCCTTTTACTAAAAGGGGCTGGGGTCTCCGGATGGACGCGCGTTACTCGTTCGGTTGGGCGGCTTCGGAGGGGGACTGGGTCGCGTTGCGCTTTGCGAGTTGGGCTTCGCGGTGCGAGATGTAGACGTTCGCGGCGAAGATGATCGAGGCGCCGACGAAGGTCCACTTGTCCAGGCGTTCGTCGAACAGGAAGTAGCCGAAGACCGCGACGATCGGCAACTGCATGAAGCTGATGGGCGAGAGCGCGGACACCTCGCCGATCTTCAGCGCGCGCGTCCACAGCATGTGCCCGCCCGTGCCCATGAAGCCCGCGGCCACCACCCACAGCCAGGTGATCCCGCGCGGCCACTCCCACACGAACAGGGCGGGCAGGAACGACAGCGGCACCCACAGCATCGTCGTGTACAGCACGATGCGGTCCGCCGGCTCCACGCGCGAGAGCTGCTTGATCTGGATCGCGGCCAGGCCGCTCAGCACCGCCGCCGACAGCGCCACGAGCGTGCCGAGGGTGAAGTTGGCGCTGCCGGGCCGCACGATGATCAGCACGCCGATGAAGCCGACGACCACCGCGGCCCAGCGGCGCGCGCGCACCTGTTCGCCGAGCATCCACACCGCCGCGATGGTGACGAACAGGGGCGTGGAATACGACAGCGCGATCGCCTGCGCGAGCGGCAGGTGGCCGATGGCCCAGAAGCCGCAGAACATCGACACCACGCCGATGACGCAACGGATGATGTAGCGGGGGAATTGCGTCGTCCGCAACAGCTGCGGCCCGTGGCGCAGCAACAACGGCAGGGCCGCGACGAGGCCGAAGAAATTGCGGAAGAACGCGATCTCGAAGGTGTGCAGCGACGCCGATGCCAGCTTGATCGCCACCGCCATCAGCCCGAAGAAGCACGCGCTGCCCAGCATCAGCAGCGCAGCGCGCCAATGCGCGCCCGGCATCCGCGGCATCGGCAGCGTCACCACGTGGCGCCGACGATCCGCGGTTCGGGTTCGATGGGCACGCCGAAGCGTTCGTGCACCGACGCCGCGATGCGTCGCGCCAGGTCGAGCAGCTGCGCACCGGTCGCGCCGCCATGGTTCACCAGTACCAGCGCATGCGAGTCCGCGACGCCCGCGTCGCCATCGCGATGGCCCTTCCAGCCGCACTGGTCGATCAGCCACGCGGCGGACAACTTGCGCGTGCCTTCGCCGGCGCCGCGGAACATCGGCAGGCCCGGATGTTCGGCGTGCAACGCATCCGCCACCGCGACCGGCACGATCGGATTCTTGAAGAAGCTGCCCGCGTTCCCGATCACCGCCGGGTCCGGCAACTTGCGCCGGCGGATGCGGCACACGGCCTCGGCCACCTGCGATGCGCGCGGTGCGTCGATCCCCATCGCCTTCAGCTCGTCGCCCACGCCCGAGTAATCCAGGCGCAACTGCGGCGTGCGCGACAGGCGGAAATCGACGGCGGTGACCAGCCAGCGATCCGGCGCATGCTTGAACACGCTGTCGCGGTATGCGAAGGCGCAGTCTTCGGCCGTCAGCGTCGCCGTCGTGCGCGTCGCGCGTTCGAACACGTGCACCGCATGGATCGACTCGCGCACTTCCACGCCGTACGCCCCGATGTTCTGGATCGGCGCCGCACCCACGGTGCCGGGAATCAGCGCGAGGTTCTCCAGGCCCGCCAGGCCGTGGCCCAGCGTCCACAGCACCAGCGCATGCCATTCCACGCCCGCGTCGGCGCGCACGATCGCCGTGTCGCCGTCATCTTCGAGGATCGCGATCGATTGCGCGCCCAGGCTCAGCACTGCACCCGGCGGATCGTCGGCGAACAGCAGGTTGCTGCCGCCGCCGAGCACCAGCACCGGTGCATCGCGCAACATCGCGTAACCGAACAACTCCGGCAGCGCCGCGACGTCGGACACTTCCACGAGCATCGGCGCGCGCGCGGCCACCCCGAAGGTGTTGCGCGCATCGAGCCGGGCGTGCTCGACGAGGCGATAGCCGCCGCCGACGTGGATCGCCTCAGGCATCGGGTGGCAGGTTCCCGCGGCTCGGCGCTTCCTTGCGGCGGCGCATCGCATCGACGGATTCGCCGATCAGCGCCGGCCCGCGATAGATCAGGCCCGTATACACCTGCACGAGCGACGCACCCGCCGCGGCCTTCGCCGCTGCATCCGCGCCGGACAGGATGCCGCCCACGCCCACCAGCGGGATGTGTTCCGGCAGGCGCGTGCGCAGCTTGCGCAGCACCAGCGTGGAGCGGCCCATCAGCGGTTCGCCCGAGAGGCCACCGGCCTGGTCCGCGTGCCGCACGTGTTCCAGGCCGAAGCGCGACACCGTGGTGTTGGTGGCGATCACGCCATCGACTTCCAGGTCCGACAGCACGCGGCCGGCCGCATCGATGTCTTCGTCCGACAGGTCCGGCGCGATCTTCACCAGCATCGGCACGCGGCGCCCGTGCTGTGCGCCCAGGCGCTCCTGTGCTTCGCGCAGCGTGCCCACGAGGCGGCGCAGCTGCTGTTCTTCCTGCAGTTCGCGCAGCCCCGCGGTATTGGGCGAGGAAATGTTGACGGTGATGTAGTCGGCGAGCGGATACACGCGCTCCAGGCAGAACAGGTAATCGGATTCGGCCGATTCGTTCGGCGTGTCCTTGTTCTTGCCGATGTTGATGCCGAGCAATCCGCCGCGGCGACGCGCGCGCGAGACGTTGGCCACCAGCGCATCCACGCCGTCGTTGTTGAAGCCCAGGCGATTGATGATCGCGCGCTGCGAGGGCAGGCGGAACATGCGCGGCTTCGGGTTGCCCGCCTGCGGCCGCGGCGTGGTGGTGCCGACTTCGACGAAGCCGAAACCCAGCGCCATCAGCGCATCGATGTGCGCGCCGTTCTTGTCCAGCCCCGCGGCCAGGCCCACCGGGTTGGGGAACTGCAGCCCGAACACCTTGACCGCGAGCGGCTTGGGCGCGCGCGCGAGCAACGGGTTGGTACCCGTGCGATACGCGGCTTCGAGGGCGGACAGGCCGAGCGCGTGCGCGCGCTCGGCGTCCAGCCCGAACAGGAAAGGCCTGGCGAGCCCGTACATGCGGTCAGTGGCTCACAGGTCGAACTTGATGCCTTGCGCCAGCGGCAGCGCATCGGAGTAGTTGATCGTGTTCGTCTGTCGGCGCATGTAAGCCTTCCACGCATCCGAACCCGATTCCCGGCCACCGCCGGTTTCCTTCTCGCCGCCGAACGCGCCGCCGATCTCCGCACCCGAGGTGCCGATGTTGACGTTGGCGATGCCGCAATCCGACCCCGACGCGGCCAGGTAGGCCTCGGCCGCCTTGAGGTCGGTGGTGAAGATGGAGGACGACAGGCCCTGCGGCACGGCGTTCTGCATCGCGATGGCTTCATCCAGCGCCTTGAACTTCATGACGTAGAGGATCGGCGCGAACGTTTCGTGCTGCACGATCTCCGCGTCGTTGGTCAGGCCCGTCACGATCGCCGGCAGCACGAAGTTGCCCTTGCCCTCGATCGCGGTGCCGCCGGTTTCGATCTTGCCGCCGGCCGCGCGGGCCTTGGCGATCGAATCCAGGTACGCATCGACGCCGTCGCGGCTGTTGAGCGGGCCCATCAG
This sequence comes from Lysobacter helvus, assembly GCF_018406645.1. Classification (NCBI taxonomy): domain Bacteria; kingdom Pseudomonadati; phylum Pseudomonadota; class Gammaproteobacteria; order Lysobacterales; family Lysobacteraceae; genus Lysobacter; species Lysobacter helvus. The sequence goes on from NZ_AP024546.1 coordinate 2,487,803, forward strand.
GTTGGCCGGATCCGTCGGGTCGCCGATTTTCTTTTCGACCTGCTTGTACGCGGTGACCAGCTTGGCCAGCACGTCGTCGTAGATGGACTCGTGCACGATCAGGCGGCGCGTGGTGGTGCAGCGCTGGCCCGCGGTGCCGACGGCGCCGAACACGATCGCCGGGATCGCCAGCTTCAGCTCCGCCGACTTGTCCACGATGATCGCGTTGTTGCCGCCCAGCTCCAGCAACGAGCGGCCCATGCGGCGGGCGACGCGCTCGCCGACGATGCGGCCGACCTTGGTGGAACCGGTGAACGAGATCAGCGGGATGCGCTTGTCGTCGACGAAGGTCGAGGCGAGCTCGGTGCCCGCGTCGTTGAACAGGAAGAAGATGTCCGGGAAGCCGCCCTTCTTCAGCGCCTCGTTGCAGATCTTCATCGCCGCGATCGCCGACAGCGGCGTCTTGGGCGAGGGCTTCCAGATCGAGATGTCGCCGCACACCGCGGCCACGAACGCATTCCACGCCCACACCGCGACGGGGAAGTTGAACGCGCTGATGATCCCGACGATGCCGATCGGGTGCCACTGCTCGTACATGCGATGGCCCGGGCGCTCCGAATGCATCGTCAGGCCGTACAACTGGCGCGACAGGCCGACGGAGAATTCACCGATGTCGATCATTTCCTGGACTTCGCCGTCGCCTTCCGGCTTCGACTTGCCCATTTCCAGCGCGACCAGCGAGCCCAGCGCATCCTTGTGCGTGCGCAGCGCTTCGGCGCACAGGCGCACGGCTTCGCCGCGACGCGGCGCCGGCGTGGTGCGCCACACCTGGTAGGCCGCCTGCGCGCGCTCGACGATCGTGTCGTAGTCCGCCTGCGAGGAGGCGTGGACCTTCGCGAGCACCGCGCCGTCGGTGGGGTTCACCGGTTCCAGGACACCGGCATCCGTGGTCTTCGACCAGGTGTCGTTGCCGAGGAAAGTGCCGGATTCGATGTCGCGCAGGCCGAGCGCGGTCAGGACGGGATGGGTCACGATAAAACTCCAATGGGGGAACGCTTTCGAAGTGAACAGTCCGCACAGGGATGTGCGGGCAGTAGCACATGGATGTGCGACCAGTACCGATGCGGCCCCGACACGATTCGAACGTGCGACCTGTCCCTTAGGAGGGGACCGCTCTATCCAACTGAGCTACGGGGCCAAAGAAGCGGCGGCGATTATCGCTCAAGCAGGGCCTCCACGGTCCGCGCGGGGTGTTTCATCCACGCGTAGTGGTCGGCGCGCACGCCAGGCGCGGCCTCCTCGACGACCGCGATCGACCGCGGCGCGGCGGGCATCTTCGCCAGCAGGGCCTCAAGGGACGTGCCGGGCGCGAGCCAGTCGTGGGCCATGCGGACCGCGCGGATCGGGACCGTCACGGACCGGAGCGCCGCTTCGAGATCGTCCACCCCGACCGCCGCGTAGCGCCCCGTGAGCCCGGTGCGCGACCAGTCGCGGACCACGCCGCGTGCTTCCTCGCCGCCGAACCCGAGCCGGCGGCCCGGCAACTTGCCGCACAGCACCGCGATGGACCGCAGCGCCTGGTAGGCCATCGGCAGCCACCAGCGCGTGCGCGGCGGGAAGGCGCGCCAGTCGGGCGTGCCGCTGGCGACGAGCCACAATTCGGACGCGACGCCGTGCGCGAGCCCGAGCCGGCAGCTCGCCAGCTGCCCGCCGAGGCTATGGCCGCCGACGATGCGGCGCAGGCCGGGCAGGGCGTGTTCGATCGCCGCTTCGCACGCGGGGAAGTCCTGCATCAGCAATGCGCGGTAGCCCCAGTCCTCGCGACGGCTCGCGCGCACGCTGCTGCTGCCCAGGCCGCGCCAGTCGTGCACGAACACCGCGATGCCGCGTTGCGCGAGCGCTTCGGCGAAGGGGAGGAAATGCCGCGCCGCGATCCCCATGCCGCCGAACCACAGCAACGTCGCGGTGGGCGAGGGCGGGATGCGGGCCTGCAGCTGCGATCGATGGCCGTCGGCGGAGACCACCGGCAGTTCGATCGCCTCCATCGTCAGCGCGCCGCGCCGAAGTGATCCAGGACCACGATGTCGCCGCGGCCGGGGCGGTACCCCGACGCCAGCGCGCGATGCACGTAATCCGAGGCCGCGATGCAGGCCTCGCGCAGCGCGTCGCCGAGCGCCAGGCGCGCGGCGATGGCGGAGGCGAGCGTGCAGCCCGTACCGTGCGCTTCGAGTGCCAGGCGCGGATGCACGATCTCCTGCATGCCATGCGCATCGGCGAAGACATCCACGACCGCATCGCCCTGCGCCAGGTGGCCGCCTTTCAGCAGCACCGCACGCGCGCCGTGCGCGAGCAATGCACCGGCGGCGACATGCATCGATTCGACGTCGGTGATGCGCGCGCCGAGCAGCAATTCGGCTTCCGGCAGGTTCGGTGTCGCGATCGTCGCGCGCGGCAGCAGGCGCATGCGCAATGCATCGAGGGCGTCGTCGGCGAGCAGCTTCGCGCCCGACGTCGCCACCATCACCGGATCCAGCACCACCGGCACCGCGCAATGCGCCTCGAGCAACGCATCGACTTCGCGGATCACGTCGGTGGTCGCCAGCATCCCCAGCTTCACGACGCGGATGTCGAAATCGTCGAAGCACGCATCCACCTGCGCCCGCAGGAATTCCACCGGCGGCACGTGCACCGCCGTGACGCCGCGCGTGTGCTGCGCCGTCAATGCGGCGATCGCCGACAGCCCGTGCACGCCGTGCGCGGCGAAGGTTTTCAGGTCGGCCTGGATGCCCGCGCCACCGCCGGAATCGGATCCGGCGATGGTCAACGCGGAGACGCGTGCGCTTCCCTGCGCCATGGCCTCAGAGCACTTCGGAGGCGTAATCCGCCAGGCGCGAACGCTCGCCGCGACGCAGCGTCACGTGCGCGCTGTACGCCCAGCCCTTGAAGCGATCCACCGCGTAGGTCAGGCCCGAGGTCGTCTCGGTGAGGTAGGGCGTGTCGATCTGTTCGACGTTGCCGAGGCAAATGATCTTGGTGCCCGGACCGGCGCGGGTGATCAGCGTCTTCATCTGCTTCGGCGTGAGGTTCTGCGCCTCGTCGAGGATGAGGTAACGCGACAGGAACGTGCGCCCGCGCATGAAGTTGAGCGAGCGGATCTTGATGCGCGAGGCCAGCAGGTCGTTCGTGGCCGCGCGGCCCCAGCTGCCGCCTTCCTGGTTGTGCGTGAGCACTTCCAGGTTGTCGGTGAGCGCGCCCATCCACGGCGTCATCTTTTCCTCTTCCGTGCCGGGCAGGAAGCCGATGTCTTCGCCGACGCTCACGGTGGCGCGCGTCATGATGATTTCGCGATAGCGCTGCTGGTCCATCGTCTGCGCCAGGCCCGCGGCGAGCGCGAGCAGCGTCTTGCCGGTGCCGGCGGTGCCGAGCAGCGACACGAAATCGACTTCCGGGTCCATCAGCGCATTGAGCGCGAAGTTCTGCTCGCGGTTGCGCGCGGTGATTCCCCACACGTTGTGCTGGTTGTGGCGGTAGTCGTCGACGATCTGCAGCGTGATCTTCGCGTCCGTCACGCGCGCCACGCGCAGTTCGGCTTCTTCGTCGCCCGGCAGGTAGAGGAACTGGTTGGGATACCAGTCGTCCTCGTCGCGGCGCGCGATCTCGTAGAAGGTGCGGCCCTTCTCCGTCCACGAGCGCAGGTCCTTGCCGTGGATCGTCCAGAAGTCTTCCGGCAGCGCGGTGGCGCCGGTGTAGAGCAGGCTGAAGTCGTCGAGGGCGCGGTCGTTCTCGTAGTCCTCCGACACGATGCCGGCGATGGCGGCCTTGATGCGGAGGTTGATGTCCTTGGAGACGAAGACGATCGGCGTATCGGGTTCGTCTTCCTTCAGCGCCAGGATCGCGCCGAGGATGTGGTTGTCGGGGATCACCGCGCCGAAGCGCTTGCCCGCGTCGAAGTTGCTGGTCTGGAAGCGCAGGCGGCCCGCGCTCTCGGCGCCGCGCAGCTGCAGGCCGTTGGGGCGCGAGAGCGGGATGCCGTTGTGGACGTCGGCGACGCCCTGGGTCTCGATGAGTTCGTTGAGGAAGCGGCTGACCTGGCGCGCGTTGCGGCTGGCTTCCGACGTGCCTTTCTTGGCGTTGTCGAGTTCTTCCATCACCTGCATCGGCAGGTAGACATCGTGCTCTTCGAACTTGAACAGTGCCGTCGGATCGTGCATCAACACATTGGTGTCGAGGACATGGATGCGCTTGCTACGCGTCATTGAGGTTCCTGTTGGGCCTGTTGCAGAGCATCGAGGACGGCCTGTGCGTGGCCGGGGACTTTCACGCCGCGCCATTCGCGCGCGACGCGTGACGCCGGGTCGATGAGGAAGGTACTCCGATCGATCCCGATGTATTTCCTGCCGTAGAGTTGTTTCTCGCGGATGACATCGAACGCGGTGCACAGCACCTCATCCGCATCGCTGACCAGGTCGAAGGCGAAGCCCTGCTTCGTGCAGAAGTTCTGGTGCGAACGCGCCGAATCGCGCGACACGCCCAGAACATCTGCGCCGAGCTTGCGGAACTTCGGGAGCAGGGCGGAGAAATCCAGGCCTTCGGTGGTGCAGCCCGGCGTGCTGTCCTTCGGATAGAAGTAGAGGACGAGCCAGCGGCCGGCGTGGTCGGACAAGCGGCCTTCGCGCGGACCGTCCCTGCCGGCGAGCGCCAGCGGCGCATCGAGGAGCTTCCTGGACAGCGGCTTGGCTTTGGCCATCAGAACTTCATCGGATCCATGATCGCGTCGAGGTTGAGGTGGTCGCAGAACTCGAGGAAATCGTCGCGCAGCGCCGCGATGTGCATGTCCGAGGGAATGCCGATGGTGACCTGCGCGGAAAACATGTCGGCGCCGGTCTGCATCGCGCGGTAGCGCGAACAATGCAGCGATTCGATGGTGATGCCCTGGCGATCGAAGAAGTCCGCCAGCTGGAACAGGATGCCCGGCTTGTCCGCCGCCACCACCTCGACGATGTAGGGCAGCAGGTTGGACTGCACCTGCTTGGGGCCGGTGCGATAGAAGACGAGCTTGAGGCCTTCTTCCCGTTCGAGCCGGCCCAGCATCGTTTCCAGCTTGGCCACCGCGTCCCACGACCCCGTGGCCAGCGCGGTCACCGACACGTCGCGGCCCACCGTGCTCAGGCGCGCATCGACGAGGTTGCAGCCGCTGTCGGAAATGCGGCGGGTCACCGCCAGCAGCGGCGACTGCGGGTGCGTCGTGTACGCATTGATGAGCAGGTGGTTCTCGTTCGGCGCAGGAGGACGGGCGGGGGTTTCGGTCAAGGCGGCCTTCCGAGGTCTGAACGGCGTCCCGGACAAGACTCCGGGGCGCGGCCAGCATACTTGCCGCTGGTTTCACGCCGCAAGTAAGATCGCGACGGGCGGCACGCCCCCCACGCACGCAGCGAGCGTATCCACTTGCATCTTTCCGGCAGCATCACTGCGCTGGCGACGCCTTTCACGTCGACCGGCGAAATCGACCTCGACGCCTGGCGCCGTTTGCTTGAAGCACAGCTGCAGGCAGGCACGCAGGCCATTGTCGTCGCGGGTTCCACGGGCGAAGCGGCGGCGTTGTACGACGCCGAATACGACGCCTTGCTCCGCACGGCGGTCGACCTGGTCGCCGGGCGCATTCCCGTCCTCGCGGGCACGGGCCAGTCCAACACCGCGAAAACCATCGAACAGACGCGCCGCGCCGCCGCGCTCGGCGCCGATCTCGCGCTCGTCGTGACGCCGCCGTACGTGCGCCCCACGCAAGCCGGCCTCGTCGCGCACTACCGCGCGGTCGCCGACGACGATGCATTGCCGATCGTCCTGTACAACGTGCCGGGCCGCACCGGCTGCGACATGCAGGTGGAGACGGTGGCGGAACTCGCCGGTCATCCGCGCATCGTCGCGATCAAGGAAGCGGTGGCCGATCCCGCGCGCATGACCGCGCTGCTGCGCCTGCGCAATGCCAGCTTCAGCGTGCTCAGCGGCGACGATCCCACCGCTTGCCGCGCGATGCTCGCCGGCGCGGACGGCATCGTGTCGGTCGCCTCCAACGTCCTGCCCGTCGCGTTCCGTCGCTTGTGCGATCTTGCACGCGGCGGGCGTCGCGACGAGGCCGAAGCGCTCGATGCCCGCATGCAGCCGGCCTACGACTTCCTCGGCGTCGAACCCAATCCCATCCCGGTGAAAGCCGTGCTCGCGCATTTCGGCTACGGCCATGGCTTGCGCCTGCCGCTGCTGCCGTTGTCCGCGGCGCATGCCGTGCGCACGCCGGTCATCGCCGCCGACATCCAGACCCTCGAACACACCCTTCGCGATTCGCTCGCGGCCTGACAGGAGTTCCCCCGAAATGCGCGTCAATACGCTCGCACGCACGTTGTCCCTCGCCACCCTGGTCGTCGTCGCGGCCACGGGCTGCCACTGGTTCGGCAAGGACAAGGGCCCCTACGCGATGGCGCCGGAACAGCGTCCTCTCGAAGTGCCGCCGGACCTGGATCGCCCCGCCGTGGATGCCGCGATGAAGCTGCCGCCCACCGCTTCGGCCACCACGCCGGGCGCGCCGAACGCCGCCTCCGCCACCGCCGCCTCGCCGATCGGCTTCACGGTGCCGGGCGAACGCGATGCCGTGTTCGCGAAGGTGGGTGATGCGCTCGCCGCGACCGAAGGCGTGAAGATCGCGAGCAAGGCGCAGATCCTCGGCACGTACGACATCAACTACGCCGGGTCGGATTTCCTGGTGCGCGTGACGAAGGTCGAAGCCGGCGTGTACGTCTCGGCCGTCGACCCGCGCGGCCTGCCGGCCGCGGGCGAAGCGCCGCAGAAGCTGATGGCCGCACTGAAGGCCGCGCTCGGCGGTTGATCCGATTTCCCCCTCCCCCCTCGGGGGGAGGGCAGGGGTGGGGACCCGCAGGTCGCCCGAATCCCGAAAAAGTTACCGCTCCAGCAACGGCAACTTGTCCGTCTTCCCTTCCCAGTCCTTCGCATCCGCCGGCGGATCCTTGCGCACGGTGATCACCGGCCAGGCCTTCGACAGGTCGGCGTTGAGCGCAACGAAGACCTCCTGTCCCGCCGGCACGTCGTCTTCCGGATAGATCGCATTGACCGGGCATTCGGGCTCGCACAGCGTGCAGTCGATGCATTCGTCCGGATCGATCACCAGGAAGTTGGGACCTTCGTGGAAGCAATCGACGGGGCACACCTCGACGCAGTCGGTGTACTTGCACTTGATGCAGTTGTCGGTGACGACGAAGGGCATGGCGTGTCGGCGTGGGGTCGGAGGCGGGGAAGTGTACGTCCGCGCGCGCGGATATGAAAAAGCCCGCGCCTTGCGGCACGGGCTTTCACGGATCTGGTACTCCCAACGGGATTCGAACCCGTGTGTCCACCTTGAGAGGGTGGTGTCCTAGGCCTCTAGACGATGGGAGCGAAGGCTTGGTCGGCGGGGGACGGGCACCAGGCCCCGGAAAAACAGGGCCCCCGCGGAAGGCTTGCTACTATACGGGCCGCCGTGGCCCCAGGCAACGGAACGACCTGCCATCCCGCCCTCATTCGCGGCCCTGCCGCAACCGATGTCCACGACGACCCCCATGACCCTGCCCAGTGCGCAACCGATCCTGCGCACGATCCCGCGCGATGCACACGCGATCTCGCGCAAGGACATCAGTCCGAATGCGCTGCGCGTCCTCTATCGCCTGCGTGAGGGCGGCTTCGGCGCGTTCCTCGTCGGCGGCGCCGTGCGCGACCTGCTGGTCGGCGGACATCCCAAGGATTTCGACGTCGCCACCGACGCCACGCCCGAGCAGGTGAAGGCGCTGTTCCGCAATTGCCGCCTGATCGGCCGCCGGTTCCGCCTGGCGCACGTCGTGTACGGCCGCGAGATCATCGAAGTGGCCACCTTCCGCGCCAACGTCGACGACGGCAGCGGCGATCGCGAAATGCACGAAGGCGGCCGCCTGCTGCGCGACAACGTGTACGGCACGATCGAGGAAGATGCGATCCGCCGCGACTTCACCGCCAACGCGCTGTACTACGCGATCGAGGATTTCTCGGTGCGCGACTACACCGGCGGTTTCGAGGACGTGCAGGCGCGCGTGATGCGGCTGATCGGCGATCCGGAAACGCGTTACCGCGAAGATCCCGTGCGCATGCTGCGCGCCGTGCGCCTGGCCGCGAAGCTCGACTTCACGATCGAACCCGCCACCGCCGCGCCGCTGCCCGCGCTCGCGCCGCTGCTGCGCGAATCCGCGCCGGCGCGCCTGTTCGAAGAAGCCTTGAAGCTCTTCCTCTCCGGCCATGCGGTCGCGAGTTTCGAACGCCTCGAACACCACGGCCTGCTCGCCGCGTTCCTGCCGGAGACCGCGCAGGCGCTCGCCAGCAATCGCAGCGGTGCCTTGCGCCGCATGGTGATCGAAGGCCTGCGCAGCACCGATGCGCGCGTGGCCAACGACGAACCCGTCTCGCCCGCGTTCCTGTTCGCCGTGCTGCTGTGGCCCGCGTATTGCCGCGATTTGATGGGCCTGCAGGCCTCGGGCGTGCACGCGGCCGAAGCGCAACGCCGCGCCGCCGATCGCGTCACGCTGCACCTGCTCAACACGATTGCGTTGCCGCGCCGCTTCTCGCTGCCGATGCAGGAAATCTGGCTGCTGCAGTCGCGCTTCAACCAGCGCCAGCGCAAGCGCGTGTTCCGCCTGCTGGGCCATCCGCGTTTCCGCGCCGCGTTCGATTTCCTCGTGCTGCGCCAGCACGCCTCGCCCGAGCACGCCGAAGACATCGCGTTCTGGACCGACGTGCAGTCGCAACCGGGCGAAGCGGTGGCCGCGCAGCTCGAAGCGCGCGCGATCGAAGCCGCCGAAGCCGAAGACGCACCGCGCAAGCGCCGTCGTCGTCGTCGCCGGCCCGAAGCGAGCGGCGGATAACCCCATGCTCGCCTGCGTCGGCCTCGGCGCGAACCTCGGCGATGCGAGCGCGACCGTGCAGGCCGCGTTGCAGGCGCTCGACGCGCTGCCCGACACGCGCCTGCTGCGCGCCTCGCGCCTCTACCGCACGCCGGCCTGGGGCAAGACCGACCAGCCCGAATTCGTGAACGCCGCAGCCGTGCTCGACACGCAACTCGACGCGCGCGCCCTGCTCGACGCGATGCTGTCGATCGAACGCACCTTCGGCCGCGACCGCAGCGCCAACGAACGCTGGAGCGCACGCACGCTGGACCTGGACCTGCTGCTCTACGGCGAAGACCGCATCGACGAACCCGGCCTGCACGTCCCGCACCCGCACCTGCACGAACGCGCGTTCGCGCTGGTGCCGCTGGTCGAAATCGCACCGGACGTCGTCATTCCCGGCCGTGGGCGCGCGGCGGACATCGTCGCCGCGATGGTCACCGGCGACATCCAGGCGCTAGGCTAGGGTCATGTACACCAGCAAAGACAGCAAGCCGGCGGACATGAAGCCCTGGACCGTGCCCATGCTGGCCGACGCCAAGCGCGAAGGCCGCAAGCTGGTGATGCTCACGGCGTACGACGCGGGCTTCGCGCGCGTGCTCGACGACAACGGCACCGACCTCGTGCTCGTCGGCGATTCGCTCGGCATGGTGGTGCAGGGACAGGACAGCACCTTGCCCGTCACCGTCGACGACATCGTCTACCACGTGCGGTGCGTGGCGCGCGGTTTGCGTCGCGCGTTGCTGATCGCCGACCTGCCGTTCGGTGCGGACGCCACGCCCGAACGCGCGCTCGATGCCTCGCTGCGTTGCCTGCAGGCGGGCGCGGGCATGGTCAAGCTGGAAGGCGCGGGCCACAAGCTCGAAGTCATCCGCTTCCTCGTCGAACGCGAGATCCCCGTCTGCGCGCACCTCGGCCTCACGCCGCAATCGGTGCTGCGCCTGGGCGGTTACAAGGTGCAGGGGCGCGAAGAAGCCGCGGCCGCACGCGTGCGCGAAGACGCAAAACTGGTCGAAGACGCCGGCGCCACGTTGCTGGTGCTCGAATGCGTGCCGTCGCCGCTCGCCGCGGCGATCACGGCGTCCGTGGCGATTCCCACCATCGGCATCGGCGCAGGCGCTGCGTGCGATGGGCAAGTGCTGGTGCTGCACGATTTCCTCGGCGTGAACACCGGCCATCGCCGCCCGAAGTTCGTGAAGGATTTCCTCGCCGAAGGCGGTTCGCTCGCCGGCGCGGTGCAGGCCTACGCCGACGCGGTGCGCAGCGGCGCGTTCCCGGACGCCGCGCACGCCTACGACTGATGATCGACACCGTCACCGCGCTCGACGAGTTGCGTTCGCGCGTCCGTGCCTGGAAGCGCGACGGCCTGCGCGTCGGCTTCGTGCCGACGATGGGCAACCTGCACGCCGGCCACCATTCGCTCGTCGCGCTCGCGCGGCAGCATGCGGACAGGATCGTCGCGAGCGTGTTCGTGAACCCGACGCAGTTCGGGCCGAACGAAGATTTCGCGCGCTACCCGCGCACGCCCGACGCCGATGCCGCCGGCCTCGATGCCGTCGGCTGCGACGTGCTGTGGCTGCCCAGCGTCGACGCGATGTATCCCTACGGCGCCGATGGCGCGGTGCGCATGCGCGTGCCGGGCATCACCGACGTGCTCGAAGGCGCGCATCGCCCCGGGCATTTCGACGGCGTGTGCACCGTCGTCGCGCGCCTGTTCAACCAGGTGCAGCCCGATGTCGCCGCGTTCGGCCGCAAGGATTACCAGCAGCTCGCGGTGATCCGCTACATGACGCGCGACCTCGCGTTCCCGATCGAATTGCTGGCGGGCGAGACCCTGCGCGAAGCCGACGGCCTGGCGATGAGTTCGCGCAACCAGTACCTCTCGGCGGAAGAGCGCCCGGTGGCGGCCCTGATCCAGCGCAGCCTGCAGCGCATGCGGGACGGCCTGCTGGCCGGCGCCGCGCGCGGGGCTGTGGAGGCCGAGGCCCGGGCCACACTGGATGCGGCCGGCTTCGAGGTCGATTACGCGGTCGTGCGCGCCCCGGACCTGGTCGACCCCGACGCGTCGCCCGGCCCCCGCGTGGCCCTGGTCGCCGCCCGCCTGGGCCGCACCCGGCTGATCGACAACCTGGAATTCACGACCGCGCGCGCCTGAATACGCGGCCGGGCCGTGCGGCCCCCTTTGTTGCAGCGCCACAAACCCCCACCTAGACTGCGCACCTTTCCCGGGCCGACCCGGCCGATCGCGGAGCCGTTTCCATGCAGCTCAACCTGCTCAAAGCCAAGATCCACCGCGCCACCGTCACCCACGCCGAGCTGCATTACGAAGGCTCGTGCGCGATCGACGGCCGGCTGCTCGACATTTCCGGCATCCGCGAATACGAGCAGGTCCACATCTACAACGTGAACAACGGCGCGCGTTTCGTCACCTATGCGATCCGCGGCGAAGAAGGCTCGGGCGTGATCTCGGTGAACGGCGCGGCCGCGCACATGGCGCAGCCGGGCGACCTGGTGATCATCTGCGCTTACGGCGCGTGCGACGAAGCCGAGGCGGCGAAGTTCAAGCCGACGCTGGTCTACGTCGATCGCCACAACGCGCTGACGCACACCAATCACTCGATGCCGAAGCAGGCTGCGTAAGCTGGGGCGCATGGACGCGACCCTCGCCACGCACTTCGCCACGCTCCGCGCGCACGCCGCGCGGTTGTCCGACACCTCGATCAAGCAGCTCGTCGACGCCGATCCCGCGCGCGCGACGGGCTGTGCGCTGCGCGTGGGCCCGCTGTACGCCAACTTCGCGCGGCAGCGTTACGACGGCGAGGCGCTCGATGCCTTGTTCGCGCTGGCCGACGCCGCGGACTTCGCCGGCGGCATGCGGCGGCTGGTCGACGGCGCGGAAGTGAATCCCACCGAACATCGCGCCGCGCTGCACACCGCGCTGCGCAGCAACCTCTCGCGTTCGCCCATCGCCACGGCCGCGCACGACACCGCGCTCGAAGCGCTCGAGCGCATGCGCGACGTCATCGAAACGTTGCAGGACACGCCGGTCTCCGACATCGTCAGCATCGGCATCGGCGGCTCGGACCTCGGCCCGCGCTTCGTCGTCGATGCGCTGTCGCCGCCAACGCCGGGCCGCTTCCGCGTGCATTTCCTCTCGAACGTCGACGGCGCCGCCGCGCAGCGCGTGCTCGCCACGCTCGATCCGAAACGCACCGCCGCGATCATGGTGTCGAAGACCTTCGGCACGCAGGAAACGCTGCTCAACGGCGCCATCGTGCGCGAATGGCTCGGCGACGACACGCGCCTGCTCGCCGTCACCGCGAACGTCGAACGCGCTGCGGCCTTCGGGATCCCGGAAGCGCGCATCCTGCCGATGTGGGACTGGGTGGGGGGGCGCTATTCGCTGTGGTCCGCCGTGGGCCTGCCGATCGCGCTCGCGCTGGGCATGCCCGCGTTCGAACAATTGCTGGCCGGCGCGGGCGAGATGGATGCGCACGTGCTCGAAGCACCGCTGCGCGAGAACCTCGGTGCCTGGCATGCGCTGACGGCGTTGTGGAATCGCAACGCACTCGGCTTCGCGTCGCAGGGCGTGTTCTCGTACGACGAACGCCTGAAGTTGCTGTCCGCGCACCTGCAGCAGGTCGTGATGGAAAGCCTCGGCAAGTCCGTGCACCTCGACGGCACGCCGGTCGACACCTCCACCGTACCGGTGTGGTGGGGCGGCGCCGGCACCGACGTGCAGCACAGCTTCTTCCAGGCGCTGCACCAGGGCACCGACATCATCCCGGGCGACTTCGTCGGCGTGACGCGCGCCGACCATCCGCATCGCGAAAGCCACCGTGCGTTGTTCGCCAACCTGCTCGCGCAGGTGGAAGCGTTCGCGAACGGGCAGGGCAGCGACGATCCGCATCGCCGTTACGCGGGCAATCGCCCGAGCACCTTGTTGCTGCTCGACGCGCTCACGCCGCGCAGCCTCGGCGCGCTGATCGCCTTGTACGAACACAGCGTGTACCTGCAATCGCTCGCGTGGGACATCAACGCGTTCGATCAGTTCGGCGTGGAGCTCGGCAAGCAACTCGCGAACGGCCTGCTGCCCGCGTTGCGCGGCCAGCCCGCGGAGATCGCCGATCCGGTGACGCGCGCGCTACTCGACGAGATCCAGCGCGATCCCTGAGTTGCGCGCGGCGTGTTGTTCGAGCGCCCATTCGACATGCTCGCGCACCACGGCGTCTTCGATCCCCGCGCGTGACTGCAACGCCCCCAGCACCGCCGGCGTCGTCGGTGCATTCCCCAACGCCACCGCGATGTTCCGCAACCACCGCGCATGCCCGCTGCGCCGGATCGCAGAGCCTTCCGTGCGCTGCAGGAATTCCGCTTCCGTCCACGCGAACAACTCGGGCAGCGTCGCCGTGTCCAGGTGGTTGCGCGCACGGAAATCCGGCTCGTCGGTCCGCTTCGCGAACTTGTTCCAGGGACAGACCAGCTGGCAATCGTCGCAGCCGAAGATGCGGTTGCCCATCAACGGCCGCAGTTCCGGGTCGATCGCGCCTTCGTGCTCGATCGTGAGGTACGAAATGCAGCGCCGCGCATCGAGGCGGTTGGGCGCCACGATCGCCTGCGTCGGGCAGATGTCGATGCAGCGCCGGCACGTGCCGCAATGCGCGCTGGCCGGTCCATCCACCGGCAGCGGCAGATCCACGTACACCTCGCCGAGGAAGAACCACGAACCGCCGTCGCGATCGATCAGGCACGTGTGCTTGCCGATCCAGCCCAGGCCCGCGTTGCGTGCGAGCGCGCGTTCCAGCACCGGCGCCGAATCCACGAACACGCGATGCCCGAAGGGGCCGATCTCCGCCGCGATGCGATCGGCGAGGACCTGCAACCGGTGGCGCATCAGCTTGTGGTAGTCGCGGCCCAGCGCGTAGCGCGCCACGTAGGCGCGCACCCCGTCGTCCAGCGTCGCCCACGCGGCGTCGTCGTCCTGTCCGTAATCGAGGCCCACCGAAATCACGCGCACGGTGCCGGGCAGCAGGTCCGCCGGGCGCGAACGCTTGTCGCCGTGGCGCGCCATCCAGTCCATCGAGCCGTACAGGCCCTGCGCCAGCCAGTCGCGCAGGTGGTCTTCGTCGGGCCCGAGCTCGATGCCCGAAAAGCCGCAGCGCTGGAACCCGAGCTCGCGCGCGATCGCGCGGATCCTGTCCGCGAGGGCGGCCAGCCGATCCGGGTCGTGCGTCGCGGTTTGCACCGCATTGGCCCCAGGGGAAGTCACGGCGCAAGTATAGAATCGCCACGATGCCGCCGACCCTCGCGCTCTTCGACACGAACGCCGCACGGACGCTGGACGTTCGCGCGACGGCCGAACTCGGCGGAGACGCCTTCGAACTGATGCGCCGCGCCGGCCGCGCCGCGTGGCATTGCGCGCTGCGCCACTGGCCGCAGGCGCAGCGCATCGTCGTGGTCTGCGGGCCGGGCAACAACGGCGGCGACGGGCACGTGCTCGCGCGCCTGGCGCTGGAAGCCGGGCGCAACGTGCGCGTGGTGCGCCTGGCCGAACATACGCCGCGCAGCCCCGCCGCCACGCGCGCCCGCGATGAATTCCGCGAGCGCAACGGCCGCACCGAAGCCTTCGTCGATGCCTTGCCGCCGGCCGACCTCATCGTCGATGCGCTGTTCGGCATCGGCTTCAAGCGCGCGCCCGAAGGCGCGTCGGCCGCGCTGATCGAGGCCATGAACGCGCATCCCGCGCCGTGCCTGGCGCTCGACGTGCCCAGCGGCATCGACGCCGATACCGGCGCGATCCGCGGCGTCGCCGTCGCCGCCACGCGCACGCTCGAATTCATCGTCCCCAAGCCGGGCCTGCGCACGGGCCAGGCGATCGACATCGCCGGCCGCCTGGAACTAGCGGAACTGCAACTCGCGCAACACTTGTTCGAAGGCGTCACGCCGGCCTGCGCGCAGTTATCGTCGGAAGCCTTGCGCAACGTGTTGCGTCCGCGGCGCCGCGACGCGCACAAGGGCATGGCCGGCCGCGTGCTGTGCCTGGGCGGCGACCACGGCAGCGGCGGCGCGATCATGCTGTGTGCCGAGGCCGCGATGCGCAGCGGCGCGGGCCTGGTGGATGTCGCCACGCGCGAGGCGCACGTCGCCGCGTTGTTGTCGCGGCGTCCAGAAGCCATGGCGCGCGCGGTGGAGCGCAGCGAAGACCTCGCCGCGCAGATCGAACACGCCACCGTCGTCGCCGTCGGTCCCGGCCTGGGGCAGGGCGTGTGGGGCCGCGTGTTGTTCGGCGCCGCGCTCGGCAGCGGCAAGCCGCTCGTGCTCGACGCCGATGCATTGAACCTGCTCGCTGCGCGCGAAAACGCCCCCGCGTTGCCGCCCGAAACGGTGCTCACGCCGCATCCGGGCGAAGCCGCGCGCCTGCTGCGATCGACGACGGAAGACGTGCAACGCGATCGTTTCGGCGCCGCGCAAGCGATCGCCGATCGCTTCGATGCCGTCGTCGTGCTGAAGGGCGCAGGCACGATCGTCGCTGCGCCGGGACGACGTTCCGCGCTCATCGGCGCAGGCAATCCCGGCATGGCCGTCGCCGGCATGGGCGATTTGTTGACGGGCGTGATCGCGGCGATGCGCGCGCAAGGCTTGCCCGCGTTCGATGCCGCGTGCATCGGTGCGTTGCTGCATGCCACCGCGGGCGACGACGCTGCGCGCGATGGCGGCGAACGCGGTTTGTTGCCGACGGATCTGTTGCCGCGCCTGCGGCGTCTTTCGAACGCGGAGATCGCACGCTGATGCGCCTGCACCTGCCATCGCCTGTTGCAACGGATCGCCTGGGTGCGGCACTCGCCGCGTCGCGTCCGCCGCGCGCGATCGTGCACCTGCGTGGCGATCTCGGCGCAGGCAAATCCACGCTCGCGCGTGCGTTGTTGCGTGCACTCGGTGTCACCGGTGCGATCCGCAGTCCGACGTACACGCTCGTCGAACGCTATCCGTTGCCGGAAGGCGGCGATGCGTTGCATCTCGACCTGTATCGCATCGGCGATGCGGGCGAACTCGAGTTCCTCGGCCTGGATCCCGCGGAAGGCACGTTGTGGTTGATCGAATGGCCGGAGCGGGGCGCCACCGCGCTGCCGCCGCCGGACCTGGCGATCGAACTGGCGCTGGAAGGCCCGGGCCGCTCCTTCGCCGCCACGGCCGGCACCCCGGCGGGGGCCGACTGGCTGCGCCGCCTGGGGGCCGATCCCGACTTGCGGACCTTTCCTGTGGCTGGCTAAGAGGAAGGGGCGGCAGGTCTCGGATTCATAAGGAAATTTCGCTTGCAATCGATGCGACCCGGTGCTTAACTCCCGGCCATGCGCATCAAGGGGGCGACATTGCAGCAATGGATGCTTGGCGCAGCGCTGGTCTGGGCGCTGTGCTGGAACATTGCGCGCGCCAGTGAAATCAAGGACTTGGCGGTCACGGAAGGGCCGACCGGCACCCGCGCCGAGCTCCGCCTGGACGCCCCGGCCAAGTTCACCACGCTGACCCTCGCCGGCCCCGACCGGCTGGTGGTCGACCTCCCCGAATCCAGCCTCGCCCGCGGCGTCCGTGCGCCGGCCGGCGCCGGCGTCGTCAAGGCAGTCCGCACCGGCCATCCCGTGCCGGGCACCGTCCGCATCGTGTTCGACCTGGCCCTGCCGGTCGTCGCGCTCAAGCCCCGCATCGAACCCACCGCCGACGGCGCGCGCCTGGTGCTCGAGTGGCCGGGCGACGGCACGAGCGCGAACACCGCGGTCGCGAACGTGCCGGCGCCCAGCGCCGCGGACGATCCGATCGCCGCGTTCGCAACGAAGGAAGACGAATCCGACGCGCCCCCGCCGGTCGACACCGCTGCGCAAGCCGCGGCGTCGGCGCAGGCCACCTCGCGCCTGATCGCCGCCACGACGGCGCCTGTGAATCCGCCGCCGGCCACCGCGCGCCGCGCGACGACGGTAATTCCGAACGGCACCGTTTCGACCGGCACGCTCCCGGCTGGCACGGTATCGAGCAGCACGGTCCCGACCACGATCGCGACCGGCGTGCCCACGAAGGTGGCGCCGACGCTCCCGTCCCCGAATTCGGCCATGACCACGCCGCCGCCCGGCGCGACCAAGTCGATGCAGCAACTGATGCGTGGCGGCATGCGCCCGCTGATCGTCGCCATCGATGCGGGCCACGGCGGCCAGGATCCCGGCGCGCGCGGCGCCAACGGCAGCCGCGAGAAAGACCTCACGCTCGCCATCGCGCGCGAACTCGCGCGCCAGGTCAACGCCACGCCCGGCCTGAAGGCGTACCTCACGCGCGACACCGACGTGTTCATCCCCCTCGCGCAGCGCTACCAGAAGGCGCGCGCGGCGAAGGCGGACCTGTTCGTGTCGATCCACGCCGATGCGTTCAACAATCCCGAAGCCAGCGGCTCGTCGGTGTTCGTGCTCTCGCAGCGCGGCGCCTCGTCGCAGGCCGCGCGGTGGCTGGCGAACCAGGAAAACGCGGCCGACCTGGTCGGCGGCGTGCGCCTGCAGGACAAGGACAACACGCTGGCCTCGGTGCTGCTCGACCTGTCGCAGAGCGCCACGATGAAGGCCTCCGAGGACATCGCCGGCCACGTGCTGACGGGCCTCAAGCGCCTGGGCCGCACGCACAAGTCGTCGGTGGAGCGCGCGAACTTCGTCGTGCTGCGCTCGCCCGACGTGCCGTCGATGCTGGTCGAGACCGCGTTCATCACCAACCCGGACGAGGAGCGCAAGCTCAACGACCCGCGCCACCGCACCGAACTGGCGCGCGCGATCCTCGACGGCGTCAATACCTACTTCACCCGCCAGCCGCCGCCGGGCACGCTGTACGCCGCGCGCGCCGAAGCCGCCGAACAAGCCACCGCGTCCACCGCCGGCAGCCGCTGACGGCCGCCAAGGCCGGGCTATCATCGGCACTGCTTCCTGCCGCAGCGCCCGCCGTGCCGATCCGCCAGCTCCCCGACACGCTCATCAACCAGATCGCCGCGGGCGAGGTCGTCGAACGGCCCGCATCGGTGGTGAAAGAGCTCGTCGAGAACGCGCTGGATGCCGGTGCGCATCGCGTGGAGATCGACCTGGAAGAAGGCGGCATCCGCCTGATCCGCGTGCGCGACGACGGCGGCGGCATTCCCGCCGACGAACTTCCGCTCGCGATCTCGCGGCACGCCACCAGCAAGATCGCGTCGCTCGATGATCTCGAAGCCGTCGCGACGCTCGGCTTCCGCGGCGAAGCATTGCCATCGATCGCGTCCGTCAGCCGCTTCATGCTCGCCTCGCGCCACACCGACAGCGACCACGGCGCCGCGTTGCAAGTCGACGGCGGCCGCGTCGGCAGCGTCACGCCGAAGGCGCATCCGACCGGCACCACGGTGGAAGTGCGCGACCTGTTCTACAACGTGCCCGCGCGCCGCAAGTTCATGCGCGCCGAACGCACGGAGATGGGCCACATCGAAGAATGGCTGCGCTCGCTCGCGCTCGCGCGGCTCGACGTCGAACTGCGCGTCTCGCACAACGGCCGCCCCGCGCGCCGGTATCGCGGCGACAACATGCTGGCCTCCACCGATCGCCTGTTCGAAACCCTTGGCGAAGAATTCGCCAAGCACGCCCTGCGCGTGGACCACGAAGCCGCCGGCCTGCGCCTGCACGGCTGGATCGCGCAGCCCGTGTACAACCGCGCCAGCGCCGACCAGCAATACCTGTACGTCAACGGCCGCAGCGTGCGCGATCGCAGCGTCGCGCACGCGGTGAAGCAGGCCTACAGCGACGTGCTGTTCCATGGCCGGCAGCCGGCGTACGTCCTGTTCCTCGAAGTGGATCCGCGCACGGTGGACGTCAACGTGCATCCGGCGAAACACGAAGTGCGCTTCCGCGAATCGCGCCTCGTGCACGACTTCACCTATCGCACGCTGCAGCAGGCGCTCGCGGAAACGCGCGCGGGCATGGCCGCGGACGTGGCGCCGGTCGCGGACATCGGTGCGCGCACGTGGGTGGGCCCCTCGACCTGGCAGGGCAACAACCAATCGGGCCTGTCGTTGCGCGTCGAAGAAACCCGCGCCGGCTACGCGCACCTGTACGCCCCGGTCGACGCGGACACCGACGTCGCACTCGCCGAACGCCCGATGCCGATGCCCGAAGCGCGCGACGATGCCGCGCCGCCGCTCGGCTTTGCGATCGCGCAGTTGCACGGCATCTACATCCTCGCCGAGAACGCCGAGGGCCTGATCGTCGTGGACATGCACGCTGCGCACGAACGCATCGGCTACGAGAAACTCAAGCACGCGCACGACGGCGCCGGCCTGCGCACGCAACCGCTGCTCGTGCCGATGACGGTGGCCGTGTCGGAGCGCGAAGCCGACGTCGCCGAACGCGAAGCCGCCACGCTCGCGCAACTCGGCTTCGAAGCCACGCGCGCCGGCCCGCAATCGGTCGCCTTGCGCAGCGTGCCCGCGCTGCTCGCCGATGGCGATGTCGAAGCGTTGCTGCGCGACGTGCTCGCCGACCTGCGCGAACACGGCGAATCCCGCCGCATCGCCAACGCGCGCGACGAACTGCTGTCGACGATGGCGTGCCACGGCGCGGTGCGCGCCAACCGCCGCCTCGGCATCCCGGAAATGAACGCGTTGCTGCGCGAGATGGAAGCGACCGAACGGTCCGGCCAGTGCAACCATGGCCGCCCGACGTGGACGCGCGTTTCGCTCACCGACATCGACCGCTGGTTCCTGCGAGGACGTTGAAATGGGGAAGGGGATTGCAATCGCACTCGGCGTGGCGTTCGCGCTCGCCGGCTGCAACAAGGGCGACGACGGCGCCGCCGCGCGCGCGAAGGCCGCCGCGGAAGCGAAGGCGTTCGCGGCGCACGAAGCGCCGTATCGCAAGGAACGCATCGACGGCCTGCTCGCGCCGGAAGGCTGGACCACGCTGGTCGGCCTGCACTGGCTCGAACGCGGTTCGCACTACGCCGGCAGAGCGCCGAACAACGGCATCCACCTGGCGAAGGGCCCGGCGAACCTGGGCATGTTCGATGTCTCGCCCAAGGGCCTCGTGCGCTTCGTGCCGGCCAAGGGCCTGGCGCTGACGCTCGATGGCCAACCGCTGCAGGGCGCGATCGTGATGCGCACCGACCAGGATGAAGGCGGCGCGAGCAAGCTCGGCTTCGACGACGGCAAGGGCGTGGCGACGGTGATCGTGCGTGGTGATCGCACCGCGTTGCGCGTCAAGCACGCCGATGCCGAAGCGCGCACGCAGTTCGCCGGGCTGCAATGGTGGCCGGGCGGCGCGTCGTGGGTGGTGCCGGGCAAGTTCGTGCCGCACGAAGCCGGGCGCACGGTGCAGATCGTCAACATCATCAACCAGGTCGAACAGGTGCCGAACCCGGGCCTGGTCGAATTCCAGCGCGACGGCAAGACCTACCGGCTGGAAGCGATCGACGAAGGCGAACCGACGTTGTTCCTCGTGTTTGCCGACCGCACCAGCGGCCACGGCAGCTATCCCGCCGGCCGCTACATGGACATCGCGCGCCCGGATGCGAAGGGCAACGTGACGCTCGACTTCAACCGCGCCTACAACCCGCCGTGCGCGTTCACCGCGTACGCGACGTGCCCGATGCCGCCGGCCGCCAACCGCCTCGATCTCGCGATCGCGGCGGGCGAGCGCGCCTACGCCAAACACTGACCACCGCATTCCACCAAGGATCGTCCATGCCCCGTTCCGCCTGGTTGTCGCTCCTCCTCGCCGCTGCGTTGCCCGTGCTCGCGGCGTCGCCCGCGAAGGCGCCGGCACCGCAGTCCTCGCCCGTGCCGCTGCTGTGGAAGGTGTCCGACGCCAACAACAGCGTGTACCTGCTCGGTTCCTTCCACCTGCTGCGCAAGGATGACTATCCCTTGTCGAAGGACATCGATGCGGCGCTGACGGATGCCGAATCGGTGATGTTCGAATTGCCGCCCGAAGAGATGGGTTCGGTGGAGCTGGGCCAGAGCATGTTCGTCGCCGCGGTGCGCACCGACGGCACGACGTTGTCCGACGATCTCACCCCGGCGATGCAGAAGAACTACGACAAGTGGGTGGCCGCGCACGATACCGACATCCGCGCAATGTTCGGCGGCGCCGCGGGCGCGGAACTGCTGCAGAAGATGAAGCCGTGGATGGTGGGCATCCTGGTGTCGCTGGTCGATGCGAAGGGGATGGGCATGGAATCGGAGCTCGGCCTCGACATGCACCTCTCCGCGGCGGCGAAGGCCGCGGGCAAGCCGTCCAGCGGCCTGGAAACGGGCGCGCAGCAGCTGGCGTTGTTCTCGGGCATGTCGCGCGAGGAGCAGCTGCAGTTGCTCGACGAGGCGCTGACCGAATCGTCCGACGGCAAGCAGGAGATGGAATCGCTGCACCGCGAGTGGCGCGCCGGCAATGCCGATGCGTTGTGGAACGGCATGGGCAAGGAGACGCGCGCGAAGTTCCCGGCGCTCTACCGCCGTATCAACGTCGAGCGCAACGATGCGTGGGTGCCGAAGCTCGAAGGCTTGCTGCGCGCGCCGGGCACGGACGATACGTTGGTCGTGGTGGGTGCGCTGCACCTGCTCGGCAACGATGGCGTCGTCGAGAAGCTGCGCGCGAAGGGGTTCAAGGTCGAGCGGATCTGCAGCGCCTGCAAGCACTGACTGTTTACTTGCGTCGTCCCCGCGAAGGCGGGGACACCCAGAGGGGCGCTCCGCCACGCCCCATCGCACAGTCTTTTCTGCCGCAAGAGCAACGCGGCAGAAAAGACCGTACGACGTGCCGCGTCGGATCTCGTCGCCGTCTTGTTCGCGCCAACACGCCTGCGTAGACCCATGCACCGCAGCGGACAGTTGCTGGCGAACACATCTGCTCCGGATGGACGGCGCGCCGCCCACCTCGAGCCCTCGCATCTGAAATGCCTCACTGCTCTCTGGCAGGCGGGGCGCCTGTCCAAGTCTGTGCCTTCCACACATTAGGAAGGAAAGCGGTGGCACCGCGCTTTTGATTGTCGCGAAAGAAGTGATTGGGTTGCGCGTGCGTTACTACGCACGCCAGCGAACCCAGGAAAAGGTCGGCCTCTTGATCGAAAAGGCACGCAAGGTGATGCCCCAGCCCGTGGTGGGGTGAGAATTTTCGCCGCCACGTCGGCGAGAAATTCTTACCCCGCCGCGGGTTCGGGCGACGAGGTCTTCACTCCAGGCGGGCTTCTGCAGGAATGCCAAGCGAAACCATCACGATGCAGTCCACAGGACACGCGGGCACGCACAGCTCACACCCGGTGCACAGCGCGTCGATGACGGTGTGCATGCGCTTGCTCCCCCCGACGATCGCGTCGACTGGGCAGGCCTGGATGCACTTCGTGCAGCCGATGCAGTCGGCTTCGACCACCAGCGCGACGATCGGCGGCTTGTGCGTGCCGCGTTCGCGGTCGTAGGGTTTCGCGGGCACGTGCAGCGCGTGCGCCAATGCACGCGCGCCGGCATCGCCGCCGGGCGGGCAACGATCGACGTCCGCTTCGCCACGCGCCATCGCGTCGGCATACGGACGACAACCCGCGAACCCGCACTGGCCGCATTGGGTCTGCGGCAACAGGCGATCGAGGCGTTCGACGAGATCGATGGCGATGGCCATCGACAGGCTCACTTCACCGGCGAACCGGCCGGTGCATCGGGGGCGTCGAGCAGGTGCAGGCCGCCGCCATCGACGCCGGCGGACAGGATCATCCCTTCGCTCACGCCGAAGCGCATCTTGCGCGGCGCCAGGTTGGCAATGAACACGACGTTGCGGCCCACGAGCGCCGCGGGATCGCCGTAGGACGCGCGGATGCCGGAGAAGATCTGGCGCTTGCCGAGGTCGCCGGCATCGAGTTCGAAGCGCAGCAGCTTGTCGGAGCCTTCGACGAACTCGCACGCGAGCACCTTCGCCACGCGCAGGTCGAGCTTCGCGAAATCGTCGATGCCGATGTGCGCGGCGGCGGCGGCCGCGGGTGCGGCGGCCTCCACCTTCGGCGCGGGCTTCGCGGCGGGCGTGGCGGCGACGGGCGCGGTGCCGCCCATGGTGTCCTTGCTGGCGTCGGTCATCTGGTCGATCTGCTTCGGGTCGATGCGGGTGAAGAGGGGGGCGTACGCGTTGATGCGGCGGCCGAGGAGCGGCTGCGCGAGGTCGTCCCATCGGGCGACCGGCGCGGCGAGGAAGGCTTCGGCATGGCCGGCCAGCTTCGGCAACACGGGCTTGAGCATCGCGCACAGCACGCGGAACAGGTTGATGCCCTGCGTGCACACGGCCTGCAGTTGCGCATCGCTGCCGTCCTGCTTCGCGAGCACCCACGGCTTGGTTTCGTCGATGTAGCGATTGGCTTCGTCGGCCAGCGCCATCGCGTGGCGCAGCACGGCGGCCGGCTGGTTGGCGTCGTACGCCGCGACGATGGATGGGATCGCGTCGACGAAGCGCTGGTACATCGCCGGCTCCGGCAATGCATCGGCGAGCTGCCCGCCGAAGCGCTTGTCGATGAAGCCCGCGCAGCGGCTGGCCAGGTTGACGAACTTGCCGACGAGGTCGGCGTTCACGCGCGCGACGAAGTCCTGCAGGTTGAGGTCGAGGTCATCGACGCCACCGCCGGACTTGGCCGCGAAGTAGTAACGCAGCGCTTCCG
The DNA here is from genome assembly GCF_018406645.1 of Lysobacter helvus. NCBI lineage: Bacteria > Pseudomonadati > Pseudomonadota > Gammaproteobacteria > Lysobacterales > Lysobacteraceae > Lysobacter > Lysobacter helvus. The sequence continues at coordinate 2,511,409 of NZ_AP024546.1, forward strand.
CATCCAGGCCGCTGTCGAGGTACGTGCGCGCCATGACGAACGTGCCGCGCGACTTGGACATCTTCGCGCCGTCGACGGTGAGGTAGCCGTTGACGTGCAGCTTCGTCGGCGCGCGGAAGCCCGCGCCGTGCAGCACCGCCGGCCAGAACAGGCCGTGGAAGTTCACGATGTCCTTGCCGATGAAGTGGTGCAGCTCCGCGTCGCTGTCGTGCGCCAGGTATTCCATCCAGTTCGCGCCTTCGCGCTCGCACAGCACCTGCAACGCGGACAGATAGCCGATCGGCGCATCCAGCCACACGTAGAAATACTTGCCGGGATGCCCCGGGATCTGGAACCCGAAATACGGCGCATCGCGCGAGATGTCCCACGCGCGCAAACCGCCTTCGGCGTCGAGCCATTCGAGCAGCTTGGCTTTCACGCCCGGGATCGCTACGTCGCCGTCGAGCCACGTGCGCAGGAAATCGCTGAACGTGCCGACTTCGAAGAAGAAGTGCTCGGAGTCGCGCAGTTCGGGCGTGGCACCGCTGAGGACGGAGCGCGGTTCCTTCAGGTCCGTCGGCGCGTACGTCGCACCGCAGTTTTCGCAGTTGTCGCCGTACTGGTCCGGCGTGCCGCAGTTCGGGCAGGTGCCCTTGATGTAGCGGTCGGGCAGGAACATGCCCTTGGCCGGATCGTAGAACTGCGCCACGTTGCGGTGCGCGATGTGTCCCGTCGCATCCAGGCGCGCGAAGATCGCTTCGGTCAGCGCGCGGTTGTGCGGCGAATTGGTGGAATCGTAGTGGTCGAAGGCGACGTGGAATTCGGCGAAGTCGCGTTCGTGCTGCGCCTGGATGCCGGCGATGAAGGTTTCCGGCGTGACGCCGGCCTTCTCCGCGGCGAGCATGATCGGCGTGCCGTGCGTGTCGTCGGCGCACACGAAGCGCACCTTGTGGCCCGACATGCGCCGCGCACGCACCCAGATGTCGCCCTGGATGTACCCGACCAGGTGGCCGAGGTGCAGGGGTCCGTTGGCGTAGGGCAGGGCGCAGCTGACGGCGACGTGGCGGGTCATGGGCGTGGCGAAACTGGGGGCCGGGGATTATTGCATGGGGGGTGAGCGAGGCCCGGCGTCGAGTGCCGAGAGCGGGAACAGGGAACAGGGAACAGGGAACAGGGAACAGGGAACAGGGAACGTCAATTCCTTCCCCGTTCCCCGTTCCCGCCTTTTGCATCCCCAAAAGCAAACGGCCCCTTCCGGGGCCGTCGCCATTCGATCGGAACGACGCGCGGTTACTCGCGCGTCCACTCCTGGTGCTTGCAGATGAAGCTCACGCAGCCGTAGACGTTGAGCTTCTTGCCGCCGTCGACCAGTTCGGCCTTCGACTTGTAGGTCTTGCCGTTGGAGAGCTTGAGGACCGTGCCGCTGTCCCAGGCGCTGGCGCCGTCGGGCTTGAGGTTCCAGACGATGACCATGCCCTTCATCGGCTTGCCCTTGGCAGCGCCCGTGCAGGCATCGCACTTGGCGTCCGGGGCGAACAGCGTGTCGACGACCTTCGCGGCGATCGTGCCGCCCTTGGCCTCGTACACCTCGACGATCAGGCGCGGCTTGCCGGTTTCTTCGTCATAGGTCTTCCAGCGGCCGACCGGCGAGGTCTGGGCCGACGCGATCAGCGCGGCGCCGAACAGCGGCAGCGCGAGCAGCGACGCGAAAAGCTTGGTGCGCATGGACCCCTCCCAGGGAATGCAATGTGTTGTGTCGGATGCGCCCCCGTATGGCGACGCGCGGCCTTTATACCCCAAGTGCCATGGCCCGACGGAAGGGGGCGGCCGCCCGTTGCGTCGGCGTTGGGCCGCGTGAGCGTCGCCGACTCGGTACCATGCCGCGCTTCCCCCGCACCTTCGAAGCACGCCGCATGAGCAGCATCCCCCGCAGGCCCGCCACCGCGCACGCCGTGCAGCCCGGCCTCAAGCCGCTGCCGCGCATCCGGAACCTGATCGCCGTCGGATCGGGCAAGGGCGGGGTGGGGAAATCGACCACCGCGGTGAACCTGGCGCTGGCCATCGCCGCCGAAGGCGCGCGCGTGGGCGTGCTCGATGCCGACGTGTACGGCCCGAGCATCCCGACGATGCTGGGCCTCACCGGCCGCCCCGACAGCCCCGACGGCAAGCAGATCGTGCCGATGCGCGCGCACGGCATCGAAGCGATGTCGATCGGCCTGATGATCGAAGAAGACTCGCCGCTGATCTGGCGCGGCCCGATGGCCACCTCCGCGCTCACGCAGTTGCTCGAGCAGACCCTGTGGGGCGGCGCGGGCGAAGACGCGCAGCTGGATTACCTCATCGTCGACCTGCCGCCGGGCACGGGCGACATCCAGCTCACGCTGGCGCAGAAGATCCCGGTCGCCGGCGCCGTCATCGTCACCACGCCGCAGGACGTGGCCACGCTCGACGCGCGCAAGGCGCTGAAGATGTTCGAGAAGGTGCACGTGCCGGTGCTCGGCCTGGTCGAGAACATGGCGGTGCACGTGTGCTCGAACTGCGGCCACGTCGAACACCTGTTCGGCCAGGGCGGCGGCCAGCGCATCGCCGCGCAGTACGGCGTGCCGCTGCTGGGGTCGCTGCCCCTGGACATCGGCATCCGCGAGCAGGGCGACGTGGGCACGCCGATCTTCGCGTTCGCCCCCGATTCGGCCGCGGCCGAGGCCTACCGCGCAACGGCGCGGGCCCTGCTGGCCGAACTCGAAAAGCGGCCGCGCGCGCAGGTCTCGCTGGGCGCCCAGCTGCTCTGACGCTTTAGAATCCCGCCCTTTCCGCCCCAAGACGGACCCCGACCCGAATGAGCATCAAGAGCGACCGCTGGATCCGACGCATGGCCGAACAGCACGCCATGATCGAACCGTTCGAACCGGGCCAGTGCAAGGTGGCCGCCGACGGCCAGCGCATCGTCAGCTACGGCACGTCCAGCTACGGCTACGACGTGCGCTGCTCGCGCGAGTTCAAGGTCTTCACCAACATCAATTCAACGATCGTCGACCCGAAGCATTTCGATTCCGGCAGCTTCGTCGACATCGAATCGGACGTGTGCATCATCCCGCCGAATTCGTTCGCGCTGGCGCGCACCGTCGAATACTTCCGCATCCCGCGCGACACGCTGGTGGTGTGCCTGGGCAAGAGCACGTACGCCCGCTGCGGCATCATCGTCAACGTCACGCCGCTCGAACCCGAATGGGAAGGCCACGTCACGCTGGAGTTCTCCAACACCACGCCGCTGCCGGCGCGCATCTACGCCAACGAAGGCGTGGCGCAGATGCTGTTCTTCCAGAGCGACGAAGTCTGCGAGACCTCGTACAAGGACCGCGGCGGCAAGTACCAGGGCCAGAAGGGCGTGACGCTGCCCCGCACCTAGGGCTTCTGGTACGTCACGAAGAAGCCCTGCAGGTCGCCGTTCTCGATGTACGGCTCGACGCTCACGACCTTGTAGCCGTGCTGCGCGAACGCGTTGTGCGCGCGGCTGAGCGCATTGGCCGCGCCCTGGTTGCGGAAGCCCCAGCTGGCGTCGACCCAGATGGTCGCGGCCTGCAAGCCGGTGCGTTGCGCTTCGGCGGCGGCGTCTTCGGGTTTCTTGTCGAACAGGCCCGCGTGTGCGGGCAGCGTGCAGGCGAGCAGCACGGCGAGCAACAACGATTTGCGCATCAGGCGTCTCCGGATTCCAGGCGCGACCGTAGCATGCGCATCCGTTCCACCAGCGCCTCCATCGAGTAGGGCCGCGCCGCGGTCATGCCCCAGACGGGTTTCGGCCAGGCGATGTCGTCGTGGAAGCGCGCGATCACGTGCACGTGCAGTTGCGGCACGAGATTGCCGAGCGCGGCCACGTTCAACTTCTGCGGGCGGAACACCTGCAGCAGGCGTGCGGCGCGATCGATCTCCTGCATCAATGTCGCCTGCTGCGCGGCATCCAGGTCGGTGATCTCGGTGGCGTCCGCCACGCGCGGGACCAGGATCAGCCAGGGATGGTGGTCGTCGTCCATCAGGCGCAGTTCGCACAGCGGCCACGACGCCACCGGATGGGTGTCTTCCGACAACTGCGGATGCAGCGACCACGGGAGTGGCTGCGCGGTCATCGCAGGTTCGCCTCGAGGAAGGCGAGCGTGCGTTGCCAGGCCAGCGTCGCCGCTTCTGGCGCGTAGGCGTGCGGATCGACGTCGCGGTTGAACGCATGGCCTGCGTCGTCGTAGACGAACACCTGCGCCTGCGGTTGCAGCTTGCGATGCTTTTCGATGTCGTCCGGCGGGATCGAAGGATCCTTGCCGCCGAAATGGAACAGCAACGGCGCACCGGCCGTTTCGTCGAGGAACGGCACGCTGCGCGCGCCGTAGTAACCCACCGCCGGCAGTTGCAGCCGCGTGGCGCACAGGAAGGCGAGGGTGCCGCCCCAGCAGAACCCGACCGCGCCCACGCGCAGGCCTTCCATCTGCAGTTTTTCCGCCGCCGCGTTCAGCAGGTCCATCGCGCGCGGGATGCCCAGCGCGGCGGTGAGGGCGCGGCCGCGCTGCAGGTCGGCGTCGCTGTAGGTGAGCTCCACGCCGTGCTCCACCGGGTCGAACAGGGCCGGCGCCAGCGCCACGAAGCCCGCCGCGGCCAGCCGGTCGGCCACGCTGCGGATGTGCGCATTCACCCCGAAGATCTCCTGGATCACCAGCACCGCGCCCCGCGAGGGGCCCGTGGGTTCGGCCCGCCAGCCGCGGATCGGGCCGTGCGGGGTTTCCAGGTCGATCCAGCGATTCACGGGCTGCACCTGAAGGCCGAGTGGGGGATTGATCCTACGCCGGCTGGCGGCCGGGCGCGCGCGACTATAATCCGCCGCCTTCGTCCCGCAGCAGCCCCCCGCATGTCCGTCATTTCCAAGCCGAAACCCGCCGCCACCGGGGGCCGCGTCGGCTTCGTCAGCCTCGGCTGCCCGAAGGCGCTGGTCGATTCCGAGCGCATCCTCACGCAGCTGAAGGTCGAGGGCTACGACATCGTCCAGTCCTACGACGATGCCGACATCGTGGTGGTCAACACCTGCGGCTTCATCGACTCGGCGGTCACCGAATCGCTCGATGCGATCGGCGAGGCGCTGGCGGAAAACGGCAAGGTCATCGTCACCGGGTGCCTGGGCAAGAAGCCCGAGCAGATCCGCGAAGCGCATCCGGACGTGCTGTCGATCAGCGGCCCGCAAGATTACCAGAGCGTCATGACCGCGGTGCACGCCGCGCTGCCGCCGGCGCACGACCCGTTCCTGTCGCTCGTGCCCGACACCGGCATCAAGCTGACGCCGAAGCATTACGCGTACCTCAAGATTTCCGAAGGCTGCAACCACCGGTGCAGCTTCTGCATCATCCCGTCGATGCGCGGCGACCTCGTGTCGCGCCCCGTCGACGACGTGTTGCGCGAAGCCGAGAAGCTCGCGATGGGCGGCGTGCGCGAATTGCTGGTGATCTCGCAGGACACCTCGGCTTACGGCGTGGACGTGAAGTACGCCGAGCGCACCTGGCGCGGCAAGCAGTACCAGACGCGCATGAAGACGCTGTGCGAAGGCCTGTCGGAACTCGGCCTGTGGACGCGCCTGCACTACGTGTACCCGTACCCGCACGTCGACGACATCATCCCGCTGATGGCCGACGGCAAGCTGCTGCCGTACCTCGACATCCCGTTCCAGCACGCCAGCCCGCGCATCCTCAAGCTGATGAAGCGGCCGGGTGCGGTGGAGAAGACGCTCGAGCGCATCCAGCGCTGGCGCGCAACGTGCCCGGAACTCGCGATCCGTTCGACCTTCATCGTCGGCTTCCCCGGCGAGACGGAAGCCGAATTCGAAACGCTGCTCGACTTCCTCGACGAAGCGCAGCTCGACCGCGTCGGCGCGTTCGCGTACTCGCCGGTCGACGGCGCCACCGCGAATGCGTTGCCCGATCCGGTGCCGGAAGCCGTGAAGCAGGAGCGCCTCGCGCGCTTCATGGAACGGCAGGCGATGATTTCCGCCGATCGCCTGGAAGCGAAGGTCGGCACGGTGCAGCAGTGCCTGGTCGATGCGCTGGATGGTGAACTGGCGATCGCGCGTTCGCGCTTCGATGCGCCGGAAATCGATGGCCTGGTGCAGATCCAGGACGGGCGCGACGCGGGCCTGAAGCCCGGCGATTTCGTCGACGTCGAAATCCTGGGCAGCGACGAACACGACCTGTTCGGCGAGACGTCCTACGCCGCGTAACTGACCTCGACGATCACGTAGCGCGCCGGCCCGCCCGGCAGCACGGCTTCGAATTCGTCGTCCACGCGCTTCTTGAGCATCGCGCGCGCCAACGGCGAGTCCACGCTGATCCATCCGAGCTTCGCGTCGGTCTCGTCGGGGCCGACGATGCGATAGCGCTGCGTTTCCCCGCTGGTGGCGTGTTCGATCTCGACCTGCGCGCCGAAGTACACGGCCTCGCGATCCGCGGGCACGGTGTCCACCACGCGCAAGGATTCCAGGCGTTTGGACAGGTACCGCACGCGCCGGTCGATCTCGCCCAGCTGCTTCTTGCGATACGTGTACTCGGCGTTCTCCGAGCGGTCGCCCTCGGCCGCGGCGGCGGCCAGCGCCTTGACCACCTCGGGGCGCTTGCGGCGCCACAACTCGTCGAGTTCCGCCTTCAGGCGTGCGTGCCCGTCGGGCGTGATCAACGCGGTGCTTTTCTCGGCGGGTGGTCGCCAGCGACCCATGCGCAGGATTCCAATGACGGCCTGTGCTTATGCCAAGTCGGCGCGCCGCGATCAAGCGCGGCGGTGCGCTTGCGCGGCCGACGGCGTTCGCGGACGCTTGCCGCATGCTGATCCTGCCGCTGCATCGCCCGCTCACGCGCGCGACCTTCCCCGTGGTCACGGCCTTGCTGTTGCTGGCCAACGTGATCGTGTATTTCGGTTTCCAGTGGGGCGACGACGCCAAGCTGGAAGCCGCGCTCGTGCAGTACGAGCAGTCCGGCCTGGCCCGGCTGGAAGTGCCCGCGTACGAACGCTGGGTGGAAACGCGCGGCGGACGCGGCAAGGCGCTCGACGCCCTGCGCGCGGCGCCGGACGACAAGCGCGGCCCGCTGGTCGCGCGCGAAACGCTCTTCGATCCGGATTACGAACGCGCGCTGCAAACCGGCACGCCGTTCGCCGATGCGAAGGACTTCGCTGCGTGGAAACCCTTGCGCGCCCGCTACGACGCGCAGCTCGAAGACATCTTCACGTGGCGGCACGTCGCGCGCGCCAGCGAATTCGACCTGGGCCGCATGCTGGCTTCCACGTTCCTGCATGCCGATCCGTTGCACCTGTTCGGGAACATGCTGTTCCTCGTCGCGCTGGGCCTGCTGGTGGAAGGCGCGATCGGGCCGTGGCGCTTCCTCGTCGTGTACGTGCTCGGTGGCCTGGGGGCCAGCGCGGCCTCGCTCGCCTGGCACTGGGGCGAAGCGACCGCGGGCCTCGGCGCGTCGGGCGCCATCGCGGCGCTGATGGGCGCGTTCTGTTTCATCTGGGGCCGGCAGCGCGTGCGGTTCTTCTTCTGGATCGGCGTGTGGTTCGATTACGTGCGCGCGCCGGCGTTGTGGTTGTTCCCGGCGTGGCTGGGGTGGGAAGTGTTCAACCTGCTCACGCAGGACGATGCGCGCGTCGCGTTCGAAGCGCACGCGGGCGGCCTGGTGACCGGCGCCGTGCTGGGCTGGGCGTTGTCTGCGACGGGGCAGGTGCGCCAGGCCTTCCTGCGCGACGAGGATCCCGCGGCGGCGCGTGACGATCGCTGGGAGCGCGCGCAGCGCCACATCGGCCGCATGCAGCTGGCGGAAGCCGATGCGTTGCTGGAAACGCTGGCGGCCGAGCAGCCGCAGCGCGTCGACGTGCGCATCGCGCGCTATCGCGTCGCGCGCAACGGCGGGCGCGCAGCGAATGCACTGGAACGCGCGATGGACGCGTTGTCGATCGATGCGCGCGACGTGGCCTCCGCGACGGCGCAGGTCGGGTTGCTGGACGAACTGGATGCGCAGGCGATCGCACTGCCGGCGTCGCTGCGCCTGTCATTGGCGCAACGCTTCCTCGCGATGCAGTGGCCCGATGCGGCGGAACACGCCTTGCAAGGCCTGCCGGCCGATGAAGTCGTCCCGGAACAATCGCAGCGCTGGTTCGAAGTCGCGCTGCGCTACCGCGACGCAGGCGCGCACGACGCGCACCTGCGTTGCCTGCGCCTGCTCGCACAACGCCACCCGGGACAACCGCAGGCGGCGAAGGCGCGCTTCCTGCTCGAACAGGCCTGACGCACGACGCGATCGCGGGCCTCAGCCCGCGACCGGTCCCACCGCTTTCAACGCGGCCTCGAGCTTCTGCTGCATCGCCGGATCGGTCGCGCGTGCGCGCGCCTGTTCCAGCAACACCTTCGCGTCCGCATCGCGGCCGAAGCGATCCACCAGCAACATCGCCGCGTGCAGGCCCCATTGCGGCGCGTTCGGATCGGCCGGATACGTGCGCAGCAACGCCTGGTACGCATCCAGCGCGAGTTGCGACTGGCCGCCCAGGCGAGCCTGTTCGGCGAGGCGCTCGGCGTGCGTCGAATCCAGGGGCACGAACGCAGGATCGGCATCGAGCGATTCGCGCAGCAGGCCCAGCGCACGCCGATCCTGGCGTTCCTGCATCAGCTGGTGCAGGAACTGGCGTGCGTGTTCCAGCACCGCCGCCGGATCGCCGGCCTGCTTCAGCAGGCGCCGATACACCTCGTGCACGTCGGTCGTCACCGAGCGCGTGCGGACTTCGCTGCGCAGCAAGGCCAGGGCCTCGTCGGTCTTGCCGTCGCGCACCAGCGGCTCGACCTGCGCCAGCAACGCATCGCCGCCCGGCGCACCGGGCAGCGGATGCGCATCGTCGCGCAACGCCTCGGGTTCGAAGCCGAGCGCTTCGTGCGACTGGTAGAGCAGGTACCCCATGAGGTGGAAGGCGGAGAACATCGCCCAGAACAGCGCGAACATCAGCACCACCGGCCCCAGCAGCGGCATGACGCGCGCGATCCACGCCCCCGCCATCAGCGCGCTGGCCTGGATCACGAGCAGCAGGCCGAACACGGCGAAGTAGGGGAAACCCACGCGCGCGACCAGCGAGAGCGACTGCGCCGGATTCAACGCGGACGACAGGCTGCCCGTCATCGCCAGCATCATCGTCATGCCCGGCTGCAGGAACGCCACGACCACCAGCGCCAGCAAGCCGAGCTTCGGCCCGCCGAGCCCCACGCAGATCAGCAGCACCGCGATCAGGATCAGCTGCAGCGCGATGAAGCGCCACACCACGCCGTCGTCGATCGACACCTCCACTTCCGGCGGATCCATGTAGCCGTCCGCCGTGCGCCGCAGGATCTCGAACGCGTACTTGTACGCGGCCAGCCACACCAGGATGCCGACGATGCCGCCGATGAAGGGAATGACCCGCAGCAGCCCCGCGAGGGACAACGCGATCAGCGTCATCAGCGCCGCGCCGCGCCCCGGGTAGAGCGCGATCGACGGGATGCGTTGCCAGAACGGTTCGGCGGGCGCGACGGCCGCGCGGGGCCTGGCACTCATTGCGCGGTGCTGCGCTTGAGGACCTCGTCGCCGTTGCGCAACTCGTCGTTGGACACGAGTTCGTACACGCGGTCGGCGTCGGCCTTGCTGTTCGGATCCAGGCGGACGTGGTGCGCATCGGGTTCGAGCGTCCACGTGCCGGTGGCGGGTTCCTTCGCGGCCAGGCTTTCGTTCGTCATGTTGTACATGCCGTCGGCGGTGAAGGTGACCGACATGTTCGCGTTGCCGAAGCTGCCGGCGAACGCCTTCGCGTCGAACGTGGTGTGTTCGCCGGGCGCGGCGGATTCGGCAACGCCGTAATGCGCGGTCGTCGCGGGGGCGGCGGGGGCCACCTCTGCAACGGTGGCCGGTGCGGCGACCGTGGCGGCGGCCGGCGTGGCGTCGGTGGACGGCGCGCGGTTGCAGGCCGCGAGCGTGGCGAGGGCGAGCAAAGCGAACGGGAGCGACTTGCGCATCGTGATCCTCATCGTGGTTGGAATTGCGTGGGTATGACGGACTCAGCGGCGGCCGCCGAAGATGCTGCCCAGCACGCCGCGCAGGATCTGCTGCCCGACCTTGCTGCCGACGGTGCGCGCGGTCTGCTTGGCCATCGTTTCGACCATGCCTTGCCGGCGCTTGGTGCCGAACACGGCGTCCTTCACCGCCTGGCTGAAACCGCCGCCATCGTCGTCGGCGGCTTGCTTGGCAGGCGGCGCGTTCGTGCGCGCAGCGGTGGCTTCGACGCCGGCAGCGAGTTTTTCCGCGGCCGAATCGCGATCGATGCGCGTGTCGTACTTCGCGCCCACCGGGCTGCCGGCGCGGACCTGCATGCGTTCGGCGTCGGTGATCGCGCCCATGCGGCAGCGCGGCGGGGCGATGAGCGTGCGTTCGACCGGCATCGGCACGGCGCGCGCGTTGGGCGCGTCGTGCAGCATCGACACGAGCGCTTCGCCCACGCCGAGCGCGGAGATCGTCTTCGCAACATCCAGCGCCGGATTGGCGACGAAGGTTTCCGCCGCCACGCGCACGGCTTTCTGGTCGCGCGGCGTGAACGCACGCAGTGCATGCTGCACGCGATTGCCGAGCTGGCCGAGGATGTTGTCGGGTACGTCGTCGGGGAACTGCGAGCAGAAATACACGCCCACGCCCTTCGACCGGATCAGGCGGACGACTTGTTCGATGCGCTGCTGCAGGGCGGGCGGCGCGTCGTCGAACAGCAGGTGCGCTTCGTCGAACACGAAGGCGAGCTTGGGTTTGTCCAGGTCGCCCACTTCCGGCAGCGTTTCGTACAACTCGCTGAGCAGCCAGAGCAGGAAGCTGGAATACAGGCGCGGCTTCAGCACCAGCTGGTCCGCGGCGAGGATGCCGATGACGCCGCGGCCGTCGGTGTTGGTGCGCATCAGGTCCGCGAGTTCCAGGCCCGGTTCGCCGAAGAATTCGTCCGCGCCGTCCTGTTCCAGGCGCAGCAGCGCGCGCTGGATCGCGCCCACCGATTGCGTGCTCACCAAACCGTACGACGTGGTGATGTCCTTGCGTTCGTCCGACACCAGGCCGAGCAGGGCGCGCAAATCTTCGAGGTCGAGCAGCAACAGCCCGCGGTCGTCGGCGAGCTTGAACACGATGTCGAGCACGCCCGATTGCGTGTCGTTGAGCTCCAGGATGCGCGCGAGCAAGGTCGGGCCCATTTCGCTGACGGTGGTGCGCACGGGATGGCCGCGCTTGCCGTACAGGTCCCAGAAGATCACCGGATTGGCGGCGGGCGCGTAATCGGGCACGCCGATCTGCGCGACGCGGTCGAGCAGTTTCTGGTCGGGCGTGCCGGCCACCGCGAGGCCGGCGACATCGCCCTTGACGTCGGCGAGGAACACCGGCACGCCGATGCGCGAGAAGCCTTCGGCGAGCGTCATCAGCGTGACGGTCTTGCCCGTGCCGGTGGCGCCGGCGACGAGGCCGTGTCGATTCCCGTACCTGGGTTCGAGCAGGACGCTCCCGCCCTCGGGCGTGGTGACCGACTTGCCGACGAGGATGGGTTGCATGCGGGGTGCCTGTTCAGGAGTCGCGTCGATTCTAAACACGCCGACCCTCCGTCGGCGGTTTGTGTCGAAAGGCGGCCCGCGTCCGCAGTTCTGCCCGATGGCGTGTTGCAGTGCGGCGCGCGCGAGGGTTACCGTCCCCCATCTTCTTCACCCCGTCTTTGCATTTTTATGGCCGCTTCCGTCACGTTCCGCCTTCCGCTCGTCCTCGCCGCAGGCCTCGCGTTCACCGGCTTGATGCCTGCCGACGCCGGCGCCGTGTCGCGCCGCGACCAGGCCAGCATCGACGCGCTCAACCAGCGCATGTCGGCCGCCGAGCAGAAGTACCGCGCCGCCGTGGTGAAGATCGGCAACGCCGATCCCACCGGCCAGGCGCAGGCCGATTCGGCGCTGGAGGACATGGAAGACGTGGTTGCCGCCTGCATGCAGCAGAAGGGCTGCCAGGTGCCGACGATGCTCACGACGTACAAGCGCCTGCTGAAGGTGAATGCGGACGCCGAAGCCCAGGTGGCCGACGGCGACGACGACATGGACGACGGCGACGGCGACGACCACATCAACGCGATGGCCGCCGACGTGCCGGAAGCCGCGCGCGCCGCGCAGCTGCTGGACGACGACCACCGCTTCGACCAGATGGTGCAGTACAACCCGGCCGTGCAGGCCGGCATCCGCCGCTGGCTGACCGACATGCGCCCGGCGCTGATGGACAGCTACGAGAACTACGAATACATGCGTCACCTGATGTGGCCGCAGTACGAGCGCGCGGGCCTGCCCGAAGCGCTGCTGTTCGGCATCATGGCGAAGGAATCCAACGGCAAGGTGCACGTGAGTTCGCGCGCCGGCGCGGCCGGCCCGATGCAGTTCATGTACAACACCGGCAAGCGCTTCGGCCTGGGCCCGGACGGCACGGGCTTCGATACGCGCTTCGACGCGCGTTCGGCCGCCGAAGCCAGCGCCTCGTACCTCAACGAGCGCATGGGCGAGCTCAACCGCAGCATCGAACTCGCGCTGGCCGCGTACAACGGCGGCGAAGGCCGCGCGTTGCGCGTGTACCAGGCCGGCGGCGGCAAGGGCTTCTGGGATGCGTCGGTGTACAACCAGTTTCCACCGGAAACGCGCGACTACGTGCCGATGGTGATCGCGGCGGCGTGGCTGTTCCTGCACCCGAAGCAATACGGCATCACCTTCCCGAAGGTCGATGCGAAACCGGCGATGCTCAAGCTGACGCGTGCGGCGTCGATCTACGAACTCACGATCTGCCTCGGCAACGGCGGCACGCGCGAGGGCTACATGCGCGCGCTGCGCAACCTCAACCCGCGCTACGAAGCCGACAGCAGGCTGCCGGCGGGCGCGTCGCTCAATGCGACGACGAAGATCGTGGGCCTGTACAACCGCCACTGCACGATGGGCAAGCGCGCGGACCTGGCGCACCAGCTGGTCATCAGCGATCCGACGACGGCGGTGGTGCGCGTGGGCGACATCGCGATGGTGGGCGGGGTGACCACGCCGACGGCGCCCGTTGCGGTGGCGGCGGATGCGAAGCCGGCGGCGAAGGCTGCCGCGGCCAAGCCGGCGAAGAAGAAGTCCTACAAGGTGCGCAGCGGCGAGACGCTGACGGCGATCTCGCGCAAGTTCTCCTGCGATACGCGTGCGCTGGCGGAAGCCAACAAGATCAAGGCGCCGCGTTACGCCATTCGTCCGGGGCAGACGTTGCAGCTGGAAGGTTGCACTGCGGACTGACCTTCATCCCTGCGAAAAGCAGGGATCCATGGTTCGCTGCAAAAGCTCGCCTGAGGTGAGGTTGCTCGTCGCCCGAACCCGCGGCGGCGTAAGAATTTCTCGCCGACGTGGCGGCGAAAATTCTCACGCCACCACAGGTTGGGGCATCACCTTTCGCGCCTTTTCGATCAAGGTGTCTGCGGTTACATGAGGTCGCAGGCGTGCGTGTAACGCACGCACACCCCAATCATTTCTTTCGCGACGAGCAAAAGCGCTTGCCGAAGAACTCATGGTTGGCGACGCCCGGAAACCTCTTTCTTGCAGTGACACTGCCGACGATTCGCGCAGCAGCTCTTGATTGCCGCGAAAGCAATGATTGGGTTGCGCGTGCGTCACACGCACGCCAGCGACCTCAAATCAAGGTCGGCCCCTTGATCGAAAAGGCTCGAATGGTGATGCCCCAGCCCGTGGTGGGGTGAGAATTTTCGCCGCCACGTCGGCGAGAAATTCTTACCACGCCGCGGGTTCGGGCGACGCGGTCTTCACCCCAAGCGGGCTTCTGCAGTGCACCAACATTCCTGCTTTCGCAGAGATCAAAGCAACGTCGCCAACCGCTCGCCCAACTTCACCGACCCCTGCGGCCGCAACCCTTCATCAAGCTGCGCCACACCCGCCGGCAGCAACACGATCACGGTGGAGCCGTAATTGAAGCGCGCCATCTCCGCAAAGCGCTCCACGATGAACCCACGCCCGCGATAGTCCTTCACCGTGATCGGCCCACCGTACGGCGGAATCTCCACGCCGCCCCATACCGTTTCGACGCCCGACACCAGCAACGCACCCACCATCACCATCGCCATCGGCCCGAAGTCCGTGTCGAAATGGCAGACCACGCGCTCGTTGCGGGCAAACAGTTTCGAGACCGACCCCACCGCATCCTCGCCGACGCTGAAAAGCCGCCCCGGGATGTGCACCGTTTCGCGCAGGGTGCCGGTCCACGGCATGTGTACGCGGTGGTAGTCGCGGGGCGAGAGGTACACCGTCGCGAACGTGCCGCCGATGAATTTCTCCGCCGCGTCTTCGTCGCCCAGCAACTCCGCGACCGAAAATCCGTGGCCCTTCGCCTGGAAGATGTGGCCCGGGTCTTCGTGTTCCGCGTCGCCCGCGCGGCCGATGTGCCCGCATTCGCTGATGCGGCCGTCGGCGGGCATCAGCAACGCGCGCGCATCCGGATGCGGCGCGCGTGCACCGGGTTTCAGCGCGCGGGTGAAGAACGCATTGAACGTCGGGTAGCGCGTCGCATCGGACTCGAGCGCTTCATCCAGGTCGACGTTGAACTTGCGCACCACCGTGTCGATGAGCCACTGCTTGGTGCGCGGATTCGTGGAATACGCCAGCCGCCGCGCGAGCGAGGACAGGAAGCGATGCGGGAGGACGTAGGTGAGGGCGGTGACGGGACGCATCGGGTCACCGTGCCACGGACGTCGTGAGCGCCGCGAGGTCGGCGGCGATCGCGCGCGGATCCAGCGGCGGTTGCACGATGCCGGCCATGCGGCCCTGCGGATCGAGCACGGCGAGCGTGGCCGAATGGTCGACGGAGTACTGGTCGGCGGGCACGCCTTCGGGCGGCGCGACCTTCATGAAGACCATCGACAGGCTGCGCGCGAAGGCCTCCAGCGCCGGCTCGTCGCCGGTGGCGGCCATCGTGTCCTTGTGGAAGGCGTGCGCGTATTCGCCGGCGCGCAGCGCGGTGTCGCGCGCGGGATCCACCGACACGAACAGCACGCGCGGGCGCACCGGGTCCGGCAGCGAACTCCACTGTTTCTGCGCCTGCGCCAGTTCGGCCAGTGTGGTCGGGCAGACGTCCGGGCAATGGGTGAAGCCGAGGAACACCACCGTCCAGTGGCCCTGCAGTTCGCCCGGGACCAGCCGCGTGCCGTCGGACTGCTGCAGCGAGAAGGCGGGCAGGGGGCGCGGTTCCGGGAACAGGCGGACGGCCCGCAATTCCGGCGCGGCCGGGGCGTGCGGGGCGAAGGCGTGCTGCGCGGCCCACAGGCCCAGGCCCGCGGCGACGGCGACCAGGAGGATCCACAGGGTGGTGCGGTTGAACATGGGCGGGTGTTCCTGGAAGGCGGTTCGCGGGGGCCGGCGGCGGCGAATGATAGCGGGCGCGCTATCATCACCGGCCTTTCGCATCCGCGGTTCCTTCATTCCAGCCATGACCGAAGCGCTCGCCACGATCATCGACCTGATCCGCTACGGCGCCAGCCGCTTCAACGCGGCGGGGCTCACCTTCGGCCACAGCTACGACAACGCGCTGGACGAGGCCACGCAGCTCACCCTGCACGCCCTGCACATGCCGCACGACCTCAGTCCGGTCTACGGCCAGGCGCGCGTCACCGAGGCGGAGAAGGAAGAAGTCCTGTCGCTGTTCCTGCGCCGCATCGAAGAACGCATCCCCGCCGCGTACCTGACGGGCGAGGCGTGGTTCGCCGGCCTGAGCTTCAAGACGGACCGCCGCGCGCTGGTGCCGCGCTCGCCGATCGCCGAGATGATCGAACACGGCTTCCAGCCCTGGCTCGGCGAACGCGAAGTGCGCCGTGCGCTGGACCTGTGCACCGGGTCGGGCTGCATCGCGATCGCGATGGCGCACTACAACCCCGATTGGCACGTCGACGCGGTGGACCTCTCGCCCGACGCACTCGCCCTGGCCGGCGAGAACAAGGAACGCCTGCACGCCGAGAACGTTCGACTGCTGCAGTCCGACCTGTTCTCGCACCTGCAGGGCGAACACTACGAACTGATCGTGACCAATCCGCCCTACGTCACGAACGCCGAAACCGACGCGCTGCCGCGCGAATACGGCTACGAACCCGAACTCGGCCTGCGCGCCGGCGACGATGGCCTGGACCTCGCGCTGCAGATCATGGCCGACGCGCCGCTGCACCTGGATCGCGACGGCCTGCTGATCTGCGAAGTGGGCGAAGCCGAAAAGGCGCTCAGCGCATTGCTGCCGGAACTCCCGCTCGCGTGGGTGGAATTCAAGGTCGGGCAGATGGGCATTTTCGTCGCCGAATGCAGCGACCTGGTCGCGCACAACGCGCGCATCCGCGAGCTCGCCGACGCGCGCCGCGCGCAGATGCGCAAGGCCGGCTGATTACGTGAACACCTTCGGCCAGCTGTTCCGCGTCACCACCTTCGGCGAGTCCCACGGGCCCGCCATCGGGTGCGTGATCGACGGCTGCCCGCCCGGCGTGACCATCAGCCCCGACGATTTCCGCGACGACCTCGCGCGCCGCGCCACCGGCCGCACGCGCCACACGTCGCAGCGCCACGAGGCCGACGAGGTCGAGATCATCAGCGGCGTATACGAAGGCCGCACCACCGGCACGCCGATCGCGTTGCTGGTGCGCAACACCGATGCGAAGTCGAAGGACTACGACGCCATCGCGCAGACGTTCCGCCCCGGCCACGCCGATTACACGTACTGGCAGAAATACGGCCATCGCGATCCGCGCGGCGGCGGGCGTTCGTCCGCGCGCGAAACCACGATGCGCGTCGCCGCCGCCGTGCTGGCCAAGCGCTGGTTGAACGAGAAGTTCGGCGTGCGCGTGCGCGGGCACCTGGCGCAGATCGGCAACGTGGTGCCGCGCGGCTTCGACTGGAGCGCCGTGGAAGGCAATCCGTTCTTCTGGCCCGATGCCTCGCAGGTGCCGGAGCTGGAGGCGTACATGGATGCGCTGCGCAAGTCGGGCGATTCCGTCGGCGCGCGCATCACCGTGTGCGCCGATGGCGTGCCGCCCGGCTGGGGCGAACCGATCTACGGCAAGCTCGACGGCGAACTCGCCGCGGCGCTGATGTCGATCAACGCGGTCAAGGGCGTGGAAGTCGGCGACGGTTTCGCGGTGGTCGCGCAGCACGGCACCGAGCATCGCGACGAGATCAGCGAAACCGGTTTTTTGTCAAACCACGCCGGCGGCATCCTCGGCGGCATTTCCACCGGGCAGCAAGTGGTCGTGTCGGCGGCGTTCAAGCCGACTTCGAGCCTGCGCTTGCCCGCGCGCAGCCTGGACATGGACGGCCAGCCCGTCGAAGTGGTCACCACCGGTCGCCACGACCCCTGCGTGGGCGTGCGCGCCACGCCCATCTGCGAGGCGATGGTCGCCCTCGTGCTGATGGACCAGGCCCTGCGCCATCGCGCGCAGTGCGGCGATGTCGGCGACGTGTCGCCGCGCATCGCGCCCGGCGCGGGCAAACGCTGAGCCGCGCACGCCATCCCATTTGCGCAACACCCTTCATCCCCCAGGTAAAGAAATGACGCAGAAGACTTTCAAGGTCGCGATCGTCGGTGCCACCGGTGCCGTCGGCGAAGTGATGTTGTCCATCCTCGCGGAACGCCAGTTCCCGGTGTCCGAAGTCGTCGCGCTCGCCAGCGCGCGCTCGGCCGGCGGCAAGGTGAAATACGGGGCGCGCGACATCCCGGTGCAGGACCTGGCCACGTTCGATCCGGCGGGCGTGGACATCGCGCTGTTCTCCGCGGGTGGGGCGACGTCGAAGGAATACGCGCCGAAGTTCGCCGCCGCGGGCGCGGTGGTGATCGACAACAGCTCGGCCTTCCGCTACGACGACGACGTGCCGCTGGTGGTGAGCGAAGTGAACCCCGACCAGGTGCGCAACCGCCCGCGCGGGATCATCGCCAATCCCAACTGCTCCACGATGCAGATGCTGGTCGCGCTCGCGCCGATCCATCGCAAGGCCGGCATCGAGCGCATCAACGTCGCCACGTACCAGTCGGTGTCGGGTGGCGGGCGTTCGGGCCTGGAAGAACTGGGCCGGCAGACCGCGGGCATCCTCAACTTCCAGGAAGCCAGGCCGGAGAAGTTCCAGGTGCAGATCGCGTTCAACCTGATCCCGCACATCGACGACTTCCAGGACAACGGCTACACGAAGGAAGAAATGAAGCTGGTGTGGGAGACGCAGAAGATCCTCGGCGACGCCGCGATCCGCGTGAACCCGACCGCCGTGCGCGTGCCGGTGTTCTACGGGCATTCCGAGGCGGTCAACGTCGAGACGCGCGAGAAGATCACGGCCGCCGAAGTGCGCGCGCTGCTGCTGGACGCGCCTGGCGTGGAAGTGGTGGACGAACCGAAGGCGGGCGGCTACCCGACGCCGGTCACGCACGCCTCGGGCACCGACGCGGTCTACGTCGGCCGCATCCGCGACGACTACTCGCACCCGCGCGCGGTCAACCTGTGGATCGTCTCGGACAACATCCGCAAGGGCGCCGCGCTCAACGCGGTCCAGATCGCCGAACTGGTCGCCGCCGAAGGCTGATCCGGGGCCGCATGTCGCACCGCGCGTTTACACGCGCGGCAGCGCACGGCTATTGTCAGCGCGGTCCCGGGGAGGGAATCGACATGCGCGTCGCACGAATGAGCAAACCATTGCGCACGGCGTTGGGCATCGCCCTGCTGGCCCTGTCCGGGCAGGCGGCGGCGCTGGGGCTGGGCCAGATCCAGGTCAAGTCGCGGGTCGACCAGCCGCTGCTGGCCGAAATCCCCATCGTCTCCAGCGATCCGGCCGAGCTGGAACAGCTGCAGGCCCGCCTGGCCTCGCCCGACACCTTCCGCCGCATCGGCCTGGACCCGCCCACGGGCGTGGCCGCCGACCTGCAGTTCACCGTCGCGCTGGATTCCCGCGGCCGCCCGGTCATCCGCGTCACCAGCAGCCAGCCGGTCACCCAGCCGCTGGTGACCTTCCTGGTCGAAGTGGACTGGGGCTCGGGCCAGCTGGTCCGCGAGTACTCCGCGCTGCTGGACACCCCGCGCACCGTCGCCGCGCCCGCGCAGCCGCCGATCCAGGCGCCCACGGTCGCGCAGCCCAACATCGTGGAACGCCCGGTCGCCGCCGCGCCCGTGCCGCCGCCGGAACCGGCGCCCGCCGAGCCCGCGCCCACCGAAGCCACGCAGCCGCCGCCCGAAGCCGCGCCGCCCGAACCCGCGCCCGCCGACACCACCGCGATCGCGCCGACGCCGGCACCCGAACCGGCCCTCGCGCCGGTCGAAGCCCCGGCCCCGCCGGCACCAGCCGCATCGCCCGACAGCATCGCGGTGAATGCCGGTTCGACGCTCTCGCAACTCGCCGCACCGCTCGCCACGCGCGGCTACACGCTCGACCAGGCGATGCTCGCGCTGCTGCGCGCCAATCCCGACGCGTTCGTGCGCGGCAACATCAACCTGCTCAAGGCCGGCACCGTGCTGCGCGTGCCGCCGGCGCAGGACGTCGCCACGCTCAGCGCCAGCGAAGCCGCGGTCGTCGTGCGCGATCATTTGTCGCAATGGCGCGCGATGAGTGCGCCGGCGCCGCAGCCGGCGGCCGTCGCCGACACGGGCAACGAAAAGAACAACGCCGCCACGTCGACGACCCGCGCAACGCCGCGCGTCTCGCAGGCGCGGCTCGAGATCGTGCCGCCGACGACGGGCGCGAAGACACCGGGATCACGATCCGGCGCAAGCGCCGGGGGCGAGGGCGACATGCTGCGACAGGAACTGCAACAGACGAAGGAAACGCTCGCCGCGAAGGATGCGGAAGTGGCCGACCTCAAGGCGCGCGTGGCCGAACTGGAAAAACTCCAGCAGGACCAGGCCGCGTTGCTGCAAATGAAGGACAGCAAGCTCGCCGCCGCCGAACAGCAGCTGGCGAAGGCGAACACCGCCGCGCCGGCCACGACGGTCGCGAAGGCGCAGGCGACGCAGTCGCCGCCGGCACCGCAGCCTGCCTCCACGCCCGCGTGGGTCTGGGGCGGGGCAGGGCTGATCGTGCTCGGCCTGCTGGCGTGGGTGTTCTCGCGCCGCCGCCGCGCCCCGGCCGAACCGGTGCTGCCGCGCCGCGCGTACGACACCGAAGCGATGGCGGCCGGCATGCCGAAGACCGCGCCGGACGACGACCTCGTCGACGACGCCTTCGACCTCGAACCCGACGCCCCGCCCGCACCGCCGCCGCCCGCGTTCTCCGAACCCGCGCCGCGCCCGGGCCCGTCGCACTGGACCTCCGCGCCCGCAACGCTCGGCAACGCGCCGACGTGGCATGCCGGCGGCGGTGGCGTCGCCGCGCCGGTCGCGCCGGCGGTGACCGATCCGGTCACGCCCGCGCAGCAACTCGAACTCGCGCGCGCCTACCTCGACATGGGCGACGACGACGCCGCACGCGTCGTGCTGCGCGAAGTGATGGATGGCCGCGATCCGGCGGCGCGCGAGGCAGCGGCGCGGCTGTTGCGCGACCTCTGATGCGCTATGCGCTGGGCGTCGAATACGACGGCAGCGAGTTCCTCGGCTGGCAGCGCCTGAGCAAGCCCGGTGAACCGGGCGACGACACCGTGCAGCAGGCGCTGGAAACCGCGCTGTCCACCATCGCCGATGCGCGCATCGCCACCACGTGCGCGGGCCGCACCGATGCGGGCGTGCATGCGCAATGCAACGTCGTGCACTTCGACACCGACGCTGTGCGCGATCCGCGCGGCTGGGTGCTCGGCACCACCTCGCGCCTGCCGTTGTCGGTGACGGTGCGCTGGTGCGTCCCGGTCGCCGACGATTTCAACGCGCGCTTCTCCGCGATCGCGCGCCGCTATCGCTACACGCTGCGCAACCAGCCCGTGCGCCCCGCGCTCGGTCGCCAATGGCTGAGCTGGGAGCGCGTGCCGCTCGATGCGCAGGCCATGCATGAGGCCGCGCAAGTCCTGGTCGGCGAACAGGATTTCACCGCCTTCCGCACCGTGCATTGCCAGGCCCCGCATGCGCGGCGCGACCTGCAGGCGATTTCCGTCACCCGGTCGGGGGATGACGTGGTGGTGGAGGTGCGGGCGAATGCATTCCTGCATCACATGGTTCGCAATATCGTGGGGTCACTGCTGGTCGTGGGGCGCGGAGACCGCCCCCCGGCCTGGATCGCCGAACTGCTGGCCGGACGCGACCGCAAGGCCGCAGGACCTACCGCGCCCTCCGCCGGGCTGGTGTTCGTCGGCCCGTTGTATCCCCCCGGCTTCGGCTTGCCCGACGAGGTGACCGCGTGAGCAAGACCCTGTTTCGCACCCGCATCAAGTTCTGCGGCATGACCCGCGCCGGCGATGTCCGCCTGGCCAGCGAACTCGGCGTGGATGCCATCGGCTTCGTGTTCGCCGAGGACAGCCCGCGCCGCCTGCAGCCGGAGGAAGCGCGCGCCATGCGCAACGCGATGGAGCCGCTGGTGGATGCGGTCGCGCTGTTCAGGGACAACGCGCCCGACGAAGTCCGCGCGGTGATCAAGCAGGTGCGGCCGAGCCTGCTGCAGTTCCACGGGGCCGAGGACGACGCGTTCTGCCGCAGCTTCGGGCTGCCCTACATCAAGGGCATCCCGATGGTCGGGCTGGATCCGGCGCAGCGCGCGGGGCACGCGACCCAGTTGCACCTGCGCTATCCGGGGGCGGCGGCGTTCCTGTTCGACGGCCACGCCCAGGGCGAGCGGGGCGGCACCGGCCGGACCTTCGACTGGTCGCAGATCCCCACCGGGCTCGGCAAACCCTTCGTCCTGGCCGGTGGAATGAAGCCGGACAACGTCTTCGACGCGATCCACGCCACGCTCCCGTGGGGCGTGGACGTGGCCAGCGGCATCGAAAGCGCGCCCGGGATCAAGGACGGCGATAAGATGCGGCGTTTCGTCGAAGAAGTCCGTCGTGCCGACTGCCATCCAGACTGATCGGGTCCCCAGCCCCACCGCCCCGATCGACTACCACCAGGTTCCAGACGCCAACGGCCACTTCGGCCGCTTCGGCGGCCGCTTCGTGGCCGAGACGTTGATGGGCCCGCTCGAAGAACTGGCGGCCGCCTACGACGAGGCGCGCGTGGATCCTGCCTTCATCGCGGAATTCGAATCGGACCTGGCGCATTACGTCGGCCGCCCGAGCCCGATCTACGAAGCGAAACACCTGTCGGCCGCGGTTGGCGGCGCGCGCATCCTGCTCAAGCGCGAAGACCTCAACCACACCGGCGCGCACAAGATCAACAACACCATCGGGCAGGCGTTGCTCGCGCGCAGGATGGGAAAGCGGCGCATCATCGCCGAGACCGGCGCGGGCCAGCATGGCGTGGCGTCGGCCACCGTCGCCGCGCGGCTCGGACTGGAATGCGTCGTCTACATGGGCGCCACCGACATCGAGCGGCAGAAGATCAACGTCTACCGCATGCAGTTGCTCGGCGCCAAGGTCGTGCCGGTGACCAGCGGTTCGAAGACGCTCAAGGATGCGTTGAACGAAGCGATGCGCGACTGGGTCACCAACGTGGCGGACACGTTCTACATCATCGGCACCGTGGCCGGCCCGGATCCGTATCCGCGCATGGTGCGCGACTTCAACGCCGTCGTCGGCCGCGAAGCGCGTGCGCAGATGCTCGCCGAATACGATCGCCTGCCCGATGTCGTCACCGCGTGCGTCGGCGGCGGCAGCAACGCGATCGGCATCTTCCACGCGTTCCTCAACGATCCGTCCGTGCGCATCGTCGGCGCCGAAGCCGCGGGCGACGGCATCGACACCGGACGCCACGCCGCCTCGCTCGCCGCGGGCCGCCCCGGCGTGCTGCACGGCAACCGCACCTACGTGCTGTGCGACGACGATGGCCAGATCGTCGAAACGCATTCGGTCTCCGCCGGCCTGGACTATCCCGGCGTCGGCCCCGAGCACGCGTACCTCAAGGACACCGGTCGCGCGGACTACGTCGGCATCACCGACGACGAAGCACTCGCCGCGTTCCACCAGCTTGCGCGCACCGAGGGCATCCTCGCCGCGCTGGAATCCAGCCACGCCATCGCACAGGCGATGAAGCTCGCGCGGGAGATGCCCCGCGATGCGATCGTCCTGTGCAACCTGTCCGGGCGTGGCGACAAGGACGTGCACACCATCGCCGCGCGCGACGGCATCGCAGTTTGAATCGACCGATTTTCCTTACCAGTGGAGTTGTTGAAATGACCGACGAAACCCAGGCCCAGCCCGAACTCACCCAGTCGCAGGACGGCGCGCCGCTCGACCCGCAGTTCTTCAGCGTGGTCAACGAGTTCCTGGAACTCACCAACCGCCAGTCGCAGCAGCAGGGCCTGAAGCGCATCAGCATGGCCAGCCTGTACGCCACCGCGCGCTTCAATTCGCACGTGTACCTGGCCAACGCCGGCAGCACGGCCGCGACCGACCGCACCAAGTTCCTCGACTACATGACCACCCTGTACCGCCGCATGCTCAACGAGCACCTGGACGGCCTGGGCGCCGAGCGCGGCATCGACGTGGGCGAATCCGAACTCGCCGCCGATTACGCCGCCATGGCCGCCGAACAGGCCAAGGCCGCGCAGGACAGCGCGCAGTCGTAATCGAAATGCGCCGACTCGAAGCCACGTTCTCGGCGCTGCAGAGCGCCGGGCGGAAAGCGCTGGTGCCCTTCGTCACCGCGGGCGATCCCTCGCTCGCGGCGACGGTGCCGGTGCTGCACGCGTTGGTCGCGGCCGGCGCGGACGTGCTGGAACTGGGCGTGCCGTTCTCCGACCCGATGGCGGACGGCCCGGTGATCCAGCGCAGTTCCGAACGCGCGCTCGCACGCGGCGCGGGCATGGGCTACGTGCTCGACACCGTGCGCGCGTTCCGCACCACCGATGACCGCACGCCGGTCGTGCTGATGGGCTACCTCAATCCCGTGGAGATCCGCGGGGCCGAGGCGTTCGCGCGCGATGCGGCCGCTGCCGGCGTGGATGGCGTGCTGCTCGTCGACCTGCCGCCGGAAGAAGCGGGCGACCTGCGTGCGGCGCTCGCCGCGCACGGGCTCGCGCTGATCCTGCTGGCCTCGCCGACCACACCGGAGGCGCGCCTGCAACGGCTCGTCGACGACGCGGTGGGTTACCTCTATTTCGTGAGCTTCGCCGGCGTGACCGGGGCCGACCGGCTGGACGCGTCGGCCGCCGCCGCGCGCCTGGATGCGCTGCGCGCCGCCAGCCGCGTGCCGGTGCTCGCCGGCTTCGGCATCAAGGACGCCGCCTCCGCCGCCGCGATGGCCGCGCACGCCGACGGCGTGGTGGTCGGCAGCGCACTGGTGGCGGCGCTGGCGGATGCCGCCGACCCGCCGGCCGCCGCGCGGGCCTTCCTCGCGCCCCTGCGCGAAGCCCTGCGCTAGACTGCCGCGCCCCGGTGCAAGCCGGGGCCCGCGCTCCCTTGAAGAACGAACGAACGGAAGATCGCCACGTGTCCTGGTTGAAGAAACTGATGCCTTCGCGCATCCGCACCGAAGGCGGCAACAAGCGCAGCGTCCCCGAGGGCCTCTGGGAGAAATGCGATCGTTGCGGCGCGGTGCTGTATCGGCCCGAGCTCGAGGAAAACCTCGAGGTCTGCCCGAAGTGCAACTTCCACATGCCCATCCGCGCCCGCGCGCGGCTGGCCTCGCTGTTCGATCCCGGCGCGCCCACGCGCGAGATCGGCGCCGAGCTCGGCCCGACGGACGTGCTGAAGTTCAAGGACCAGAAGAAGTATTCCGACCGCATCAAGGCCGCGCAGAAAGCCACCGGCGAGCGCGATGCGCTGATCGCGATGGAAGGCCTGATGAAGGGACGCGACCTCGTCGCCGCCTCGTTCGACTTCGCCTACATGGGCGGCTCGATGGGCTCGGTGGTGGGCGAACGCTTCACCCTCGGCGCCGAACGCGCGCTGGCATTGCGCTGCCCCTTCGTGTGCTTCTCCGCCAGCGGCGGCGCGCGCATGCAGGAAAGCCTGTTCTCGCTGATGCAGATGGCCAAGACGTCGGCCGCGCTGGCGCGCCTGCGCGCCGCGGGCCTGCCGTACGTGTCGGTGCTCACGCACCCGACGACGGGCGGCGTGTCCGCCTCGTTCGCGATGCTGGGCGACATCAACATCGCCGAACCCGAAGCGCTGATCGGCTTCGCCGGCCCGCGCGTGATCGAACAGACCGTGCGCGAGAAGCTGCCGGAAGGCTTCCAGCGTTCGGAATTCCTCGTCGAGCACGGCGCGATCGACCAGATCTGCGACCGCCGCGAAATGCGCGATCGCCTGTCGCACCTGCTGGCGCTGATGATGAAACAGGACGCGCCGCCGGACGACGCGGAGGCTGCTGCTTGAGCCGGAAACATTTCGGGACCGACGGCATCCGCGGCCGGGTGGGCGAGGGCGCGATCTCGGCGGACTTCGTGCTGCGCCTGGGCAACGCCTACGGCCACGCGCTCGTGCAGGCGCAGCGCGAATCGCGCCGCGAATGGCGCAAGCCCACGGTGATCATCGGCAAGGACACGCGCATCTCGAACTACATGTTCGAAGCGGCGCTGGAAGCGGGCCTGGTCGCGGCCGGCGTCGACGTGCAGCTGGTCGGCCCGATGCCCACGCCCGCGGTCGCGCACCTCACGCGTTCGCTGCGCGCCGATGGCGGCATCGTGATCTCCGCGTCGCACAACCCGCATTACGACAACGGCATCAAGTTCTTCTCGGCCGAAGGCGAGAAGCTCGATGACGCCACCGAGCTCGCGATCGAAGCCGCGCTCGAGAAGCCGTTCTCCACCGTGCGCTCCGAGCGCCTCGGCAAGGCCGTGCGCACGCGCGGCGCGGTCGAGCGTTACGTGGAAGCGTGCAAGAACTCCGTGCCGAAGGGCTTCGACCTGACCGGCATGAAGATCGCGATGGACTGCGCCAACGGCGCGACGTACCAGATCGGCCCGCTCGTGCTGCGCGAACTCGGCGCGCGCGTGGATGCCATCGGCGTCGACCCGAACGGCCTGAACATCAATGACGGCGTGGGCTCCACGCATCCCGAATTCCTGGCCGAACACGTGCGCACCACCGGCGCGGACCTGGGCATCGCGTTCGACGGCGACGGCGACCGCGTGCTGTTCGTCGCCGACGATGGCACCGTGTGCGACGGCGACGACCTGCTGTACGTGCTCGCCACCGACTGGCAGGGCAGTGGCCGCCTGCGCGGCCCGCTGGTGGGCACGCTGATGACCAACTTCGGCCTCGAACAGGCGCTGGGCAAGCTCGGCATCCCGTTCGTGCGCGCGAAGGTCGGCGACCGCTACGTGCACCAGCAGCTGATCGCGCACGACGGCGTGCTGGGTGGCGAAGCCTCCGGGCATTTGCTGTGCCTGGATTGCGCGAGCACCGGCGACGGCATCGTCAGCGCGCTGCAGGTGCTCGACGTACTGCGTCGCCGCGGCGTCACGCTGCGCGAAGCGATCGCGGGCCTGCGCAAGGTGCCGCAGAAGACCATCAACGTGAAGATCGATGCCGGCGCCAAGCCGGTCGACGATCCCGTCGTGCAGGCTGCGCTCGCGCAGGCGCAGGCGGCGGTCGCCGGCCGTGGCCGCGCGTTCCTGCGACCGTCGGGCACCGAGCCCGTCGTGCGCGTCACCGTCGAGGCCGACGACGACGCGCTCATGCAATCCACCCTCGAACGACTGGCCGACGCCGTGCGCGCGGCCGCGCAATGACCTCCGGAACGTCCATGTCCACGCAAGCTCGCATTCCTACGCTCGACATCAACCGCTTCACGAACCCGACGAGCGCCGAAGACCGCGCCGCGTTCGTGTCCGAACTCGGCAACGCCTACCGCGAGTGGGGCTTCGCCGGCATCCGCAACCACGGCATCCCGCAGGCGCAGATCGATCGCGCGTACGACGTGTTCCAGCGCTTCTTCGCGCTGCCGGAAGCCACCAAGAAGCAGTACCACGTGCCGGGCGGCGGCGGTGCGCGCGGCTACACGCCGTTCGGCGTGGAAACCGCGAAGGGCGCGCAGTACTCCGACCTCAAGGAGTTCTGGCACATCGGCCGCGAGATCCCGCGCGACCACCAGTGCGCCGACGTGATGGACCCGAACCTGTGGCCGGCCGAAATCCCCGAATTCCATGACGTCGGCTACGGCCTCTACCAGGCGCTCGACAAGCTCGGCTCGCAGGTGCTCGCCGCGCTCGCGCTGCACATCGGGCTGCCGGAAGACTATTTCGTCGAAAAGACGAACTACGGCAACTCGATCCTGCGCCCGATCCACTACCCGCCGATCACCACGCCGGACATCCCGAACGTGCGTGCCGGCGCGCACGAAGACATCAACCTGATCACGCTGCTCGTTGGCGCGAGCGCCGCGGGCCTGGAAGTGAAGTCGCGCACGGGCGAGTGGGTGCCGTTCACCTCCGACGCCGACACCATCGTCGTCAACATCGGCGACATGCTGCAGCGCCTGACGAACCACGTGTATCCGTCGACGACGCACCGCGTGGTGAACCCGCCGGGCGAACTCGCGCGCCAGCCGCGCTACTCCACGCCGTTCTTCCTGCACCCGAACCCGGATTTCCTGATCGACGTGCTGCCGTCGTGCGTGGATGCCGACAATCCGTCGCGCTATCCGGAGGCGATCACGGCGCAGGGGTATCTCGAAGAGCGATTGCGCGAGATCAAGCTGAAGTAAGGGCGCTCTTCGTCACCCGCACCGGCATCTCCTTGTAAAGCGGCGTCCGACTCCCCGCGGAATACACGCTCGCCGCAATCAAACTGCTCGCCTCCGGGAAATACGCCGCGCAACACCCCTTCGGGATATCCCACGCGTGCGCCGTGAACGCGGTGACGCGCCGTTCGTGCCCGTCGTCCACCAGCGTTTCGATGTCGACGCAATCGCCATCGGCCAGCCCGCGCGCGGCCAGGTCCTGCGCATTGGCGAACAACACGCGCCGATCGCCTGCGACGCCGCGGTACCGGTCATCGTGGCTGTAGACCGTCGTGTTGAACTGGTCGTGCGCGCGCATCGTCATCAAGGTCAGCACCGCATCGCCATGCACGCGGCGCGCCCGTGCGAGCGGCGTGTCGTCGTCGAAGGCATGCGCCACGAAGCGCGCCTTGCCGCTGGCGGTGTTCCATTGCCGCTCCGCGGCCGCGTTCGGCAGCGCGAAGCGTCCGTCCTGCAGCAAGCGGTCGTTGTAGCGCTCGAAGCCGTCGGTGACGCCTTGCTGGCAGCGTTCGATGCGCGCGCGGATCGCGGCGTAGTCCTGCGCGAACTCGTCCCACGGCACCGTCGGCGCACAACCCAGCGCCTGCGCGAGCTCGGCGACGATCACCGGTTCGCTGCGCTGCCGTTCGTTGATCGGCGCCTGCACGCCGCGCGAGGCGCGCACGGTGCTCGACGAGTCCTCGGTGGAGATGCATTGCTCGCCGCTGGCGCGCAGGTCGCGATCGGTGCGGCCCAGCGTCGGCAGCAACAGGCCCACCGCGCCCGGATGGCAATGCGTGCGATTGAGCTTGGTGGCGATGTGCAAGGTGAAGGGGAGGCGTTCGAGCGCGGCGAGCACGCGCGGGGAATCCGGCGCGGCGACGCCGAAGTTGCCGCCGAGCGTCAGCAGCCCCTGCATGTGGCCATCGAACAACCCGTCGAGCACGCCGGCTGCATCGCGCCCGCCATCGCGGCACAACGGCGCGCCGGGGAACGTCGCTTCGAGGTTGTCGAGCCAGCGTTGCGTCACCGTGGACGTCGCGCCCATCGTGCGGTCGCCTTGCACGTTCGAATGCCCGCGCACGGGCATCGCACCGGTACCGCGGCGGCCGATGTTGCCGCGCAGGAGCAGCAGGTTCAGCACCTGCTGGATCGTCGCGACCGCTTCGGGGTGATGCGTGAGGCCCATGCACCACGTGATCATCGTGGCGTTCGCCGCGGCGTAGTGGTCGGCGATCTCGCGCATCTGCGCTTCGGTCACGCCCGAGCGCGCCACGAGTTCGGTCCACGCACACGCATCGAGATCCGCGAGCAACGCATCGACGCCTTCCGTGTGCGCCGCGATGAACGCGTGGTCGAACACCGTGCCGGGCGCGCCGCGTTCGCGTTCGAGCAGCGCCTTCATCACGCCCTTCAGCAACGCCATGTCGCCGCCGAGCGTCACCTGGTACACCGCGTCGGCGACTTCAATGCCGCGGTTGGTGACGAGTTCGCCGATGTCCTTCGGATCGGAGAAATTCGTGAAGCCTTTCTCGCGCAACGGATTGATCGCCAGGATCGTCGCGCCGCGCTGTTTCGCTTCGTGCAGCGCGCCCATCATGCGTGGGTGGTTGCTGGCGGGGTTCTGGCCGATGACGATGAAGAGATCGGCGTGTTCGAAATCGTCCAGCGTGCACGTGCCCTTGCGCGTGCCGATGCTTTCGGTCAGCGCATGGCCCGAGGGTTCGTGGCAGAAGTTGGACGAGTCGGGCAGGTGCGGGCTGCCGTAGACGCGCGCGGCGAGTTGCCACAGGAAGGCGGCTTCGTTGCTGCTGCGTCCGGAGGCGTAGAACGCGACGGTGTCCGGATCCAGCGCACGCAACTCCCGCGCGGCGATCGCGTACGCCTCGTCCCAGTCGATCGCGCGGAACGTGCCGCGCGCGGCTTCGTACAACACGGGCGTCGTCAGGCGCCCCTGGAACTCCAGGTCGAAGTCGCCGAGCGCCTGCAGGTCCGCCGGCGTCTTCCCATCGAAGAAGTCCGCACCCGCGGCCTTGCGCGTCATCTCCCACGCGATGGCCTTCTGGCCCTGTTCGCAACTGTCGACGAGCGGGCGGCCGGGCTTGTCGGGGAACGCGCACCCCGGGCAATCGAATCCGGTGACCTTGTTGGCGACGAGGAAGGACTGCACCAGCTTCATGGCGATGCCTTGCTCGCGCCATGCCCGCACCGTGCCGCGCAGTGCGCCGCGGCCGCCGGCCGGTGCTTCGAGCTTTGTCATTCCCGTCTCCGCCTGTCGTGGCCGGCAGGATACGGCCGAGTTCGCACATCATCAAAATGAATGGGAAATCCCGGCGTTTTTTCACTCATCCATTACGTGCCAATGCCGAGATTGCACGCTCCCCGAGTCCCCCAGGTCCTGTTCCCATGGTGATCCACCTGAATGCGGCGCCGCGCGACATCGACGAAGTGACTTCGGCGCGGGCCCGCGCGCTGGGCGAGTTGGCCACCGGTTTTTATCCGAACCTGGCGTGGCAGTCGGTCGAACCGCAGATGGCGAGCGACTGGAACCGCGTGCGCGGCGAGTCGCACCTGGGCTGGAACGAGGTGCGCGAGGAAGCGCACGCGGCGTGGCAGATCGCGCGCCTGAGCAAGGACACGTGCTGCAAGGATGACGCGCCGGTGAGTATGCAGTCCGCCGCCTAGTCTCTTGCCTTCCAGTCTTGTGAACGTCATCCCCGCCAAGGCGGGGATTTTTGTTTGCGTGCGTTACCTCGCACGCCAGCGAACCCTGCGAAAGCAGGGGTCCATGGGCTTTTTTGCAAAAGCGCGCTTGAGGTGCAGTTGCGCGTCGCCCGAACCCGCGGCGGTGTAAGAATTTCTCGCCGACGTGGCGGCGAAAATTCTCACACCACCACAGGTTGGGGCATCACCTTTCGCGCTTTTTCGATCAAGGCGCCGACCATTACCTGAGGTCGCAGGCGTGCGTGTAACGCACGCACACCCCAATCATTTCTTTCGCGGCAATCAAAAGCTGCGACTGCTTCAGGGCAAGAATCGACGTTTCCTGGACGTCGCCGCGCCTGCATCCGGCATGCGCTCTTGCTCGTCGCGAAAGAAGTGATTGGGTTGCGCGTGCGTTACCACGCACGCCAGCGACCTTGGGAAACGGTCGGCCCCTTGATCGAAAAGGCTCGAATGGTGATGCCCCAGCCCGTGGTGGGGTGAGAATTTTCGCCGCCACGTCGGCGAGAAATTCTTACCCCGCCGCGGGTTCGGGCGACGCGGTCTTCACCCCAGGCGGGCTTTCGCGGAAGACCATGGATCCCCGCTTCCGCGGGAATGACGAGCAAGAACAAAAAAGGGCCGCTTGCGCGGCCCTTTTCGTTTGCAGCGATGGGTCGGTTACTTCGCCGACGCCTTCTTCGCCGGAGTCGCTTCCGCCGGCTTCTTCGCATCATCCGGCTGCGTGCCGTCCAGGCCGCGACGCTTCAGCAGCGGCGTGATGTCCGGATTGCGGCCCGCGAAATCGCGGAACAGCTGCAGCGCATCCTTGCTGCCGCCGCGCGACAGCAACGTCGCGCGGAAGTGATCACCGTTCTCGCGCGTCAGGCCACCGTGCGCCTTGATCCATTCCACCGTGTCCGCATCGAGCACCTCGGACCAGATGTACGCGTAGTAGCCCGCCGAGTAGCCGCCCATGATGTGGCTGAAGTACGGCGTGCGGTAACGCGGCGGCACCGGCGCGAAATCCACGCCGTCCTTCTTCAGCGCCGCGGCTTCGAACGCCATCACGCCGGAGGCCGGCGGAATCTGCGCCGGACCGACCTGGTGCCATTCCTGGTCGAGCATCGCCGCACCGAGGTACTCGGTGGTGGTGAAGCCCTGGTTGAACTTGCCCGCGGCCAGCACCTTGTCGAGCAGCGCCTTCGGCATCGGCTCGCCGGTCTTGTAGTTCTTCGCATAGTTGGCGAGCACCTGCGGCCAGTCGGCCCACATCTCGTTGACCTGCGAGGGATATTCGACGAAGTCGCGCGGCACGCTGGTGCCGGTGAAGTAGGGGTACTTCACGTCGGAGAACATGCCGTGCAGCGCATGGCCGAACTCATGGAACATCGTGGTCACTTCATCCCACGTCAGCAGCGTCGGCTGGCCGGCCGGCGGCTTCGGGATGTTGAGATGGTTGGCGACGACCGGCAGCGTGCCGAACAGCTCGCTCTGGTCGACGTACGAATTCATCCACGCGCCGCCCTGCTTGGAATCGCGCGCGTACATGTCGGAGATAAAGATGGCGAGCTGCTTGCCGTCCTTGTCGAACACGTCGAACACGCGCACGTCCGGCTCGTACACCGGCAGGTCCTTGCGTTCCTTGAACGTCAGGCCGTAGAGCTGGTTGGCGGCGTAGAAGACGCCGTTCTGCTGCACGTTGTCGAGCTCGAGGTACGGCTTGAGTTCGTTCTCGTCGAACGCGAACTTCGCCTTGCGCACCTTCTCCGAATAGAACGACCAGTCCCACGGTTCCAGCTTGAACGTCGGCTGGCCCTTGGCCTTCTGCTCGGCGTCGATCATCGCCTGCAGGTCGGCGGCTTCGCGCTTGGCGTTGGCCACGGCCGGCGGGGCGAGCTTGCCGAGCATGTCGTTGACGGCCTGCGGGGTCTTCGCGGTTTCGTCTTCCAGCACGAACGCGGCCCAGTTCGGGTAGCCGAGCAAGTTGGCCTTTTCGGCGCGCAGCTTGGTCACCTGCGAAATGATCGCGGTGGTGTCGAACTCGCCGCCGGTGCTGCCGCGCGACATCGACGCCTTGTACAGCTTCTCGCGCAGCGCACGGTTGGTCAGCTGCGCGGCGGCCGGCTGGCCGGTGGTGTTGAGGATGGTGAGGACGTACTTGCCTTCGAGCTTGCGCTGCTTGGCGACTTCGGCCGCGCCGTCGATCTGCGCGTCGGTGAGGCCGTCGAGTTCGGCGCGCGTGTCGACCACCACCGCGGCGGCGTTGCGGCCGGCGATCAGCTTCTGGTCGAACTGCGTGCCCAGCGTGGCGAGCTGGCCGTTGATGGCCTTCAGCTTGGTCTTGTCGGCGTCGCTGAGGTTGGCGCCGGCGCGGACGAAATCGGTGTAGTAACGCTCGACCAGGCGCGTCTGTTGCGCGTCGAGGTTCATGTGTTCGCGGTGGTCGTACAGCGACTTGATGCGCGCGAACAGCTTGGGATCCAGGCGAATCGCGTCGCGGTGCGCGGCGAACTTCGGCGAGTACTGCTCGTCGAGCTTCTCGCGCGCGTCGTTCTTGTCGGCGCCGAGCAGGTTGTAAAAGACGGTGGTCGCGCGCGTCAGCGTGCGGCCGGCCTTCTCCATCGGGATGATGGTGTTGTCGAAGGTCGGGGAGGCGGGGTTGTTCGCGATCTTCGCGTAGTCCGCCAGGTCGTCGGCCATGCCCTGGTCGAAGGCCGGCCCGAAGTCGGTGTCCTTGATCTTCGCGAAGTCGGGGTAGTGCAGCGGCAGCGTGCTGTCGGCGAAGAACGGGTTGGCGGTGTTGGCGGTCATCGCGGGGGTGGTTCCTTGCGTGGCCTGCGGCGTGGCCGCCAGGGTCGATCCTGCGGCAAGGGCAAGCGCCAGGGCGCAGGCGAGCGGGTGCTTCATCGGGGCGGGTCTCGTCGGACGGGAGCCGCAATCTACCCGAGGGCGGCGTGATCGTACGAATGACGAAAGGCATGGCGGGTGAAAGCGCCCCCCGATCCGGGAAACGGCCGAGCCTTGGCGGCCCGGTTCACGTGGCCGGCACCGCGTCGGCGCGATGCTCCGTCCCTGGGCCGCGTCGGGCGGCCATCGAATCGGAGCCCCCAATGGCCAACGTGACGTCCGTGATGACCGCCAACCCCGCCAGCTGCACGGTGGAAACCCCGCTGCGCGAAGTGGCGCGCATGATGATCGAGAACGACTGCGGCCAGATCCCGGTGGTCGACCCGGCCGGCAAGCTCGTGGGCGTGGTCACCGACCGCGACA
The DNA here is from genome assembly GCF_018406645.1 of Lysobacter helvus. Taxonomy (NCBI): domain Bacteria; kingdom Pseudomonadati; phylum Pseudomonadota; class Gammaproteobacteria; order Lysobacterales; family Lysobacteraceae; genus Lysobacter; species Lysobacter helvus. The sequence continues at coordinate 2,545,168 of NZ_AP024546.1, forward strand.
TCACCGTGCGCATCGTGGCCGAGGGCCACGACACGATGACCGCGACCGCGAAGGACGCGATGAGCCAGCCCGCGAAGTCCGTGCGCGACGACAGCAGCCTGAAGGACGCGACCGCGCTGATGGAGTCCGCGAAGATCCGCCGCGTCCCGGTGGTCGATGCGGGCGGCAAGCTGGCCGGCATCGTGTCGCTGGCCGACGTCGCGCTGGCCGGCAAGGACAACCAGGCCGCGGAAGTGGTGAAGCAGGTGTCGGAGCCGGGCAAGACCGCGAAGCATTGAGCCATCGCGCGTCATTCCCGCGAAGGCGGGAATCCACGCGGCGCTGGCGATGCCTAAACTCCGAGTCCTGACAAGGAGCCGGCCATGACCACTGCGTTCGATTTCACCGCCAACGACATCGACGGCCAGCCGCAGTCGCTTTCCGACTACGCCGGCAAGGTACTGCTGGTCGTCAATGTCGCATCCAAGTGCGGCTTCACCCCGCAGTACAGCGGGCTGGAACAGTTGTGGCGCACCTACCGCGACCGCGGGCTCGTGGTGCTCGGCTTCCCGTGCGACCAGTTCGGCCACCAGGAACCGGGCGACGAAGCGGAGATCAAGAATTTCTGCTCGCTGTCGTACGACGTCGACTTCCCGTTGTTCGCGAAGATCGACGTGAACGGCAAGCAGGCGCATCCGCTGTGGCAGTGGCTGAAGGACGAAAAGGGCGGGTTCCTCGGCATCGATGCCATCAAGTGGAACTTCACGAAATTCCTCGTCGGGCGCGATGGGAAGGTCATCAAGCGGTACGCGCCGACGGATACGCCGGAGTCGTTGGCGAAGGACATCGAGGCCGCGCTGGGTTGATGCGCGAAGACAAATCCGGGGACAGGTTCGACAACGGCGTCATCGCGGTCGGCTGCGCCATCATCCTGGTCCTGGCCCTTCGGGATCATGGCCTCGCCGCAATGGGAAGGTACGCGGTGTACCTCGCGTGCATCGTCGGGGATGGTCTGTTTCTTTCCGCGGTGCTCACGAAACCCCGGAGGCCGAAACGGATCGTCGCTTGTTCGCTCCTGATGATTGCAGCGAACGTGGCCGCTGCGTTCATGACCTATCCGCACTTGGCGTTCGTGGTTGGGTTCTGGATCCCTGCACTGGCTGGGTATCTTTCCCTTCTGTTGATTCGCGCCCGCGATTGACCCATGCAACAAGGCCCGCGATTGCGGGCCTTGTCGTTTCTCCGGCTATGCAACCGCGGGTGCCGACTTGGTCGCTGCCGGAATCGAAGCCCCCCGCGGCTTCCACTTCATCCCGAACAACGGCCGCAAGATCGGTGTCCGCCGGATCACCGCAAACCCCACCGCACACCCCGCCACCGTCCCGATCAACACCAACGCCGGCTCCACCACCGCCCCCAGGTGCATCGGCAGCAACACCATCGCGCACGCGATGATCATCGTCTGGTGCAGCACGTACCACGGATACACCGCTTCGTTCGCCCAGGGCAACCAACGGAAGGGGCGGTTCAAGTACGCGCGGGCGAACCCGAGGATCGCGCACAACATCCACCAGATGTAGAAGCTGCGCAGCGTACGCGCCGCCACCGGGCCCCACGTGCCGCCGTCGTCCGGCAGGGTGAACAACAACACGACGTAGATCGAGAACAGGCCGAGCGCGCAGGACAAGGCGACGCGGCGCAGGCGGACGAGTTCGGCCCACACGCCTGCGTTCGTGCCCAGCCACCAGCCGTAGAGGAACACGGTGAAGTAGATGGAATGGCGGAACCAGTCGTGCACCAGGTCGCCGGTGTCTTCGAAGTGCGGCTGCAGCGTCACGGTGAACAGCACCAGCGGCAGCGCGGGGAGGATCAGCAACGCCTTGCCGCGCAGGTTGGCGAGCGGGTTCGGCAGGCGACGCAGCAACGGCAGCAGCGCAGCGAACACCAGCGAGTAGGTCCACAGGTACGCCAGGTACCAGAGGTGGTTCCAGGTGAAGCCGTGTTCCCAGCCGTCGAACGCGCCCGGCGGCCAGCTCGAGCCGCTGTAGTACCGCGCGAGGAACGACCAGAACCCCGGCGCCACCAACCCGTTCGCCACGCCCTGGGCATACGGCTGGATCGGCACGGCCACCAGCATCCCGAACACCAGCGGCAGCAGCAGGCGCCAGGTGCGCAGGCGGACGAACCGGCCGATCGAGGTGTCGCGCATCAGGAAGTGCACCGACAAGCCGGAGATCAGGAAGATCAGGTCCATGCGCCAGCGGTTGACCAGCAGCATCGGCAGCTGGATCGCTTCGGTGGTGTGGAGGCTCTTGAGGTGCCAGCCCCAGTCCTCGCCACCAACGTAGAGCATGGCCCAGTGGTAGAGGATCAGCAGGGCGAAGGCGAGGGCGCGCAGGGCGTCGATGTCGTGGCGGCGGGTGGGCAACGCGGTGTCGGTCATGGCGGCGGGCCGGTGGAAGGTGCCCGCACGTTGGCGCCGCGCCGCATCCGGCGACAGCGCGAAGGGACGGAGGTGCGCGGCCGCGGGACGAAACGTGGACGCAAGGGACGAGCCGATTCCGTCCCCGGGCCGCGCTCGGCCACAATGCGCGACATGTCGACCGTCGCCACCGCACCGCAAAGTCCGCCCAATGCCTGGGAACGCTTCCGCCCGTGGAAGCGGACGTTCGAGGTGGGCTTCTGGGTCGTCACCTACCTGATGAACGCGATCGCCAACAGCGCGGTCACCTGGCTCGACATCCAGCGCGCACACCTGGGCTTCAAGGCCTGGGAACCGGCGGTGTGGGAATGGACGAGCGCGATCGTCTGCCTGGCCCTGGTGCCGGCGGTCGCCTGGTACACGAATAAGGTCCCGGTGCGCTTCGATACCTGGAAGCGCGCGCTGCCGCTGCACCTGCTGGGCTCGGTGGCCTGGTCGGTCGCGCACGTCGCGGGGATGGTCGCGCTGCGCAAGGTCGCCTATGCGACGCAGGGCGCCGACTACGATTTCGGCAACTGGCTCCACGAATGGGGCTACGAATACCTCAAGGACATCCGGAGCTACTTCGGGCTGGTGGCGACGATGGAGGCGTATCGCTGGTTCCTGCGCCGCTGGCAGGGCGAGGCGAGTGTGCTCGCGCCGTCGGACGACGACGTGCCGGCGCCGGTGGCGCCCGAACGTCCCGAGCGCTTCCTCGTGCGCAAGCTCGGCAAGGAATTCCTGATCGCCGCCAACGACGTCGAAGCCCTGCAGGCCAGCGGCAACTACGTGAACCTGCGCGTGCGCGGCCGCGACTACCCGCTGCGCAGCACCATGGCCGCGTTGGAACAGCAGCTCGACCCCGCGCGCTTCGTGCGCGTGCACCGCAGCCACATGGTCAACCTGGATTGCGTGGCGCAGATCGAACCGCTGGACACCGGCGATGCGCGCATCGTCTTGAACGACGGCACGGTGGTGCCGTGCAGCCGCACGTACCGCGACGCGTTGCGCCCAGACTAGCCCTTCGCCACCACCATCCGGTCGCGGCCTTCGGCCTTCGCCGCATACAACGCGATGTCCGCGCGGCGCAGGTGCTGGCTCATGCTTTCCGCCTCGAGCCGATGCGCCACGCCCGCGCTGACGGTGACGCCGATGTCGCGCGTGGCGTCGTCGAATTCCTTGCGCACGCGTTGCACGAACCCTTCCACCGATTCGGCCGGGTAGTCGACCAGCAGCACCACGAATTCCTCGCCGCCCATGCGCGCGGCGCAGCAACGCGACCCCACGCGCTCGCGGATGATCTGGCCGAGCTGCTGCAGGATCCGGTCGCCCACCGCGTGGCCGTGCGTGTCGTTGACGCGCTTGAAGTAGTCGATGTCGAAGAACGCGAAGCTCGCGGGTTTCGCGCGCTTGATCGCATCCTCGTAGCAGGCTTCCGCGTCGCGGTTCCAGCCGGCGCGGTTGCGCAGGCCGGTGAGTTCGTCGGTGGTGGCCTGGTAGCGCAGGCGCTGGCGCATGCGGAAGTTGCTCACCGCGAAGTCCGTGCGATACCCGCCCAGCAGCAAGCCGAAGCCGATCGTGGCGAGGTTGTACAACCAGTACACGGCCGAGCCCGCCGCGAGATCGCCGTGCAGGTACACGCGCAGCCACGCGACGAACAACATCGTGCCCGACAGCGCGAGGATCGACGCGCGGCGCACCATCAACGCGAGCAACGCGATCGGCATCAGCGAGAACAGCGCCATGCGCAAGGCCATGCCGTACTGCGTGCCCGGCACCGGCACCGACAGGAACACTGCGAACAACAAGGTGCTGAGCACCGTGAGCAGCAATCGCGGACGCCAGTCGGACAAATGCCAGATCGCCAGTGCGCTGCCCGCCATCGTCAGCGCCACCAGTTCCACCAGCCACCACGGCCAGCCGATCCCGGGCGCGACGTTGAAGGCTTCGAACATGCCGGTGAGCGCGAGGATCATCGCGCCGCTGGCGATGAGGCCGCTGATGATCGGGCGCGTGGCCTCGACCTGGCCTTCGATCAGTTTGCGGCACTCGTCTTCATCGAGCGTGCGCAACGAGCGGCGGGTGAAGAAGCGTGCGAGCGTGGACCCCGCGCGCCATTCCGCGTGCGACGCGGGTGGCGCCTGCGGGCGTGCATCGGGTCGAGCGTGTTGCCCGGTCAAGGCCATCGGGGATGTGCGCGATCCAGGGACGCGCGGACCTTAACGCGCGGGGCGTGAAAGCGATCTTATTTCTCGACGAACGCCCGCTCGAACACGTAATCCCCCGGCACGCCGATGCGCGGCGCGGCGACGAAACCGCGCTTGTCCAGCAACCCGCGGAAATCCGCCAGCATCTGCGGGCTGCCGCAGATCATCGCGCGGTCGCGTGCGGGATCGAGCGGCTCGATGCGCAGGTGATCCATCATCCGCCCGCTGTCCATCAACTCGGTCAGCCGCCCGCGTTGGTCGCGGCCGCCGAAGTCGAACCCTTCACGCGACACCGCCGGGTAATACAGCAACTGCTTCCCGATCTGCTCGCCCAGGAATTCGTGGTGCGGCAATTCGTTGACGATGTAGTCGCGATACGCGAGGTCGCGCGCGTTGCGCACGCCGTGGCACAGGATCACGCGCTCGAAGCGTTCGTACGTCGCCGGGTCCTTGATGACGGCCAGCCACGGCGCGAAGCCGGTGCCGGTGCCGAGCAGGTACAGGTTGCGCCCCGGATGCAGGTCGTGGATCAGCAGCGTGCCCGTGGGCTTGCGCCCGATCAGCAGCGCATCGCCGGGCTGGATGTGCTGCAGCCGCGAGGTCAGCGGACCGTCCTGCACCTTGATGCTGAAGAACTCGAGTTGTTCTTCCCAGTTCGCGCTGGCGATCGAATACGCGCGCAGCAGCGGACGCGTGCTGCCGTCGGGCTGCGCGACGGGCAGGCCGATCATGACGAACTGGCCGTTCTCGAAACGGAAACCATCGTCGCGCGTGGTGGTGAAACTGAAATACGCGTCCGTCCAGTGACGGACATCCAGCACGGTCTCGGTGCCGAAGGGGGAGGACATGGGGGCGAGCGGGCTTGCGGGGGACGCGGATTCTAGCGCGGCCCGCGCTCTTCCTTCGGGCGCGCCTTGTGGTCGCGGCGCAGCGAACTCCACACCAGCATCAGGCCCACGCCCGTGCCGATCAGGAACAGCACCAGCGCCAGCGCCGGATACCCGAACAGCTTGATGCCCGGCGTCTCCACCTTCATCAGGATCGCCGAGGCCAGGATCAGCGCGGCGGTGATCACGCCGGCGCTGATGCGGTTGGCGATCTTCTGCAGGTTCTCCATCAGCTGCGAGTCGTCCAGGCCGCCGAGGTTCACGGTGAGGCGGTTCTCGGCGAGCAGCGACAGGATGTCGGACACCTTGCGCGGCGACTCGCGCACCAGCGCCTGCATTTCCATCATCTCGTTGGCGAGGTTGGCCGGCGAGAACGATTGCTTGATGCGCTCGCGCATCACGTGCTGGATGTGCGTCTCGACGATCGCCTTGACGTCCAGCTGCGGATCCAGCGCGAAGGCCACCTGTTCGAGGTTGAGCAGCGTCTTGCCCAGCAGGCTGAGTTCCGGCGGCGTGCGCAGGCCGCACGCGGTGGCGATGCGCACCAGTTCGACGACCAGGCGGCCTTCGGACAAGGATTGCGAACCCGAGTGCGCGGCATAGCGCGACACCAGCTGGCCGATCTCGCGGACGAAACGCTCCTGGTCGAAATCGTCCAGCCGCGTCCCCATCGCGATCGATTCGTTCGCCACTTCTTCGCCGCGGCCATCCACGCAGGCGAACAGCAGCTTGAGCAGGCGCTCGCGTTGTTTCGGTGGGACGTGCGCGATCATGCCGAGGTCGAACAGGCCCAGGCGGCCGTCGTTCGTCACCAGCAGGTTGCCCGGGTGCGGATCGGCGTGGATCTCGCCGTGCACGAACATCTGGTCGAGGTAACCGCGCAGCAGCGCCTCGCCGAGTTTGCCGAGGTCCTGTTCGGTGCGGCGGATGCCCGACAGTTCGGTGGCCTTGACGCCGTGCACCAGGTCCATCGTGAGCACGCGCGTGGCGCACAGGTCGCGGATCGGCTGCGGCACGAACAATTCGGGATACGCGGTGAAGTGGTCCGCGAAGCGCGCGAGGTTTTCCGCTTCGATGCGGTAATCCAGTTCAGCCAGCAGCGTCTTGCGGAACTCGTGCACCCAGTCGGCGAAGCGGATGCGCCGGCCGATGTCCGTCATGCGATCGGCCTTGTCGGCCATCGCGGCGAGCGTGTCGAGGTCGGCGCGGATCAGTTCCGCCACGCCGGGGCGCTGCACTTTCACCGCCACTTCGCGGCCGTCGCGCAATTCGGCCCGATACACCTGCGCGAGCGATGCCGCACCGATCGGCACTTCGTCGAAGCGCACGAACGCCTTGCTGATGCGCACGCCCAGTTCGTCCTCGATCACCGGCCGGATGGCTTCGAACGGCGCGGGCGCCACTTCGTCCTGCATGCGCTGCAGGGCGACGAGGTAGGCGGGCGGCACCATGTCGGGCCGCGTCGACAGCGCCTGGCCGATCTTGATGAAGGTGGGGCCGAGCGCCTCGAGGTCGTCGACGAACTCTTCGGGGGCGCCGGCTTCGATCTCGGTGTCGTCCGTCGGCAGCGACGCCGAATCCAGGTCGATGCCGGTGAACACGCCCGCGCCGCGATACCGCAGGAGGAAGCGGAGGATCTGTGCGCTGCGCGCGAGGTTCGGGGAATGCCCATTCATGCGGGCAGCGTAGACGCGCGGGCGTCAATGGGATTTCACCCGGGGTGGGGAATGGGGCGCTATCGCGTCGCCGGACGCGCCACTTCCGCGAAATTGTCCCGGGGCCGCACGTCCACGAGCAGGGCGCGCGGATCCACGCCGACGTACCCCGGTTCGCGCGGCACCGTCACCAGGAGTGTCTGCGTCGCGCGGGTGATCCGGTGCTTCGCCAGCCACATCGGCTTGCCCGGAATCACCTGGCCGTTTTCCTGCTTCTGCGCCGGGCCGGGGTACACGCCGATCTCGACCCATTCGTCGAGTGGGCGCTCGATTTCCGCGCCCGCGTCGTCGACCAGCAGCTTGCGCGCACGTACGTCCACGGCGACCTGCCAACGACCGTCGGGCGTTCTGGTCGCCTTGGCCTGCGTCGCGGAGAGCTCCCAATACGTGTTGGCGGCGAACAGGTCGTGCAACACCGGTTGGTACTGCCTCGGCGTGACCGCCTGCAATTCGCGATACAGGTCCAGCGTGGTCGCCAAGGGCGTGCTGCCCGGCGGGTGTGCCTCCAGCAATCGGCGCAGCGCGAGGTTCACCTGGTCGCGGCCGATGTACTGGCTCAACGCGTACATCGCCAACGGACCCTTGCGGTAGTTGAGGAACTGCTCGGTCGCCCGCAGCAGCGGCGGCGATGCGCGCGAACGCGGCACTTCGTACTCGCGGCGCATCATGTCGAGGTAGGCCTGCAACTGCGCGGAGCCCAGCGTGTCCTCGACGACCTGGGTCGCCGAATACGTGGCCATGCTTTCGATCAACAGTCCGGCGCCTTCCACGCGCGCCGGCGAGAACCGCGCGCCGCCCCACCATTGATGCGCGACTTCATGCGCGGTGACGGCGAAGACGAGGTCCAGGCCATCGGGTTCGCGCGAAGGATCCAGCAGCGCGAAGCCATCGCCGTAGTCGACGAGGCCGGGTTCGGAGTGGGCGCCGATGTCGCGCGAAGCGTTCTCGACGATGCACAGCGATCGATAGGGGTAGGGGCCGTACAGGCGCGTGTAGAGCGCGAGCGACGCACACGCGCTGCGGGCCATGGTCCCGACGATGCTGTCGTGCGCGGGATGGTGGAAGACTTCGACGCCCACGCCCTGGCATTGCGCGCGCCGCACCGAGTAGCGGGCCGAGAAGAACTGCACGTCCTCGCCGATCGGCGCGTCGCTGGCGTACTGGAAATACCGGCGGCCGTGTTCGCGCCAACTGCGGCGCAAGGTGCCGGGCGCCAGTGCCACCTGGTCGTCGTCCGTGCCGACGATGGCATCGAACTTCATGCCTGCGTCGCCGGGTACGCCTGCGCGCGCCTTCAGGTCTTCCAGCACCGGCACGCGCGGCCGCGCGGGCAGGCCCTGCGTGAGGCGGTCGCCGGCTTCGCGCAATTCACGCGCAGGCTGGTAGCCGATGGTGGGCACGAAGTGCAGGGCGCTGATCCAGCTGCCATTGCCGACGATGGTCTCGTCCGCGCCACGATTGCCGAAGCCCCGTGGTGCGAAGCGCACGTCGTAGTCGAGCTGCATGGACTCGCCCGGTTGAAACGGGGTGGCCAGCTTGTAAATGCGATGTCCTAGGCGCGTGTCGTCGAGCACGCGCGTCGCCGGCCGGTCGAAGCGCAGGCTGCGCGTCTCGATGCCGTCGTCGGTGGCGGTGGCCACATGGACGGTGTCGATGGCGTGCGGAGTGGCATTGACCAGGCGATAGCGACCGCGGAAATCAGCGGCGCGCTGCTTCGGGTAGAGCTCGACGCGCATGCTCGATGCCGTGACGCGCGGTTGCGGTACATCGGCGTAACGCGCGTAGCGACGTTCGTACGCGGCCTGGTTCGCCAGGCCTGCGTCGTGCGACCGGTAATGGTTGCGCACGTTGGTGTTGTAGAGGATGCCAGTGCCCAGGCCGAGCACCGCGAGGGTCGCGAACGCAGCGGTGATCATCGTCGGGCGCGTCATGCGCGCGCGGGCCAATGCCAGCCGTGCACGAGGGTCGGATTCGCGGCCGCGCACCCACGCAAGGCGCGCCAGCACCGCCAGCAACACGGCCCAGGCGATCCAGTACGCCTTGAACGCCAGCCACGGCAGCAGCGATGCGCCGAAACCGCGGATGTCGGAGTACGACCAGTCCGGACTGGCGCCGAACACCAGCAGTTTGTGTTCGAGCCCGAGCAAGGGCGCGAACGCGATCAGCCCGTAGAGCGCCAGCGCCGCCAGCGTGCCGAGGTGCTTCTGGTTCACCACGGTGTGCACGGTCAACGCGAGCAGCGCGAACAACAGGTAGTCCGTCAGTTGCAGCCCGAGCAGGACCTTCGCGTACACGCCGATCTCGACGTGGTGGTAGCCCAGCGCGACCTGTCCGACCACGCCGGCCATGCCCAGCACGACCATCCACGCGACCAGCAACAGTGCAAGCGCCAGGAACTTCCCGACGAAGAAGACCCAATCCGGCACCGGCGCGGTGCCGCCGATTTCGCCCATGCGCGCGTCGCGCTCGCCCCACACCAGTTCGCCGGCGTAGAAGATGATCATTAACGGAATGACCATCCACACGCGGTTGCCCGGATTGGCGAGCGCGGCGGTGAGATACGTCAGCACGTGTTCGGTGCGCGGCAGCAACGGCACGCCGACCCAGTTCATGCGCGCGGGCACCGCGACGCAGGCGAGGAAGGCCACCAGTGCGAGCGGCGCGAACACGGTCCAGCCTTTCGCGAGCATGCGCAGCGAGCGCGACGCGACGGCGCGAAGTTGGTGCAGGTGCGTGGTGAAGCCGAAGTGGCGTTCGGCCTCCAGCGAGGAGGCGGAGATCGGTCGTGCACTGGGTGACTCGCTCGCAGCCTCCTGCGTCGCAGCCCGCGCCAACCGGTGACGCAACCGGCGACGCCCTTCCGCCGGATGGACGAGGCGAAACCGTCGATACGTGAAGCCAAGCGCCGCGAGGCCCGCGACCGCCCACAACAGGCGATTGCCGAGCAGCATGGGTTGCATGCCGACCAGGCGCGTGTTCGTTTCGGTCGGCGTCCACGTATCGGACAGGTGGCTGACGATGGAAATCATCCCCACCGGGTCGAGCAACCGCGCCAGGTCCTGCTGGTGCAGCGCCACCGCGACGAACGTCGCCAGCCCCATCGAGGCGAAGAACAACACCACGCTGCCGAAGTAGCTCAGGATGGCGCGACGTCCGAGCGCGGCGAACGAAAACTGCACCGCCGTCGCGATGAACGCGTTCGGGAGCGCGATCAGCAGGTACGCCAGCGCGAAGGCCGCGGGCCGCCAGGGACCGACGATGCCGGGTTCGACGTCGGGCCAGTGCATGCCGATCCACATACCTACCGGTGCCGCCAGCAGGATCAGGGCGTTGAGCGCATACGCCGCGAGGAAGCGGCCGGCCAGGTAATCGAACTTGCCGACCGGCGCGGAATAGCTGAGAGGATGCTGGCCCGTTTCGATATCGCGTGCGGCGGCGTCACCGGCGACGGACGCGCCGATGAACAGCCAGAGCAGGCAGCAGACCACCGTGGTCGAGGCGATCACCAGGGGCGCGTTGACCAGCATGTAACCGTTGCGCGCGTCATCGACGTAGTTGCCCTGGATGACGCTCCAGGCCACGAAGCACAACGCAACGACCTGGAACCACGTCGCGACGCGACGTGCCTGGTACGCGAATTCGAACCGGAAGATCTTGCCGAGCTTCATGCGGCGGCAGCCGCGTGCGCGCCGTGCTGCCCCATGTGCCCGGCCATGGTGCTGAAGTACACGTCGGTGAGATCGGGTTCCGTCGCGTCGAAGCCGGGGCCCGGCGACGCTTCTTCGTACACGTGCACGACGGTGCGGCCACCGAGCAGGGTGGTGGAGATCACCGCGTGGTCGCGCTGCACGGCCGGCAGCGCGTCCCGTGCCACCACGCGTCGCCAGATGCGGCCGCGGAGGTGGGTCATCGCGTCCTGCGGCTGCGCTTCGAGCAGGATCCGGCCGCGGTTGATGATCGCCATGCGCGTGCACAGCTCCGAGACGTCCTCGACAATGTGCGTGGACAGGATCACCACGCTGGTTTCGCCGAGTTCGCTCAACAGGTTGAGGAAACGCACGCGTTCGGCCGGATCGAGGCCGGCGGTGGGCTCATCGACGATCAGCAGTTTCGGGTTGCCCAGCAGCGCCACGGCCACGCCGAAGCGCTGCCGCATGCCGCCCGAATAGCCGCCGAGTTTCTGGTGGCGCACGTCCCACAGGTTCACCTGGCGCAGCAGCGATTCGACCACCTCGCGCCGCGCGCCCTTGCCGGCCATGCCTTCGAGCACGGCGAAGTGATCGAGCAGGGAATACGCGCTGGCATGCGGATAGACGCCGAATTCCTGCGGCAGGTACCCCAGGGTCTTGCGCACGTCTTCCTTGCGGTTCAACACGTCGAGCTCGCCGAGCATCGCGCTGCCGCTGTCGGCTTCCTGCAACGTCGCCAGGATGCGCATCAACGTCGACTTGCCGGCGCCGTTGGGCCCGAGCAACCCATACATGCCGACCGGGATCGTCAGGCTGACGCCATCGAGCGCCTGCACGCCATTGGGATAGGTCTTGCGGATGTCGCGGAGGGTGAGTTGCATGGGGCCCGGGTGGATGCGAGGTCCCGGCGAGGTTCGCGGGACGCAGTGAAGCCACGGTGGGGCGTACGTGCAGCCAACGCGAAGTGACGAACGTCACCGTGACCACCATCCACCGATGCACAATCCCGCCATGCAGACCTTGTGGACCATCGGGCACTCGACGCGGACCTGGGACGTCTTCGTCGCGATGCTGGGCGATGCGGGCATCGCAACCCTGGTGGACGTGCGGCGCTTCGCGGGCTCGCGGCGGCATCCGCAGTTTTCGGGCGAGGCGATGGGGCCGGCGCTGGCGGAGGCGGGCGTTGCCTATGTGCCGATGCCGGCCCTGGGCGGGCGGCGCACGCCGTCGGCGGATTCGCGCAACACCTTGTGGCGGAACGCGAGCTTCCGGGCGTATGCCGATTACATGGACACCCAGGCGTATCGCGCGGCGCATGAAGCACTGGCAGCGTTGGCCAATGCGTCACCGACGGCGGTGATGTGCGCGGAGGCCGTGTGGTGGCAGTGCCATCGCGGGCTGATTTCGGATGACTTCAAGGCGCACGGGTGGCAGGTCATGCACCTGATGGCGCCAGGGCGGGCGGAGGAACATCCGTGGACGGGCGCGGCGCGAATCGTTGAAGGCCGGTTGCAGTACTTCGAACCGGAAACCGGTTCATTGTTCTGAACAACGTCATCCCCGCCGAAGCGGGGATGACGGTGACGACTCACTGGCGCGCGACTTTCTCGCGCAACGGCATCCGGCCCGGCCAGCCGCCGGCCATCGCCTTGTACAGCGCGACCACGCTCGTCGTCGTGCGCGTGCGCGCATCGACGAACGCATCCTGCGCCTGCAGGCGCGTGCGTTCGGCGTCGAGGACTTCGAACAGGTCCGCGGCACCGGCTTCGTAACGCACGCGGGCCAGGCGCGCGGCATTGGCGCTGTCGACGGCGGCTTGTTCGCGATGCTGGTCTTCCACGCGCGCGCGGGCATGGATGACGAGCGCGTTCTCCGTGTCTTCCAGCGCGAGCAGCACGGTCTGGCGATAACGCGCGAGGTCGCCTTCGGCGTCGGCGTCGGCCGCCGCGATACGGGCGCGGACACGCCCCGCATCGAGGAACGACCAATCGATGCCCAGCGCGACGAGGCGGGTTTCGCTGTCGCGTTCGAACAACGCCGAGGAATCGATGGCCTGCGTGCCGATCAGCCCGCCGAGCGTGAAGCGGGGGAACAGGTCCGCCGTCGCCACGCCGATGCGCGCGGTGGCCGAGTGCAACCGCAATTCCGCGGCGGCGACGTCGGGGCGACGACGCAGCAACGCACCGGGCGTGCCGGCATCGAGGCGATCGGGCAACGCGGGCAGCGGTGCAACGCGATCGAGGTCGGCGACCAATGCGCCCGGCGGGCGACCGGTGAGCACGGCGAGGCGATGCTCCGACACCGCGGCCAGGGCTTCCAGCGCCGGCACGTTGGCCTGCGTGGCTTCGAGCTGCGCCCGTGCACGCGAGGTATCGAACTCCGTGCCGCGGCCCGCATCGAAGCGCGCCTGCACCAGCCGCAACGTCTCCGCCTGGTTGGCGGCGTTGTCGGTCGCGACGTGCAATCGTTCCTGCAAGCCGCGCAGTTCGAAATACGTGCGCGCGACTTCACCCACGATCGCCACCTGCGCCGCCGCGAGGTCCTGCGCCGACGCTTCCGCGCCCGCGCGTTCCGCTTCCACGTTGCGCCGCACGCGGCCGAAGAAGTCGAGCTCCCATGCCGCTTGCGCGTTCACCGAATACGACTTGTTGTCGCGGTCGGCGCGCGAGATGCCTGCGGCCTGGTCGGCGCTCAGGCGCGTGTCGCTCGCCGTGCCTTGCGCGGTGATGGTGGGCACCTGGTCGAACCGCGCACCACGCAACAACGCATTGGCATGGTCGTAGCGCGAGAGCGCGACGCGCAGGTCGTGGTTGGCGGCGAGGGCTTCCTCGACCAGCGAGGTCAGCATCGGGTCGTTGAAGCGGCGCCAGAATTCGTCGTCGGCCGGCGTGGCCGCGACGGCGGACGGCGCTTCGGCACGCGTGAACGTGTCGGGCGCCTGCGAGGTGGGCCGCACGAAATCCGGCCCCACCGCGCAGGCCGCCAGCAACGCGGCGGCCAGCGCAGGCACGAGGGGTTTCAAACTCACCACGGCAGGGTCTCCTCGAAGTGGACGAAGCCGCCGCTCGGGCCGTTCGCGTCGAGCAGCGCCATGCGCACGCTGGTGCGCGCACCGTCGGCGACTTCGAGATCCCCGGCACCGTTCATGTCGGTCTTCACCGACCCCGGGTGCACGGCGTTGACCTTGATCGGCGTGTCGCGCAGTTCGTGCGCGAGCTGCACGGTCCACGCGTTCACGGCGCTCTTGGACACGTTGTAGGCCGGGATCTTGATGTCGTAGATCACCGAGGCCGCATCGTTGCTGGCCGCGATCGAGCCCAGCAGGCTCGACACGTTGACGATGCGCGCGGCCGGCGCCTGCCTGAGCAGCGGCAGGAACGCGTTGGTGGTGGCGATGACGCCGAACACGTTGGTGTCGAACGTCTCGCGCCACGTGGTCATCGATTGCTCGGAGGGCTTGCGGTCCCAGTCGTCGCGCAGGACGCCGGCGTTGTTGACCAGGATGTCGAGGTGGCCGTGCTTGCGCGCGACCTCTCTCGCGGCCGTGGCGATGCTGTCGTCGTTGGCGACGTCCAGCGTGATCGCTTCGACCGACAGGCCTTCGGCCTGCAGTTTCAGCGCGGCCTCGACGGCCTTGTCGTGGTTGCGGCCGGCGAGCAGCACGTGCACGCCCTGGTTGGCGAGCTGGCGGACGGTCTCGAAGCCGATGCCGCGGGTGGCGCCGGTGACCAGCGCGATCTTGTTGGTGTTCATTGGATGCAAATCCTCATGGGGGAGGGAATCAGGCGTGGGCCGACGCAGTGGCCGGCAGGGCGTCGCGCGCAACGAGCTTGCGCAGCGCGACGTAGAACACGGGGGTGAGGAACAGGCCGAACAGCGTCACGCCCAGCATGCCGGCGAACACCGTGATGCCCGTGACCGAGCGGACTTCTGCGCCCGCGCCATGCGAGAGCACCAACGGCACGGTGCCGGCGATGAAGGCGATCGAGGTCATGACGATCGGGCGCAGGCGCAGGCGGCAGGCTTCGAGCGCGGCTTCGATGATGCCCTTGCCCTGCAGTTCGAGTTCGCGGGCGAATTCGACGATCAGGATCGCGTTCTTGCACGCCAGGCCCATCAGCACCACCAGGCCCACCTGCACGAACGTGTTGTTGTCGCCACCGGTCAGCTTGACGCCGAGCAGCGCGGACAGCATGCACATCGGCACGATCAGGATCACCGCCAGCGGCAGCGTCCAGCTTTCGTACAACGCGGCCAGCACGAGGAACGCGAGCAGGATGGCGAGCGGGAACACGATGAACGCGGCGTTGCCCTGCGTGGCTTCCTGGTAGCTCAGGTCGCTCCAGTCGAAGCCCATGCCGTTGGGCAGCACTTGCGTCGCGATCTCCGACACCTTCGCCATCGCTTCGCCGGACGACATCACGCGCGGATCGGCTTCGCCCAGCAGGTCGGCGGCGGGATAGCCGTTGAAGCGCAGGACCGGGTCGGGGCCGTAGGTCTGCTTGATCGTGACCATCGAACCGATCGGCACCATCTCGCCGTTGACGTTGCGCGTGCGCAGGTTGGCGATGTCTTCCACGTGGTCGCGGAACGGGCCATCGGCCTGCGCGATCACCTGCCACGTGCGCCCGAACATGTTGAAGTCGTTGACGTAGGCCGAGCCGAGGTAGGTCTGCAGCGTGTCGAACAGTTCCGTCAGCGGAACGCCCTGCGCCTTCGCCTTGACGCGGTCCACTTCGGCGTCGAGCTGCGGCACGTTGGCCTGGTAGCTGCTGATCGGGAAGCCCATGCCCGGCGTCTGCGCGGCCATGCCCTGGAAGCCCTGCACGGCGTTCTGCAGCGCGCCGTAGCCCAGGTTGCCGCGGTCTTCGACGAACAGCGAGTAGCCCGACCCGTTGCCGAGGCCGAGGATCGGCGGCGGCATCAGCGAGAACGCGAAGCCTTCCTGGATGCCGGCGATCTTCGCGTTGAGCTGGTCGTTGATTTCCTTCGCGGACTGGTGGCGCTCGCTGAAGGGCTTGAGCGGGAAGAACACGACGCCGCTGTTCGGGGTGTTGGTGAACTGCAGCGGGTTGAGGCCCGGGAAGGCGACTTCGTGCGCCACGCCGTCGATGCCCTTCGCCGCGGCGGCGATCTTCTTCAGCGCCGCGTCCGTGCGTTCGATCGACGCGCCTTCCGGCAGCTTCACGCCCGCGATCAGGTACAGCTTGTCCTGGATCGGGATGAAGCCGCGCGGCACCCACGAGAACACCAGGCCCGTGGCGAGCAACAGCACGCCGTACACCGCGAACACGCGGCCACGATGCGCGAGCAACCCGCCGATGCGGCCCTGGTACTGCGCCGAGCTGCGCTTGAAGAAGCGGTTGAACGGACGGAACGCCCAGCCGAACGTGCGGTCGATCCCGCGCGACAACGCATCCTTCGGCGCGTCGTGCGAGTGCAGCAGCTTGGCGGCGAGCGCCGGCGACAGCGTGAGCGAGTTGATCGCCGAGATCACCGTCGAGATGGCGATGGTCACCGCGAACTGCTTGTAGAACTGGCCGGTCACGCCCGACAGGAACGCCATCGGCACGAACACGGCGCACAGCACCAGCGCGATCGCGATGATCGGGCCGGAGACTTCCTTCATCGCCTGGTGCGCGGCTTCGAGCGGCGTGCGGCCTTCCTCGATGTTGCGCTCCACGTTTTCGACCACCACGATCGCGTCGTCCACGACGATGCCGATCGCGAGCACCAGCCCGAACAGGGTCAGCGTGTTGATCGAGAAGCCGAGCAGGTACAGCGCGCCGAACGTGCCGACGATGGACACCGGCACGGCGATCAACGGAATGATCGAGGCGCGCCAGGTCTGCAGGAACAGGATCACCACCAGCACGACGAGCGCGATGGCTTCGAGCAGCGTGGTGACGACGGCCTTGATCGAATCGCGGACGAAGATGGTGGTGTCGTAGACGGTGCGGTATTCCACGCCGGGCGGGAACCGCGTCTTGAGCTGTTCCATCTTGGCCACGACGCCGTCGCGGATCGCGAGCGCATTGGCGCCCGGCGCCTGGAACACGCCGACCGCGGCCGCGTCCATGCCGTCCAGGCGCGCGCGCAGCGTGTAGTCGCCGGCGGCGAGTTCCACGCGCGCGACGTCCGACAGGCGCACGACTTGCCCGTCATCGCCGGCCTTCAGCACGACGTTCTTGAACTCGTCGACGGAACGCAGGCGACCCTGCGCATTGATCAGCGTGAGGAAGTCGCTGCCGTTCTTCATCGGCTCGGCGCCGAGCTGGCCGG
Organism: Lysobacter helvus; assembly: GCF_018406645.1. Classification (NCBI taxonomy): domain Bacteria; kingdom Pseudomonadati; phylum Pseudomonadota; class Gammaproteobacteria; order Lysobacterales; family Lysobacteraceae; genus Lysobacter; species Lysobacter helvus. The sequence goes on from NZ_AP024546.1 coordinate 2,562,388, forward strand.
CGGAGACCTGGATGTTCTGCTCGCGGATCGCGCGCGTGACGTCGCCGGCGGTCATGCCGCGGGCGGCGACCTTGTCCGGATCCAGCCAGATGCGCATCGCGTAATCGCCGCCGCCGAAGGTCTGCGCGTCGCCCACGCCGGGCAGGCGCGCGAGTTCGTCGCGGACGTGCAGGCGCATGTAGTTGCGCAGGTACAGCGTGTCGTACTTGCCATCGGGCGAGACCAGGTGCACGACCATCAGGAACACGGGCGACTGCTTCTGCGTGGTGACGCCCTGGCGGCGCACGTCTTCCGGCAGGCGCGCGAGTGCCTGCGCGACGCGGTTCTGCACGCGCACCGCCGCGTCGTCGGCGTTGGTGCCCGGCTTGAACGTGACGGTCATCTGCAGCACGCCGTCGGAACCGGCCACCGACTTGAGGTACATCATGTCCTCGACGCCGTTGATGGTTTCCTCGAGCGGCGTCGCGACGGTCTCGGCGATCACCTTCGGGTTGGCGCCCGGATACACGGTGCGCACGACGACCGACGGCGGCACCACTTCGGGGTATTCGCTGATCGGCAGCAGCGGGATCGCGATCAGGCCGGCGGCGAAGATCACGATCGACAGCACCGCGGCGAAGATCGGGCGATCGATGAAGAATTTGGAGAAGTCCATGGGGGCTCCGGAGAGGCTGACGCGGCGGACGCGGCGTCGTTGCTGTAATTCGGAAAAGCGGGGACTAGGGGCCGGGGACTGGGGACCAGGGAAAGCAAGGCCCGGGGCAGAGCGTTCTGCTCTTCCCTGGTCCCAAGTCCCTGGTCCCTGGTCCCGTACGTGCTACTTCACCGCAACCTTCTCGCCCGCCGGTCCCGCGCCCATGACGACGACCTTCGGCGCCACCGGCATGCCCGGCATGAAGACCTTCTGCACGCCGTGCACGATCACCTTGTCGTTGGCGGCAAGGCCGGTCTGCACGACACGCAGGCCATCGATCATCCCGCCGGTCACGATGTCCTTGCGCGCGGCGGTGTTGTGCGCGCCGAGCACGTAGACGTACTTGCGGTCCTGGTCGGTGAGCACGGCCTTGTCGTCGATCAGCATCGCGTGGAAGGTGCCGCTGCCCGGGAGTTGCACGCGGGCGTACAGGCCCGGGGTGAACACGCGGTCGGGGTTGGGCACCACGGCGCGCGCGCGGATCGTGCCGGTCTTCGCATCGACCTGGTTGTCGACGAAGTCCACGGCGCCGTCGTGCGGATAACCGGTTTCGTCGGCGAGGCCGACGTGCACCGGGTTGCGCACGCCGTTGCGTTCGCCCTTGCGGGCCAGCGCGCCGTAACGCAGGTAGGCCTGCTCGTCGCTTTCGAAGTAGACGTACATCGGGTCCTGCGAAACCAGCGTGGTCAGCAGCGTGGCGTCGGCCTGGGCGAGGTTGCCTTCGGTGACCATCGCGCGGCCGGCGCGGCCGTCGATCGGCGCGCGCACCTGCGTGAACTGCAGGTCCAGGCGCGCGGCGGCGACCGCGGCTTCGGCGGCGCGCACGCCGGCGTTGCCCTGCGACGACGCCGCCTTGCGGATCTCGAACTCTTCGCGCGAGATCGCCTTGGCTTCGATCAGCGTCTGCGCGCGCTTGTCCTGCATGCGGGCGAGGGTCTGTTCGGCGCGGGCGCGTTCGAGGTTGGCGGTGGCCTGGTCGAGCGCGGCCTGGTACGGGCGCGGGTCGATCACGAACAGCAGGTCGCCCTTGCGGACGTCCTGGCCTTCGCGATACGCCACGCGCTGGACGTAACCGGAGACGCGCGGGCGCAGGTCGACGCTTTCGACGGCGGCGACGCGGCCGGTGAATTCATCCCACTGCTGCACGTCCTTCGACAGCACGGTGGCGACGCTCACTTCCGGCGGCGGCGGCGCGCCCTGCGGCGCGGCTTCGCTGTTGCACGCGGCGATCGCGGCGGGCAGCAGCGCGGACAACAGCAGCGCTGCGAGCGGAACGTTGCGCCCGCGTGCGGGCGCCTGGTCAACGGCGGGTCGGACGGTCATGGGTGTCTTCCTTGGAGGGGGAGGGAGCGGAGGGCGTTGCGATCGATCCGAGCAATGTGCGCGCGTCCTGCAGACAGCGTGATGTCAGCAGGGCCGCATCGATATCCGCGGCTTGCGGTGGGTCGTCGTCCGGGCAGGGCCCGGTACAGGTGATGACGGCTTGCGTCGGTGCGCGATCGCGACGATCGATGAGTTCGAGCACGCGGCGGCCGATGCCGTTCGCGCTCGGCCACTGCGAACAGGCGTGCGCGGCATTCGCATCCGTGCGCACCGGCCATTGCAGCGACAGCAGCTGCAGGCGCACGCCGAGGGCGCGGGCTTCGTCGTGCAGCACGCGCGCGAGCATGTGCAGTGCGGCGGCGCCGACGGAGCGATGGCCGTAACCGGCCCACGGACGTTCGCCGCCCGGGCCGTCGATGAGGATGTAACCGCCGGTGCGGCCGCCCTTCGCGAGCAGCGGCAGGAGATGGCGCGCGGCGGCGAGGTGGGCGATCACGCCCTTGTCGATCGCTTCGCGCAATGCGTCGGACGATGCATCGAGCAAGCGGCCGCGCTCGCGTTCGGTGCACAGCGCGGCGACCACGCCGTCGATCGGACGGTCGAGCTTGCGGAGCTTGGCGGCCAGCGCCGCGGCGCGACGTTCGCCGTCGAGCGTGGCCACCAGGGGAAGAAAGTCGGCGTGCGCATGCGTTCCCTGCATCTCGCGCAACCCATCGCGGTCGGAGGACACCGCGATGACGGGCCGACCGGCATCGAGCGCGGCGCGGACCACGCCCCGCCCGATGGCACCGGTCGCGCCGAGGACCAACAAAGCGGCCCGGGCGGTCATTGTCCCGCTCCCGGGATGTTTTCTCCCGAATATGGGATGAGGCTCCGGGCGAGGTCGTGGCGCTGGAGCGCGCCGGCCACCGCGAGGACGAGCACCAGCAGCGGCATGCCGACCAGGAACGCGAGCACCCAGGCCATCAGCCAGGCCTGGCCGTTGCCACCGGACATGGCTTCGCTGATCGCGGCAAAACCCAGCCAGCCCAGCACCGCCAGCGCGGCGATGAGGAGCGGGAGGACGAAGAGGCGGGTACGCTGCACGACGGACATGGCACGGTGGGTCGGGTGGGGATGGCGCACACCTTAGGCTTGCAGGTGGCACTTGATTAGCCGGCAAATCGGGGAATAATTGTCCCGGCCCCGGTCCAATCGTCCCTGCGACGATTCCCTCCCCGCCGGGGGCCCAATCAGGAGCAGTGCATGGCTCGCGATCTCAACGACACCCTGATCTTCGTCAAGGTGGTCGAACACGGCAGTTTCATTTCCGCGGCGCGCGCGCTGCGCCTTCCCAAGACCACGGTGAGCCGCAAGGTGCAGGACCTCGAAGTCCGCCTCGGCGCACAACTGTTGCATCGCACGACGCGCAAGCTCGGGCTCACCGAGGCGGGCAACATCTATTACGAACATTGCCAGCGCATCGCGCGCGAGCTCGACGAAGCCGAGAGCGCGGTGGGCCAGTTGCAGGGCGGCCCGCGTGGTTGGTTGCGCATCACCGCGCCGTATTCGATGGGCATCGAATGGATCGCGCCGCTGCTCGGCGAATTCCATGCGCGCCATCCGGAAGTGCGCGTGGAGATGGTGCTCAACAACGAGCCGCTCGACTTGATCGACAAGGAAATCGATGTCGCGCTGCGCGTAGGCAACCTGCCGGATTCCAACCTGGCTGCGCGCCGCCTCGCGGTGCTGCGCACGCAGGTGTACGCCAGCCAGCGCTATCTCGAGGAGCACGGCGAGCCGCTGCATCCGGACGACCTGCAACACCATTCGACGCTGGCGATGCAGAAGCAGCGGCGCAACGGGTTCGGGTTCGCCTGGCCCTTGCACGATGGCACGCAGTCCACCGATTACCGCATCGATCCGGTGTTCGTGGCCAACGATCCGGCGGGGTTGCGCGGTGCGTTGCTCGGCGGCGAGGGGTTGATGCTCGCCAACGACATCATGATGAAGCCGTACACGGCCAACGGGTACGTGCGGCGCGTGCTGCCGGCGTGGAACGGGCCGGAGTACGAGTTGAACGCGGTGTTCCCGCGCGGGCGCGTGCAGTCGCCGAAGGTGCGGGCGTTCGTGGATTTCCTGGTCGAGCGCTTGAACTTCGATGTGGACTTCATGCAGCAGGCGGTGTGCCCGGGCAAGAGCTGCAGCGAGGTGGGCAAGGTGCCGGCGATGGACAATGCTTATCGGTTGGCGTTGCGGAAGGTGGCGGATGATGTGGCGCCGGCGCCGGTGCGGCCGGAAAAAGAAGTCGCGTCGGCCTGAGGCTGTCATCCCCGCGAAGGCGGGGATCCATGGGGCGCTGCAGAAGCCCGCCTGGGGTGAAGACCGCGTCGCCCGAACCCGCGGCGGGGTAAGAATTTCTCGCCGACGTGGCGGCGAAAATTCTCACCCCACCACGGGCTGGGGCATCACCTTGCGCGCCTTTTCGATCAAGGGGCCGACCTTTGCATGAGGTCGCTGGCGTGCGTGGTGACGCACGCACAACCCAATCACTTCTTTCGCGGCAATCAAGAGCGGGATCCCTGCAGGGTCACTTGCGCTCAGTCGGCGAATTGCACGTCTGCGATCCAGCGGGCGCTGCGGCGCGACAGCCTTGCGTCCAGGGATTCGCCTTCTACGCTGCTGTCGCTGCGGTCGAAGAGGGCCGCATCGATGTTTTCGAAGGTGTTGATGTTGACGACTGCGTACGTGCGGGCGTCGATGGTGCTTGTTGCGAGCGGGACGACGCCGCAGCGTGTGCAGACGTGGAAGTCGGCGGTGTTCGTGCCGAAGGCGTAGCGCGCGATGTGCGCGGGGTCTTCGATGTGCACGCGCAGGCGGGCGTCGACGTGCGAGGTCCAGGTGGCGCCATGCTTGCGGCAGAAGGTGCAGGTGCAGGCGCGTGCGGGGATGCGCGCGGCTGCGGCGGGCCAGGTCAGGTCGAAGCGCAGGTTGCCGCAATGACAGGCGCCGTGGAGCTCCATTACTTCATGCCGGGTGGTGTGAGGCGCAGGAGCTTTCCGTCTTCTTCGTCGGTCAGCACGTACACCTGGCCGTCGTTGCCGACGCGCACGTCGCGGATGCGCGCGCCCTGGTCCTGCAGCAGGCGTTCTTCGCCGACGATGGTGTTGCCTTTCAGCGTGAGGCGGATGAGGTTGGATTCGGCGAGCGAGCCGAGGAACAGGCTGTCGTTCCAGGCGTTGCCGGGGCGGCCGGTGTAGAACGCCAGGCCCGAGAGGCCGGGGGATTTCTTCCAGTAGTGGTGCGGCTGTTCCATGCCGGGCGCGGCGGTGCCGACGGATTCGGAAATCTTCAGGCCGGAGTAGTCGATGCCGTAGGTGATGATCGGCCAGCCGTAGTTCTTGCCGGGTTGCGGCAGGTTGATTTCATCGCCGCCCATCGGGCCGTGTTCGCTTTCCCACAACGTGCCGGTGCGCGGGTCGAGCGCGAGGCCCTGCATGTTGCGGTGGCCGTAACTCCAGATTTCGGGCCGTGCATCCTTGCGGCCGACGAAGGGATTGTCGCGCGGGATGCTGCCGTCTTCGTTGAGGCGCACCAGCTTGCCCTGCAGCTTGTCGAGTTGCTGCGCGAGCGGTCGGTACGTGCGCTCGCCCTGCGTGATGAACAGGTGGCCGTGGCCGTCGAACACCAGGCGCGAACCGAAGTGGCTGCTGCCGGAGAGCTTGGGTGCCTGGCGATAGACGACGCGCATGTTTGCCAGCGCGTTGTCGTTCAACGTGCCGCACGACACCGCGGTGCCGGCCGTACCGTCGTCGCCGGGCTCGGCGTAACTCAGGCACAGGCGATGCGAGGTCTTGTAATCGGGCGCGAGCACGACATCGAGCAAGCCGCCCTGGCCTTGCGCGAACACCGTGGGGACGCCGGCGATCGGTTCACCGATGCGGCCCTGCGCATCGAGGTGCCGCAGGCGGCCATCGCGTTCGGTGACGAGAAAGCCGCCTTCCGGCAGCAACGCGACCGACCACGGATGCGACAGGCCATGCGCGAGGGTTTCGACGCGCATGCCGTTGCTGGCGGTCGAGGCTTGCGGTGCCGCGGCCGATCCGGCGGGCGCCGCGGCGGGCGATTGCTGCGCACTGCAGGCGCAGCCCGCGACGACGGCCAGGAACAACAACGCACGGGGTGCCATGGCGGTTCTCCTCGTTCGCAACGGGTCAACGATAGCCTGCCGCCTGCAATTCGAACAATTCGGCGTAGCGGCCGCCTTCGGCCAGCAATTGCGCGTGCGTGCCGCTGGCCTCCAGCCGTCCTTCGGCGAGCACCAGGATGCGGTCGGCCATGCGCACGCTGGAGAAGCGGTGCGAAATCAACACGGCGGTGCGGTCGGTCGAGAGTTCCTTGAAGCGCTGGAACACTTCGAACTCGCTGCGCGCATCCAGCGCGGCCGTAGGTTCGTCGAGGATCATGACCTGCGCATCGCGCATGTACGCACGCGCGATCGCGATCTTCTGCCACTGGCCGCCGGACAGATCCACGCCGGTGCGGAAGCGTCGGCCGATGACCTGGTCGTAGCCCTGCGGCAACCCCGCGATCACTTCGTCCGCGAACGCGCGCCGCGCGGCGTCTTCCACGCGCGCGCGATCGTCCATCGCTTCGATCTGGCCGACGCCGATGTTTTCGCCGGCCGTCAGGTGATAGCGCACGAAGTCCTGGAAGATCACGCCGATGTTCGCGCGCAGGTCGTCGAGGTCGTAGTCGCGCAGGTCGCGGCCGTCGAGCAGGATGCGGCCTTCGTCGGGGTCGTACAGGCGCGCGAGCAGTTTCACCAAGGTGGTCTTGCCGGCGCCGTTCTCGCCGACGAGCGCGAGCACTTCGCCCGCGTGCAGTTCGAAGTCCAGGCCGCGCAGCGCCCAGCGCTCCGCATCGGGATAGCGGAATCCGACGTTCTCGAACCGGAAGCCCTTCGCGATCGGGCGCGGGATCGGCAACGCGTCGGGCTTCGAACGGATCTCGGGCTGGATCTCGAAGAACGAATACAGGTCGTCCAGGTACATCGCCTGGCCCGCGACCTGGGAAAACCCGATCAGCAGGCTTTCGAGCAACTGCCGCAGGCGGCGGAAACTGCCGGCGAGGAAGGTGAGGTCGCCGATGCTGAAATCGCCGCGCACCGTGCGCCACGCGATGTACGCATACGCCAGGTAGTAGCCGAGCGTGCCGAGCGCGCCGAGCAGCGTGCCCCACACCGCGCGGCGGCGGGCGAGGGCGCGGTTGGCGAGCATGAACTTCGTCGAGAGCGTCTGGTAGCGCGCGATGAAGTACTTGTGCAGGTCGAAGATCTTCACTTCCTTCGCGGTCTCGACGCTCGCGCCCATCTGGCGGAGGTATTCGAGCTGCCGGCGTTCCGGCGTCCACTGGAAGTTGAGCGAATAGTTGAGCGCGTTGAAGTGCGACTCGCCGACGAACGCCGGCACCAGCGCGATCGCCAGCAACACCATCAGCCACGGCGCGTACACCAGCAGCCCGGCGGCGAAACTCACGACGGTGATCGCGTCCTGCGCCTGCCCGAACAACTGGCTGAGCAGGTTCATGCGGCCCATCGTCTGGCGGCGCGCGCGGTCGAGCTTGTCCTGCAGGTCGGGATCCTCGAAGTCTTCGAGGTCCAGCGTCGCGGCGTGTTCCATCAGGCGCACGCTGGTCGCGTTGGTGAACATCTCCGACAACACCGAGTCGGCGTAACTCACCAGGCGTGCGAGCAGGTCGGCGAGGATCGCGAGCGCGAATTCGCTGAGCAGCAACATCGCGAGGTGGTCGAGCTGGCCGCTGCGCCACGCCTCGGGCAACGAATCGATGCCGAGTCCGCGGCCGACCAGGCGCACGGCTTCGTCGATGATCAGCTTGCCGATGTAGAGCGTGGCGATCGGCAGCAATGCGCGGATCAAGCGCAGGCCGAGGCTCGCGATCGTCAGCCCGCGGCTGGTCGCCCAGATCTCGCGCAGGAACGGCGGAAGGTTGCGCAGGGCGCTGACGCGTTCGCGCAGGGACGGGTTGGATGGGCGGGCAGGCTCGGCCATTGCCGCAGTCTGCGGGGACGCCCGTGAAGCCGGGGCCCGGAAAAAGAAAAAGCCGCGCATCGCTGCGCGGCTCTCGTCCTTGCCCCGGTCCCTGGTCCCAGGTCCCCGGTCCCGGCTTTATTCGAAGATCAACTCCGCATCGCCGGAGAACGTCTCGATCCGGATCTGCCCGGACCCCGTGCCGTAGCGGTGTTCGAAGCTCGCGCCCGGGCCGTACTTCGGACGTTCGATTTCCGCGCCCGGGGCTTTCAGGTCGCCGCTGAAGGTTTCGCCCGACGCGCGCGCCGAGGTGGCCTTCGGCAGGCGCAGGTGCAGGTCGCCGCTCACCGATTCGGCCTTCAGTTCGCCGCCGTCGAGCAGGCCGGCGCGCACGGTCACATCGCCTGACACGGTGGAGGCGGCGATGCGGCGCAGGCGCTGGCCGTTGGCATCGGCCTGGATGTTGCCGGACACGGTTTCCACGTGCATCTCGCCGGTGAGCTTGCCGCGCAGTTCCAGGTCGCCGCTGACGGTGGTGGCGCTGACTTCGCGGCTGTTGAGCGTGAGGCGCAGGTCGCCGCTGACGCTTTCGATGTCGGCTTCGCGCGGCGCGCCGGCGACGACGACGTCGCCGCTCACGCTGTCGATCTGCAGCGATTCGCCGGCGGTGCCGAGCACGTCGACGTCGGCGGACACCGCGTCGATTTCCAGTTCGGCCAGCACGGGCACGTTGATGATCAGCTCGGTCGGCTCGGTCTTGTTGTCGCCGCCGCCCCAGCCGCTGCGCTTGGGATATTCGACGCGGATGCTGAGATCGCTCTCGTCGCCTTCGATGGACAGCTTCTCCACGCCCTTGCCGAGCGTGCCGCCGATGTGGACTTCCGGCTTGTCCCACACGCGGACCTGGATGCGGCCTTTCACGTTGTCGATTTCGATGTGCCCGCGCTTGTCGAGGGGACGGGTCTGGTCGATCGGCGTGCCCGCCCACGCCGCGGGTGCGGCCATGCAGGCGATCAGGGCGACGGTGATGAGCTTGCGGGTCATGGGGTGTTCTCCGGAAAAGTCGTGCAAATGCGTTCGGCTGGAATGTGTGTTGGTCATGTGGCGAGCGTGGCGATCCGCTGGGTGAGCGCCAGGCGGCGGGTATAGGTGCGTTGCAGGCGGTCGAGGAGGAAGCGCGCGTCCGGATCGCGCTGGAGCGCGGTGCGGATCTGCGCGGCGCTGCGATCCAGGACCTGCAGTTCCGGCGCGACCGAGGTGCGGCGCGTCGGCACGCCGGTATCCATCACTTTCAGGGCGGCCTGGTATTCAAGCGTCATCGCATCGGCTTCGCGGGCGAGCAACTGGTGGTGCGGGTCGTTGCCGGACGCACCGGTCGGCGCGGGCGCCGGACGCAGCTGCCAGGTGAGGCCGGCGACCAGCGCCAGCGACGCGGCGATCGCGAAGGGCACGAGGCGCTTGTTGCGCAGCGGCACCGTCGGGCTGGCCGGGGCGCGTTGCGGCGTCGCGGCCAGGCGCTGGGCGATCGATGGCCACAAGTCGGTGGACGGCGGCAGGTCGCGGCGCAGCGCGCGCAGTTCCCAGCGCAGGGCGTCGGGCAGCGGAGTCGGGGCGTCGTCGTGCTGGATGTCGATCATCGTGCTTCTCCAAGGCGCGTGCGCAGCAATCCGCGCGCGCGGTGCAACTGGGCTTTCGAACTGCCGACCGCCATGCCGAGTTCGGCGGCGATCTCTTCGTGCTTCCAGCCTTCCACGTCGTGCAGCACGAGGACGGCACGGGCCCGCGGGGGCAGGGTGGCCACCACGCGTTCCAGGTCCATCGACAGGGCGGTGACGTGCCCGGCCGAATCGATGCTGCCGAGGTTGTCCAGCGCATCTTCGTCGTCGCTGGCCTGCGGCCGGCTGCGGCGCGCGCGCAATTCCATCAGCGCGGTGTTCACGGCCAGGCGATGCAGCCAGGTGGTGAACGCACTCTCGAACCGATACCCCGGCAGCGCCTGCCACGCGCGGACGAAGGCTTCCTGCGTCAGGTCTTCCGCGCGGCCGGCATGGCCCCCGACGAGGCGGGCGATGACGCCGTGGACGCGACCGCTATGCCGGCGATACAGCGCCTCGAAGGCGGTCATGTCGCCGCGGCCGGCGGCACGCACCAGCACGCCGTCCGGATCCTCGGCGGGCACGGGCGCGGCAGTGGTGGCGGGTGTCCATTCGGTCACGGCGGAAGTCAGCATACCCAGTCCGATGCGCTGGCCAGCCGCAAGGTTTAGAAGGCCCCCGCGCCCCGGGCCGGGATAGAATCGCGCCCCTCGCATCCCGTCCCCGGCTGTCCGTGACCCCCCACCAAGCTTCGCCGCGCCCCGCGGGCCCCGTGTCGATCCGCCAGGAAGACCTGGTCCAGTCCATCGCCGACGCGCTGCAGTACATCTCGTACTACCACCCCGTCGACTACATCCGGAACCTGTCCGCCGCCTACGACCGCGAGGAAAGCCCGGCCGCGAAGGACGCGATCGCCCAGATCCTGATCAATTCGCGCATGTGCGCCGAAGGCCACCGGCCGATCTGCCAGGACACCGGCATCGTCACCGTGTTCCTCACCATCGGCATGGACGTGCGCTGGGACGACGCGACGATGGGCGTGGAAGACATGGTCCACGAAGGCGTGCGCCGCGCGTACAACCATCCCGACAACAAGCTGCGCGCGAGCGTGCTCGCCGATCCGGCGGGCAAGCGCACCAACACGAAGGACAACACGCCCGGCGTGGTCAACGTGAAGGTGGTGCCGGGCAACACCGTCGACGTGATCGTGGCGGCGAAGGGCGGCGGCTCGGAAGCCAAATCGAAGTTCGCGATGCTCAATCCGTCCGACTCGATCGTGGACTGGGTGCTCAAGACGGTCCCGACGATGGGCGCCGGCTGGTGCCCGCCGGGCATGCTCGGCATCGGCATCGGCGGCACCGCCGAGAAGGCGATGCTGCTGGCGAAGGAAGCGCTGATGGAGCCGATCGACATCGTCGAGCTGCAGCAGCGCGGCGCGTCCAATCGCGCCGAGGAACTGCGCCTGGAGTTGTACGACAAGGTCAACGCGCTCGGCATCGGTGCGCAGGGCCTGGGTGGCCTCACCACCGTGCTCGACATCAAGGTCAAGGATTACCCGACGCACGCGGCCAACCTGCCGATCGCACTCATCCCGAACTGCGCCGCCACGCGCCACGCGCATTTCACGCTCGATGGCAGCGGCCCGGTGATGCTGGACCCGCCGTCGCTCGAAGACTGGCCGACGCTCACGTACGACGCGTCGAAGGGCCGTCGCGTGGATCTCGACACGCTGACGAAGGCCGACCTCGCCACGTGGCAGCCCGGCGAAGTGCTGCTGCTCAACGGCAAGCTGCTCACCGGTCGCGACGCCGCGCACAAGCGCATCGTCGGCATGCTCGACAAGGGCGAACCGCTGCCCGTCGACCTGCGCGGGCGTTTCATCTACTACGTCGGCCCGGTCGATCCGGTGCGCGACGAAGTCGTCGGCCCCGCGGGCCCGACCACCGCCACGCGCATGGACAAGTTCACCGAACAGGTGCTCGAACAGACGGGCCTGCTCGGCATGGTCGGCAAGGCCGAACGCGGCCCGGCGGCGATCGAGGCGATCCGCAAGCACGGCTCGGCCTACCTGATGGCGGTGGGCGGCGCGGCGTACCTGGTGTCGAAGGCCATCAAGGCGGCGAAGGTCGTCGCGTTCGAGGACCTGGGCATGGAAGCGATCTACGAATTCACCGTGCAGGACATGCCGGTGACGGTCGCCGTCGATTCGCAGGGCACGTCGGTGCATCGCACCGGCCCCGCGGAATGGCAGGCGCGCATCGGCAAGATCCCCGTGGTCGTCGAGTGATCGCGCCGGCCATCCTCGACGGCGAGGGGTTCAAGGTCCGCATCGAACACCACTACGGCTACCTGCGTGCGTACGTGCACGACGGGCGCGACTCGCTGCAGGTGTCGATCGCGATGTGGAAGCTGTTGTCGGAACAGTGCGCCAAGCATGGCGTGAAGCGCCTGCTCGTGGTCGAGGACCTGGCGTCCACGGTGGACGTCGACGACATCGCGAAGGTGGTCGATGCGATGGCGGATTTCGGCTTCGCGAAGATCCGCACCGCGTTCGTCGAATTGCAGTCCGACATCCAGGGCAGCGAGCTCGGCGAGATCCTCGCGAGCGAGCGCGGCGTCACCGTGCACGTGTCGGGCGACGAGGTCGCCGCGCGCCACTGGCTGATGTACGGCGAGTAGTTACTGCGGCGTCGCCGCGTTGCGGTCGTCCAGCAGGTTTTCGGCATCGTTCGCGCGCTGCGCGGCGGCCAGTTGCGCGTCGATTTCCTTGTCCACCGACGTGTCGGCGGGCGCGGCCTGTTCTTCCTGCGGCGCGTGCATCGGGATTTCCGCCGCCGGCGGCTGCGTGCCCGCGCGGCGCACGCCGTGGTCGTCCAGCGCGCCTTTCACCGCGCGCATCGCCGCGCTGCGCGTGCGCGCGACGCTGTTGGCCTTCTGGTCCACCCAGCCGAAGAACTGCACCGTCATGCGATCGGGCAGGTATTCGGTGACGAGCGCGTAGGGCGCCGGATCGGCCAGCACGCCTTCGATGCCTTCCACCGCGGCCAGGCCGACGCGTTGCGCATCGCCGACCGAGGCGTTGGGATCCAGCGGCACGAGGAAATCGAACCGGCGCTTCGGGTTCTCGGTGTAGTTGAGCACCACCGAGCGGAACACGAGCGCATTCGGCAACGCGATCTGGTTGCCGTCGAGCGTCATCAGCAGCGTTGCGCGCGAGGTGAGCGCGACCACCTTGCCTTCGTGCACGCGATCGATCAGCACGTGGTCGCCCGGCGCGAACGGCCGGCGCAGGCTGAGCAGGATGCCGGCGACGTAGTTCTCGGCGATGTCCTTGAACGCGAAACCGAGCACCAGGCCGATCACGCCCGCCGAGCCCAGCACCGCGCCCACCAGCGACGAGGCGCCCAGCAGGTCGAGCGCGATCAGCACGCCCGCCAGCACCACGGCCCACTGCACGATGCGCTGCACCAGGCCTTCCATGTACGGGTTGTCGCTGTGCACGCGCTGCAGCCAGCGCGTGCGGCGCGACAAGGCGCGGCCGATCCACACGCTGGCCAGCACGATCAGCAGCGCCACGATCAGCAACGGCGTGGCGGCCACCAGGCGCACCAGTTTTTCGCCGACCGCCGTCCACGCCACCGCGAAGCGATCCTTGAGGCGCGCGCTCAACGTGATGCGGTTTTCGACGCTGCTCACGCCCGGCGTCTGCGCCGCGATGGTGACGGCCAGCTTGAGGTCGGCCGGCGCGATCACTTCGCCATGCAGCAGCGCGACGCCGTCGATGACGCTGGATTCGACGTCGCGCAGTTCCGGGACGGCGTCGAGGCGCGCGTCCAGGCGCTTGCCGGTGGCGAGGTCGGACGCGACGGTGGTCGCCGGGGCGGGCGCCACCGTGGCGGGCGTGGCGAAGGCGAAGGCGCTCAGCGAAACGAGCAGCAGCGCTGCGAAGACCCGGACCATGGACACCGTCGAGCGTGGGGGACGAGCGCCGGAGTCTACAACTGCGACTTGATGGGCAGCACGAACTTCTCGTACAGCTTGTCCTTCAAGGGACGGTTCTTCCACGTTTCGTACGTGTAGCGCTGCGTCGGCTTGAGGTCCTGTTCGAACACTTCCGTCATGCGCTCGGCGAAGGCCGGGTCGTAGGCGTTGAGGCTCGCTTCGTCGTTGAGCTGGAAGCTGCGCAGGTCGAAGTTGGTGGAGCCCACCGAGACCATCAGCTTGTCCACGATCAGCATCTTGTTGTGGAACATGGTCGGTTCGTATTCGTAGATCTCGATGCCGGCCTGCAGCATCGGGCCCCAGTCGGCCTTGGACGCGTGGCGCGCGGCGTCCGAATCGGTGTTCTTGCCCGGCACCAGCACGCGGATCTTCACCCCGCGCTTGCGCGCGGCGAGGAACGCCTGCGTGATCAGCTCGTCGGGGATGAAGTACGCCGCTTCCAGGTCGATCGTCTTGTCGGCCGCGGCGATCGTCATCAGGTACATCAGGTGCATGCTCTCGCTGCCGCCGCTCGGCGAGCTGGTGAACATGTGCGCATCGATGTCGCCCACTTTCTCGAGCGCGGGGAAGTTGTCGACGCCGTTGAGCACTTCGCCCGTCGTCTTGATCCAGTTGTCGTTGAACGCGGCCTGGAACTGCGCCACCACCGGGCCTTCGACGCGGAAGTGGATGTCGCGCCAGTGGTCCTTGTCCTGCGCGTTGCCTTGCCAGGGATCGCCGATGCCCACGCCGCCGGTGAAGCCGATGCGCCCGTCCACGATCAGCAGCTTGCGGTGCGTGCGGTTGTTCATGCGCGCCAGGTTGTACCAGTGCAGCGGACGGTAGCGCTGGACGTTCACGCCCGCGGCCTGCATCTGCTTGAGCAGGGTCTCGTCCATGTTGTAGCTGCCGGCCCAGTCGATCGTGACGTGCACTTTCACGCCGGCCTGCGCGCGCTCCGACAGCGCGGCGGCGAACTCCTTGCCGATCTGGCCTTCCCACCAGATGTAGGTTTCGAAGCTGATCGTCTTCTTCGCGCCGCGGATGGCGTCCAGCATCGCCGGGAAGATCTCCGCGCCGTTGTTGAGGTCCTTGATGGTGTTGCCGGAGATGATCGCCGGCCCCATCAGCACGCCCATCTCGCGGCGGAACTGCGGGTCGTGCACGGCGAAGCGGTGCTCGACCTTGCGCTCGAGTTTTTTCTCCGGCTTGGCGAAATTCAAGCCGAGGATCACGAGAAAACCGGTCACCAGGACCGTGATGACGATCGTTGTCAGCATGCGCTTCCTGCTCCAGACCATGGTGCCCCCACGAAGTTGCGCCACGGTACGGAAGCGGCTGCACGCCGCATGTGAATGCGCAGGCCGCGCGCGTCAGTAATACCAGTCGAACGCGAACACCCCGAGCATCGCGAACGCGAGCCCCAGCTTCAGCACCACCGCGAGCACGATGCCCAGCCACGTGCCGAAGCCGACCTTCGTCGCCTGCGGCAGGTCGCGGCCGTGCAGCAGTTCGCCGATCAGCGCGCCGGCGAACGGTCCGATGAACAACCCGAACGGCGGGAACACGAACAGGCCCGCGAACGTGCCGAGGATCGCGCCGATGATCGCCTTGCGACTCGCGCCGACCCGCTTGGCCCCGTGCGCCGTGGCCCAGAAGTCGATCGCGAACGACAGGGCCGTCATCAGGCCGAGGATCACGAGCGCGACCGGCCCGACTTGCTGGAAGCCCCCGGCCCACGCCGCCAGCAGCATCCCGGCGAACACCAGCGGCAAGCCGGGCAGGGCGGGAAGCACCACGCCGACCAGGCCGACGATCACGAGCAGGGCGGCGAGGCCGTAAAGCAGGGTTTGCGGGGGCATGCGAAGGGCCTCTGGCAGGGGGTTGGGGGGCGCATTCATGCCCGTTGCATTTTCACGGACCCGGGCGTACGGTGCGGCCGTTTCGCCGGGGTCCCGGCGGAGCAGCCACCGTACCGAGGGAGCGCCACCGATGTCGAACCGCGAAACCGGGACCGTCAAATGGTTCAACGATGCGAAGGGCTTCGGCTTCATCAGCCGCGAGAGCGGCGATGACGTCTTCGTCCACTTCCGCGCCATCCAGACCCAGGGCTTCAAGAGCCTGAAGGAAGGACAGCAGGTCACTTTCATCGTCGTGCAGGGCCAGAAGGGACTGCAGGCGGACCAGGTGCAACCGGTCTGACGCGCCCGCATCGTCGTGCATGAAAAAACCCGGCCCATCGGCCGGGTTTTTTCTTTCCATCGCGATCAGTTCTGGTGCGGGTTGTTTTCCGCGAAGTACTCGTGGCTGTCGGCGTTGTCGAGCGCGGAGTCCGGATCGGAGAGCGCCAGGCTCTTCGCACCCGATTGCCCGTACACGTGGTCGTCGGTGCCGGCGGTGACGTTGAAGTGGCTGGTTTCGTGGATCAGCGTGCCGGCCTTGGAATCGGTACCGGTCAGCGGTGCCGACCAGAACGCGCGGCAGACGAAGATCTCGTACGGCCGGGTCGGATACACGTAGGCGTAGTAGCTCTGGTTGCAGCCGCAGTTGATCTTGATCTGGCCACCGCTCTGGTCGAGCGCGGCGTCGATCGAGGTGAAGTGCGACTTGGCGGTGTTGTAGCGCGTGCTCGTGTACGCGCCGAACCACGTCGTGTAGCGCGGACCGACGGTGCCGGTGTTGAGGTAACCCTTGGCGTTCTCGGAATACACGCGCGCCTGCACGACCGCATCGCCCGCGCCGGTGATCTGCGTGCTGCTGCAGCCTACGAAGCTCACGCCGTTGACGACCGTCGTGCCGCCGCCGCCGGGCTTGCCCTTCGCAGCGTTGGTGTTCTTGCCGAGGCGATCGCCGCCATCGATCCACATCCGCACCGGCACCGACTTGGCGATCATCGGCGCGCCGGACCCTTGGCGCAGCATTTCGCCCGTCGACAACGATGCGTGCTGCAGCGGCGAGTCGAACGCGACGGTGTAGTCGCCGCTGGCGCTCAGGTCGTACGCATCGCCGAGGTCGACGCGCGCGGTGCGCGTTTCGCCGGCGCGCAGGATCGCGAAGTCCGCCGACGACGGCAGCGCGCGCTTCACCAGCGGGCCTTCGTACTGGACGGGCTTGCCGTCGCGCGACACCGAGAACAGCTTGGATTCGGCCAGCGCTGACGGCAGTTCCCACGCGGGAACGCGCACGGTGTGGCGGCTGGTGTTGGTGACGGCGACTTCGAACACACCGTTGCCGAGGCCGACCAGGCTCACCTGCAAGGGATTGGTGCGGGCCGACGGCGGCGCGGCGACGGCGGCGGCGATGGCGCCGGCGAGGATCGCGGTGGCCGCGACGGTATGGCGGACGGACAGAGTCATTGGAACCCCCGAACAGTGGAAAGGGACGCCCGTGGCGGGCAAAGGGAACTGCGGGTGGGGACTGCTGGTTGTGTCTTGCAATGGACCCGCCGGGGGGCGGGTGTCCCCGACCTTAGTCCCCGCCGACCCGCGCCGCACCTTGCGGCGCAGCACGCCCGGCCGCTTGTGCCCGCGCGCGCGTGACGGGAGCGCCAACGCAGAAGGCCGCCCGGGCGGGCGGCCTTCCGGAGGCGTCGAATGGTCGGCGCCGGGTGGTTGTCGGTTGCGCGGATCAGCGCGTCCAGACCTGGCCGTTGTAGACGCGCACGTAGCTGCCTTCGCGGATGCTGCCGATGTCGGCCTGGTTGATCGAGACGTTCTGGCCGTTGTCCATGCGCACGTAGACGACGTAGTTGTTCGCCTTGTTCTGCATGTTCTTCTGGATCGCGTTGCCGGCCACGGCACCGGCGACGGCGCCCGCGACGGTCGCGGTGTTCTGCTTGCCCTTGCTTTCATCGTTGGTGAGCGCGCGGCCCGCGGCGGCGCCGACGACGCCACCCAGCACCGCGCCCGTGGCGCCACTGGTCTGGCCCGTGCCGCCCACCGCATCGATGCGCGTCACGGTGCCGCAGTCGTAGCAGGTGGCGCTGTTCGACGGCGGATAGGTGTTCGGCGCCGGCGAACCGGAGTAGCTGGGCGAGGTGGAAGCGCAGCCGGCGAGGGCGAGCGAAGCGATGGTCGCGGCGCTGATCAGACGAATGTTCATTGCGTGGCTCCTGGAGGGGTCACTGTTGAGGACGACCCGACGCTAGGGGCGCAGCGGTGAACGACGCGTAGATCGCAAGGCTGTGTGTCAGACGCCATTCAGACGCAACGCGCGGTTCAACGCGCGTTGCGGAATGTCACCGTGTCTTCGCGCGCGCTTAGTTGCGGAAGTCCTGGTGGCAGGCCTTGCAGGAGTCGTCGATGTTCTTCACGACGGCGACCAGGCCTTCGCAATTGAGCGGCGGATTGGCGCGCGCGGTGTCGAGCGTCGCGCGGAAGTTGCTCGCGGCCTTGGCGAAGCGCGCGTCGTCCTTCAGGTCGGGGAACGCCGACTCCAGGTCGCTCGCGGTGGTGCGCAGCGCGGACAGGTGCGGGAGGGTGTCGGTGGCGTTGCAGCGATTGGCCTGCACGTCGTCGCGCAGTTGCTTGAAGTGGTAGCCCTGCACGTGCATCAGCGCTTCGGGGAAGGGATCCTGCCGCGCCTGCCAGGCACGCATGCCCATGACGGTGGCCACCACGCCGACCACCAGGCCGATGGCGAAAAGGAAGAAGTACCGCGCACCCGTGCCTGCCATGTCGAATCCCTCCGGTCGAATGGCCCGCACCTTACCAATAGAATGCGTGCGCATGCGACACGACCTCAGGGAACGCTTCGCCGGGATCGACCGGCTCTATGGCCGCGGCACGGTCGAAACCCTCGACCGGCGCCGCGTGGCCATCGTCGGGCTGGGCGGCGTGGGGGCGTGGGCGGCCGAGGCCCTGGCGCGCACCGGGGTGGGGCACCTGACCCTGATCGACGCCGACGACCTGTGCCTGTCCAACACCAACCGCCAGCTGCCGGCCATCGCCGGGCAGTACGGGCGCAACAAGGCCGAGGCGATGGCCGAGCGCTGCCGCGCGATCCATCCGCAGATCGACGTGGATCCGGTGCAGCACTTCCTGACGACGTCCAACCTCGAGTCGCTGCTGGACCGCAACTTCGATCTGGTGCTGGATGCCTGCGACAGCTTCCGCACGAAAGTGGTCTCGATCGCGTGGTGCCGCCGCCGCAAGCTGCCGATGGTGACGGTGGGCTCCGCGGGCGGGCGCACCGATCCGACGCAAGTGCGCGTGCGCGACCTGTCGCGCACCGAACACGATGCGATGCTGTCGCTGATCCGCAAGAAGCTGCGCAGCGAATTCAATTTCCCGCGCAGCCCCGACCGCTATTTCGGCGTGTCGGCGATCTATTCGCTGGAGAACGTGCGCTATCCACAGGCCGACGGCAGCGTGTGTGGCGTGCGGCCGGCGATGGATAAAGATGCCGCGCTGAAACTCGATTGCGGTGCGGGGCTCGGTGCGGCGACGCATGTCACCGGCGCGTTCGCGTTCGCGGCGGTGGGGCGCGCGATCGAGTTGTTGCTCAAGCCGCGGAAGGATGCGCCGGAAGCGAAAACAGACGCTCCGCATTCCGCGTCGTCGCCTGCGCAATGACGTCGGGGGCTTCGCCCCGCAATTCCGCGATCACCTTAAGCACGCGCAGGATGCGCGCGGGTTCGTTGCGCTGGCCGCGATGGTCGGCGTCGGGCTGGTCGGGCGCGTCGGTTTCGAGCAGCAGCGTGTCGAGCGGGACGTTCGCGGCGACGCGGCGCACCTTGTTCGCGCGTTCGTAGGTCACCGGGCCGCCGATACCGACCAGGAAACCCAGGTCCGCCAACTGGCGCGCCTGTTCCACGCTGCCGGGATAGCTGTGGATGACGCCGCGCAGCTTGCCGACCTTCTTGATGGCGACCATCACCGCATCGAGTGCGCGCCGTGCGTGCACGACGACGGGCAGGTCGAAGTCGCGCGCCAGGTGCAGTTGCGCTTCGAAATACTTCGACTGCGTATCGGGATCCAGGCCTTCGACGTAGTAATCCAGCCCGCATTCGCCGACGGCGACGGGGCGTTCGCGTTCGATCCAGTCGCGCAGTTCGCGCAGGTGCGCGTCGCGATGGCGTTCGATCAGCAGCGGATGCAGGCCGTAGGCGGGGAACAGGCCCGCGTCGCGTGCGCACGCCTCGCGCAGGGCAGGCCACGTCGCGGCTTCGATCGCGGGCACGATCTGCCGCGTGACGCCCGCGGCGCGCGCGCGTGCGATGACCGCATCGCGGTCGGCGTCGAACTCGGGGACGTCGAGGTGGCAGTGCGTGTCGACCAGCATCGGATCAGCGGCGATCGTCCTTGTCGATGACGTCGGGACCCTTGCGCTTCTTCAGGTTGGCCAGCAGCAAGGTGCCCAGGCCGAGGAGGATTTCATCGGCGAAGGGAATGATGTCCGGCACCAGCGTGTCGACGATGAACAACCCGGCGGCCAGCAGGAACAGGCGCGGATAGCTCAACTTCGACACGTAGCGCATCACGGGCGCGAGGAGCGGGTTGGCCATCGGGCTTGTTTCCCATGCGACGAATGGACGAACGCTAGCACGCACCTCGTGTATTCGTGGCCCCATTCACGGTTTGGTAAATATTGCGTAAAGAAAAGAGGGTTTCGTTCAGCCGCACAGTGGTGGAATCGCGCCGCACCCAGCAATGCACCGCCGGGAATGGACTGAAACCCCAGGAGCCCAGGAGGCCCCAGATGAAGAACAACACCCTCGCCATTGCCCTGGCCGCGCTGCTCGTGGGTGGCGTCGCCACTGCGGCCTTCATGAACAATCGTTCGTCGCAGCCGGCCAACGCCGACATCGCAACGCCGCCGGCGTCGCTGGCGACCGATGCCTCCATCGCCGGCGCCGACATGGCCGCCAACGATTCCGCGATCCCGGCCTCGGGCCGCGTCGAATACGCGGACGTCGTCAACGTCAAGCCGATCACCAAGAAGGAAGCGCTGTATGCGCAGGTCATCGGCACCGAACCGGTCCGCGAAACCAGCACCACCTCCTCGCCGCGTGAAGTCTGCAACGACGTCGTCGTGCAGGAACGCGCGCCGGAACGCGACGGCAACGTCGGCGGCACCGTGGTCGGTGCGGTCGTCGGTGGCCTGCTCGGCAACCAGGTCGGCAGCGGCAACGGCAAGAAGGCCGCCACCGTCGCCGGTGCGGTCGCCGGTGGCTTCGCCGGTCGCGAGATCGACAAGCGCCACGTCGGTGGCCAGGTCGTGGACAAGACCGAGCGCCAGTGCCACACCGAAACCTCGACCTCGCAGTCCTCGCGCACCGTCGCCTACAACGTGACCTACCGCAATCCGGACGGCACCACGGGCACGATGCGCACGGGCGACAAGCCGGGCAGCCGCATCAACCTCGGCAGCGAGAGCAAGACGGTCGGCTATGACGTCACCTACCGCTACGACGGCGCCGAACACACCATCCGCATGGACGACAAGCCGGGCGACCGCCTGCCGGTCATCGATGGCCAGGTCGTCACCCAGGTGGCCGCGGCCGCCGGTTCCAACGACAACGGTTGATCCACGCGCGAGCGCAATCGCGTGCTTTTCCCCGAGGGGCCGGTCCAACCGGCCCCTTTTTTTTGCCCGCCTCGCGCAAGTAACCGGTTACGCGGGGTGCCGCCGCCGGGACGCCCCTCGTACAATGCGCGGCTTCCGCCGCTCCGAGCTGTCCCCCATGGCCCTGCACCCCTACGACCTGTTCGACGTCCGTTCGCTGCTGACCGAAGAGGAGCAGGCCGTCCAGGACACCGTGGCGCGCTTCACGGACGAACGCGTGCTGCCGATCATCGGCGATGCCTTCGACCAGGGCCGCTTCCCGAAGGAACTGGTCGGCGAGATCGCCGAACTGGGCCTGCTGGGCTCCTCGCTCCCGGAGAAGTACGGCTGCGCCGGCCTCAACGCCGTCAGCTACGGCCTGATCTGCCAGGAACTGGAACGCGGCGACAGCGGCATCCGCAGCTTCGTCAGCGTGCAGTCCTCGCTGTGCATGTACCCGATCTTCGCCTACGGCACCGAAGAACAGCGCATGCGCTGGCTGCCGGACATGGCGAAGGGGAAGGTCATCGGCTGCTTCGGCCTGACCGAGCCGCAGGGCGGGTCGGATCCGGCCAACATGAAGACCAACGCGCGCCGCGACGGCGACGACTGGATCCTCAACGGTTCGAAGATGTGGATCACCAACGGCAACCTCGCCGACATCGCGATCGTGTGGGCGCAGACCGACGACGGCATCCAGGGCTTCGTCGTCGAGAAGGGCATGGCCGGGTTCGCCGCGCAGGAGATCAAGCACAAGATGTCGCTGCGCGCGTCGGTGACCAGCGCGCTGTTCTTCGACAACGTGCGCGTGCCCGAAGCCAACCGCCTGCCCAACGTGAAGGGCCTCAAGGGCCCGCTGGGTTGCCTGACGCAGGCGCGCTACGGCATCACGTGGGGCCCGATCGGCGCCGCCATCGCGTGCCTGGACGAAGTGCTGCACTACACGAAGGAACGCATCCTGTTCGGCCGCCCCGTCGCGGCCACGCAGAGCGCGCAGATCAAGATGGCCGAGATGGCGCGCCGCATCACGCTGGCGCAGATGCTCGTGCTGCAGCTGGGTCGCCTGAAGGACGCCGGCAAGATGCAGCCCTCGCAGGTGTCGCTGGCGAAGTGGAACAACTGCCGCATGGCCATCGACATCGCGCGCGAATGCCGCGACCTGCTCGGCGGCGCCGGCATCACCACCGAGCACGGCGCCATCCGCCACGCGCTCAACCTGGAATCGGTGATCACCTACGAAGGCACGGAAACCGTGCACCAGCTGGTGATCGGCCGCGAGCTCACGGGCATCAGCGCGTTCTGACCAACGACGGGGCGCCGATGTCCGCAGTCAACAGGCTCGATACACGGCTCGAAACCCCGCGGCTGCTGCTGCGCGTGCAGCGTGCCGAAGACTTCGACTATTTCGCCGAACTGCAATCGGACGAGGAAGCCTGCCGCTACATCGGTGGCACCTCGCCGCGCGCCGCGGCATGGCGCAAGTTCCTGCAGATGCCCGGTGCCTGGGTGCTGCAGGGCTTCGGCATGTTCGCGGTGATCGAGAAGTCCAGCGGCGAGTGGATCGGCAACATCGGCCCGTGGCAGCCCGAAGGCTGGCCCGGCACCGAAGTGGGCTGGGCGCTGCGCCGCAAGGCCTGGGGCAAGGGCTATGCGCTCGAAGCCGCCACCGCCGCGATCGACTGGGCCTTCGACGAGTTGGGCTGGACCGACGTGATCCATTCGATCGACTACGAGAACTTCGGCTCGCAGGAACTCGCACGCCGCCTGGGATCGCGCAACCGCGGCCCCGGCAAGTTGCCTGCACCGTTCGAAGACGTCCCGATCGAAATCTGGGGCCAGACGCGGGACGAGTGGAACGCACGGCGCGCGCAGCGATGAACACGCAGGCGCCCGTCACCGTCCACGGCTTCTCGCCTTCGGGCAACTGCCACAAGGTGCGCCTGCTGCTCGAACACCTGGGCCGCCCGTTTCGCTGGATCGAAACGCGCAGCGACCAGGGCGCCACGCACACGCCTGACTTCCTCGCGCTCAATCCGAACGGCAAGGTGCCCGTGCTGGTGCGCGACGATGGCGCCGTGCTCACCGAATCCAACGCGATGCTGTGCTGGCTCGCCGACGGCACGCAGTACCTGCCGGCCGATGCGTGGGCGCGCGCGCAGGCGCTGTCGTGGATGTTCTTCGAGCAGTACAGCCACGAACCTTTCGTCGCCGTCGCGCGCTTCATCGCCGGCTGGACGCCGCTGGATTCGCCGCGCCGCGCCGACCTGCCGCGCCTGCGCGAGCGTTCGCACGGCGCGCTCGCGGTGATGGAACGCCATCTTTCCACGCACGCGTGGTTCACCGGCGAGCGCTACGGCGTCGCCGACATCGCGCTGTTCGCCTACACCGATGTCGCACCGCATGGCGGCGTGTCGCTCGAACCGTACCCCGCAATCCGCGCCTGGCTGGGGCGCGTGCGCGCAACGCCGGGGTTCGTGGAGATGGTCGGCCTGGACGCCGAAGCCGCCGAGCGCGTGGCGCGCACCGCATGAACCTCCGCGCGTCGCTCGCGATCCTCCTGCTGGCTTGCCTGCTGATCGCGAGCCCGAGCTTCGCCGCGACTCCGCACACGCTCACCCCCACGCCCGCCTGGGTCCATCTCGCGCCGATGCCCGCGGCGGCCGATGCCGCGCCGACGAGCGATGGCACGCGCTACCTGCTGCTCGACGACCAGGTGGACACCACGCAGGCGCAACCGGTCTGGTATCGCCGCTTCGCCACGCGCATGGACGGCCCGCGTGCGCTCGCCGAAGGCGGGCAGGTGTCGATCGCGTTCCAGCCCGATTACCAGCGCGTCGAGTTGCACACGCTCGACGTGTGGCGCGACGGCCAGCGCATCGATCACCGCCGCGATGCGCAGCTGCAAGTGCTGCGGCGCGAAGAAGACCTGGACTCGGGCATCTTCGACGGCGAGAACACGCTGAGCATCACGGTGCCGGACGTGCGCGTGGGCGACATCGTCGATGTCAGCTTCAGCACCGTGGGCGCCAATCCGGTGTTCGGGCGTGCGTACTTCGACAGCTATCGCGCGCGCTTCAGCACGGCGCTGGGCTATCGCCGCGTGCGTGCGCGCTTCGATGCCGATGCGCCGCTGTTTGCGCGTGCGCCGACCACCGATTACACGCGCAAGGAAGGCGAGGAGGGCGGGCATCGCTACGTCGAATTCGTCGCGCATCGCCTGCACCGCGTTGCGGCCGAAGACGACATGCCGTCGAGCTTCGACCCGTGGGGCCGCATCGACCTGTCGACCGCGCGCACGTGGTCCGACATCGTCGCCTGGGCCTTGCCGATGTACCGGCCGCACTTCAGCGACCGCGCGCTCGCGCAGAAGCTGGTGCACGACCTGCGCCTGGACGACAAGGACCCGCGCGCCGCGATGATGCGTGCGATCGCCTTCGTCGAAGGCCAGATCCGCTACACCGCGCTGGACATGGGCAAGAATTCGCACGAGCCCAACGCGCCCGAAACCGTCATCGCGCGCCGCTTCGGCGACTGCAAGGACAAGTCGCTGCTGTTGTCGGCGCTGCTGGCCGAAGCGGGCATCCGCGCCGAGCCCGTGCTCGTCGACACCGAGGCCCGCAGGTCGCTCGCCGGCCGGCAACCGAGCGCGACTGTGTTCGACCACGTGGTCGTGCGCGCGCACCTCGGCGACCAGGTCGTGTGGATCGATCCCACGCGCGATCCCGAAGCCGACGCACTGGCCGATCGCACGCCGCTGCCGTTCGAACTCGGCCTGCCGATCTGCGAAGGCTGCGACAAGCTCGTCGCGATCCCGCAACCCCTGCCGCGCCGTCCCGAGGTCGACGTCGGCCAGCGCATCGCATTGCATGAAGACGACAAGGGCTATCGCGCCGATTTCGTCGTGGTCAGCGATTACCGCAACGAGAAGGCCGACGACGTCCGCGACGATTTCGCCGACGGCGCCGAAGACCCGGCCACGCGCTACCTCACCTACATGCGCCGCTACTACGCCGGCCTGCGCAGCGCGGGCACGCCGTCGTTGCGCGAGCGCGACGCCAGCGTGGGCGCCGTGCGCACCACCGAACGCTATTCGCTGCACTGGCCCGCCTCGCAGGGCGCGGACTTCGACATCGTGCTGTTCCAGCTGATCGACTGGTTGCCGGACCTCGACCTGGACGTGCGCACGATGCCGCTTGCGCTCGAAGGCCCGCGCAGCGGGCGGCAGGTCGTACGCACGCACCTGGGCAGCGGCTGGGACATCCCGGCGAGCGACGACACCGTCGCGAACGCGTACTTCACCTTCCACCGCACGGTGCGCGTGGTGGGCGACACGCTGGAGATCGTCGGCGAATGGAAGCGCCTGGCGGCCGAAGTCCCGCCCGCCGACTACGCGCGCGTGCGCGACGACGTGGATCGCATCCAGGCCTTGATGCGCTATTCCGTCGAGATCGGCGCGGAGGCCGCCGACGCCGCCGACGCGCCGGGCAACCCCTGGAACAACGCCGCGCCCTGGCGCTGGATCGCGCTGGCGTTGCTCCTCACCACTTTCCTGCTCGCCGTCGTCGTGCGACGGCAGGGCACGCAATTGCGCCGCCATGCCTCCGCGTGGCGTTCCCCCCGCACCCCTTCGCCCGAGAGTCGCCCATGACCGTCATCCCCGCCCGCATGAAGGGCCTCAACCGCGCCGAGATCTGCGACGTCAACTTCCAGGAATTCGTGCGCGACTGGAACGGCCACGCCGACGCCGCACCCGCGCCGCACGAAGCGATCCTCGACGGCAGCGCGCTCGATGCGCAGGGCTTCCGTGCGTTGTTCGAATCGCAGCTGATCTCGCGGCACCTCGACCTGATGGCGCGCGTGCTGCGCGTGCAGAACAAGGTCTTCTACACGATCGGGTCCAGCGGCCACGAAGGCAACGCGATGGTCGCGCGCCTGACGCGCCACACCGATCCGGCGTTCCTGCATTACCGCTCGGGCGGCTTCATGGCCGAGCGCTTCCGCAAGTTGCCGGGCATGGATCCGATCATGGATTCGGCGTTGTCGTTCGCCGCGAGCGCGGAAGATCCCGCGTCCGGCGGCCGCCACAAGGTGTGGGGCAGCAAGCCGTTGTGGGTGTTGCCGCAGACCTCGACCATCGCCTCGCATTTGCCGAAGGCGTTCGGCACCGCGATCGCGATCGAGCAGGGCCCGCGCATCGGCCATGCATTGCCGATCCCCGACGACAGCATCGTCGTGTGCTCCTTCGGCGATGCGTCGAGCAACCACGCCACCGCGCAGACCGCGTTCAACGCCGCCGCGTGGACCGCGTACCAGAAGCTGCCAGCGCCGGTGCTGTTCGTGTGCGAGGACAACGGCATCGGCATCTCGGTGAAGACGCCGACGGGCTGGGTGGGGCAGAACTTCAAGGACCGCAAGGACCTGGATTACTTCTACGCCGACGGCCTGGACCTCGCGAACGGCTACGGCGACGTGCAGGCCGCGGTGGAGCATTGCCGCCGCACGCGCCGCCCGACGTTCCTGCACCTGCGCACCACGCGGATCATGGGCCACGCCGGCACCGACTTCGAAATCGAATGGCGTTCGATCGAAGAGTTGTGCGCGGTGGAGGCGAGCGATCCGCTGCTGCGTTCGGCGGCGATCGCGCTCGAGTCGGGCCTGATGTCGAAGGACCAGATCCTCGCGCTGTACGAAGACACGCGGAAGAAGTGTTTCGCCGCGGCCGAAGACGCCGACAGCCGCCCGCGCCTGACGAAGCTCGAAGATGTCATGGCGCCGCTCGCGCCGTATTCGCCGGACGCCGTGCGCGCCGAAGCGACGCGCGTGCCCGACGCCGCGCGCCGCGAACAGGTGTTCGGCGGCGAGGCGAAGCTGCCGGAGAAGCAACTGCCGCGCCACCTCGCGATCCAGATCAACAACGCGCTGCACGATCTGTTCGTGAAGTATCCCGAAGCGCTGCTGTTCGGCGAGGACGTCGCGCAGAAGGGTGGCGTGTACACGGTGACCAAGGGCCTGCACAAGGCGTTCTCGAACCGCCGCGTGTTCAACACGCTGCTCGACGAAACGGTGATCCTGGGCCTGGCGCAGGGCTACGCGAACATGGGGATGCTGCCGTTCCCCGAGATCCAGTACCTGGCGTATTTCCACAACGCCTGCGACCAGATCCGCGGCGAGGCGGCGAGCCTGCAGTTCTTCAGCAACGGCCAGTACCGCAACCCGATGGTGATGCGCATCGCCTCGCTCGGTTACCAGCGCGGCTTCGGCGGGCATTTCCACAACGACAACTCGATCACCGCGTTGCGCGACATTCCCGGCCTGGTCGTCGGTTGCCCGTCGCGCGGCGACGATGCCGCGATGATGTTCCGCACGCTCGCGGCGTTGGCGAAGGTCGACGGCCGCGTGTGCGCGGTACTCGAACCGATCGCGCTGTACATGACGAAGGACCTGTACGAAGCGGGCGACGGCGGCTGGCTCACCGAGTACCCCGCGCCCGACCAGGCGATGACGCTCGGCGAAGGCCGCGTCTACGGCGAAGGCGACGACCTGGTGATCTTCACCTTCGGCAACGGCGTGCCGATGAGCCTGCGCGCCGCGCGCGAGATCCAGCGCAAGCACGGCTGGAAGACGCGCGTGGTGGACCTGCGCTGGCTGGTGCCGCTCAACGATGCGTTCATCCGCGACCAGGCGAAGAACGCGAAGCGCATCCTCATCGTCGACGAAGGCCGCAAGAGCGCGGGCGTGAGCGAAGGCGTGATCACCGCGATCGTGGAAGGCGGTTACGCCGCGCGCCCGTTCCAGCGCGTGGTGGGCGCCGATACGTTCACGCCGTTGGCGGGGGCTGCGTTCCTGGTGATTCCGTCGGACGAGGACATCGTCGCCGCCGCGGATCGCATCGCCGGTTGATCGCGGTCGTTACCGCGCGAGCCCCGCCAACAAGGCGCGTTCGCGCAGTGCGATCCCGCTTGCGCTGATCGCCGCATCGGGCCGTTCGACCGGCAACACGGCGAGGACGACATGGCCTTCGCCGTTGCGCGCCGTGCTCACGACCTGACCGAGCGCGCCGGCGCCGACTTCGACCGAAACCCCGACGTCCGGCGCCTGCGCGGCTTCGAACAACGCCAGCCCACGCTTGGCCTGCCCGAGGAAATGGGTGCGCGCGACGATCTCCTGGCCCGGATAGCAGCCCTTCTTCACGCTGAAGGCCCCGATCCGGTCGAGCGACAGCTGCTGCGGCGTCCACTGTTCGGCCTGCGAGGCCGGCAGGCGCGGGAAGCCCAGGCGCAGGTCGCCCGCGGCCCAGCGCGTTTCCGAATCCGGGTCGACGCCGGCCTGCACGGAGGCGATCCGCAACGTGCGCGGCACGCCGAAGCCGCTGAAATCGAACTCGACGGCAGAAGCTTCGTCGCCCGCGAACTGGGCGCCGACCGCCACCGCGGGCGCCTCGAACGCACCGCTCGCATGCAGGTCGTCACGCAGCGCCACGCTGAGCTGGCGACGCAGCACATAGCGCTGCAGCGCGGCCGCAAGGGCTTCTGCGTCGGCATCCGGCACGATCAGCCACAAGGTGTCCGCTGCCATCCGCGCCAGCGCGAACAGGGCGATCACGCGCCCCTTGGGTGTCAGCCACCCGTTCCACTGCCAGCGTCCGGGGGCCACGCCCTCGACGTCGTTCATGCACTGTGCCTGCGCGAACGCCACCGCGTCGCGCCCGGACAAGGCGATCACGCGATGGCCCGGCAAGGCGAAGCGGGGGGCGGGCGCAAGGGCGTCCGAAAGCTCTGAAATGGACTGCGGGTTGTTCGGCATCCGTGGCGGGACTTAAACTTCGCGGGCTGTGACGACGCAAATCATAGGTCAATCCGAACCACGTACCGACGCGCAAGGCGTGCCCGATGGGGCACAGTCGACGGCGCCGGAGGGCAAGCCCGTCGATGGCGACGTGCCCGCGCCCGTGGAAATCGGGGGCCGCAAGGGGCCGGACGGTCGACAGATCGATCCCACGCGCTTCGGCGATTGGGAAAAGAACGGCCGCTGCATCGATTTCTGACGCTCGCCCCGCAAGACACCTCGAAAGCACACCGCGCCACTGACGAAGGACCAGCCACGATGGCGACCCGCGAACGTCCCCTGTCCCCGCACCTGCAGGTGTATCGCTGGCAGATCACGATGACGATGTCGATCCTCCACCGCGTCAGCGGTGTCGGACTGACGATCGGCGCCTTCGGCCTCGCCTGGTGGTTGCTGGCGATGGCGCAGGGTGGCGAAACCGCCGGCCGCGCGATGCACATCGTCGGCTCGCCCGTCGGCCTGTTCCTGCTGTTCGGCTTCTCGCTCGCGCTGGTCTACCACCTGCTCAACGGCATCCGGCACCTGATGTGGGATGCCGGCCGCGGCTACGACATCCCCGAGGTCTACAAGTCGGGGTACACGGTGGCGGCGCTCACGGTGGTGTTCACCGCGCTGATCTGGGTGCTTGCCCTGGGGGTGGTGTGATGCGGAACGACCTGCGCACGCCGCTCGGCCGCGCCCGCGGCCTGGGCTCCGGCAAGACCGGCACCGAACACTTCTGGATCCAGCGCGTCACCGCAGTCGCGCTCGCGCTGCTGGTGCCGTGGCTGATCGGCATGCTCGTCTCGATGGCCGGCAGCGACGCGCAGACCGCGCGCGAAACGCTTGCGCGGCCGTGGAACGCGATCCTGCTGTCGGCGTTCTCGATCGCGATGTTCTGGCACGCCAAGCTCGGCATCCAGGTCGTCATCGAGGACTACGTGCACACGCGCGCCTCCGAAGTGGCGCTGCACCTGCTCAACACCTTCCTGTGCACGCTCGGCGCGATCGCGTCGGTGTACGCGATCGCCCGCATCGCGCTGACGGCCTGACGACATGACCTCTCCGAACGTTCCTTCCGCCTACAAGATCACCGAACACAAGTACGACATGATCGTCGTCGGCGCCGGCGGCGCCGGGTTGCGCGCCACCTTCGGCCTCGCGCAGAAGGGCCTGCAGACCGCGTGCATCACCAAGGTGTTCCCGACGCGCTCGCACACCGTGGCGGCGCAGGGCGGCATCTCCGCCGCGCTCGGCAACATGGGCGAGGACGACTGGCGCTTCCACTTCTACGACACCATCAAGGGGTCGGACTGGCTGGGCGACCAGGATGCGATCGAATACATGTGCCGCGAGGCCATCCCCGCGATCATCGAGCTCGAGCACCAGGGCGTGCCGTTCTCGCGCACCGAAGACGGCAAGATCTACCAGCGTCCCTTCGGCGGCATGACCACGCACTACGGCAAGGGCATCGCGCAGCGCACGTGCGCCGCGGCCGACCGCACCGGCCACGCGATCCTGCACACGCTGTACCAACAGTCGCTCGCGCACGACGCGCGCTTCTTCATCGAGTACTTCGCGCTCGACCTGATCATGGACGAGGAGGGGGCCTGCCGCGGCGTGCTCGCGCTGGACCTGGCCGAAGGCACGTTGCACCTGTTCCGCGCGCAGGGCGTGGTGCTGGCCACTGGCGGCTACGGCCGCGCGTATTTCTCGGCCACGTCCGCGCACACCTGCACGGGCGACGGCGGCGGCATGGCGCTGCGCGCGGGCCTGGGCATGCAGGACATGGAGTTCGTGCAGTTCCATCCCACCGGCATCTACGGCGCCGGTTGCCTGATCACCGAAGGCGTGCGCGGCGAAGGCGGCATCCTGCGCAACGCCAACGGCGAGCGCTTCATGGAACGCTACGCGCCGAACGCGAAGGACCTCGCCTCGCGCGACGTCGTCTCGCGTTCGATGACCATCGAAATCCGCGAAGGCCGCGGCGTCGGTGCGCACAAGGACCACATCAACCTGGACCTCACGCACCTGGACCCGAAGGACATCCACGAAAAGCTCCCCGGCATCGCCGAGAGCGCGCGCATCTTCGCGGGCGTGGACGTGGAGAAGGAACCGATCCCGGTCATCCCCACCGTCCACTACAACATGGGCGGCATCCCGACCAACTACCACGGCGAAGTCGTGCAGCTGCGCAACGGCGATCCCGACGCGGTGGTGCCGGGCCTGTACGCGATCGGCGAAGCCGCGTGCGTGTCGGTGCATGGCGCCAATCGCCTGGGTTCGAACTCGCTGCTCGACCTGGTCGTGTTCGGCCGCGCGGTCGCCAACCGCTGCGCCGAGACGATCAAGCCGGGCGGCCCGCACAAGCCGCTGGCCTCGGACGCCTGCGACAAGTCGCTGGCCAACCTGGATCGCGTGCGCAACGCGCGCGGCTCGCTGCCCACCGCCGAGATCCGCAACAACATGCAGCGCGCCATGCAGGCCGACGCCGCGGTGTTCCGCACCGGTGAAACACTGGCCGAGGGCGTGAAGAAGATCCGCGAGATCCACGCCTCGTTCGCCGACGTGCGCGTGACCGACCGCTCGCTGGTCTGGAACTCCGACCTGGTCGAAAGCCTGGAACTGCAGAACCTGCTTGGCCAGGCGCTCACCACGATCGTGTCCGCCGAGAACCGCACCGAATCCCGCGGCGCGCATGCGCGCGAGGATTTCCCGGATCGCGACGACACGCAGTGGCAGAAGCACAGCGTCTGCTGGGTACACGAAGACGGGACCACCGAGATCGACTATCGCCCGGTGCACATGTACACGCTCAGCGGCGACGTCGACGTCGTTCCGCCGAAGCCGCGCGTCTACTGATCGGGAGATCACCCATGGCCGAATTCGCACTCCCGAAGAACTCCAAGATCCAGCCGGGCAAGCATTTCCCGGCGCCCGCCGGCGCGACGAAGGTGCGCACCTTCAAGGTGTACCGCTGGAACCCCGACGACGGCTTGAACCCGCGCGTGGATACGTACGACGTGGACCTGGCGACGTGCGGCCCGATGGTTCTCGACGCGCTGATCAAGATCAAGAACGAGATCGATCCCACGCTCACGTTCCGCCGTTCGTGCCGCGAAGGCATCTGCGGCTCGTGCGCGATGAACATCGACGGCACCAACACGCTGGCGTGCACGCGCGCGATCAGGGACTGCACCAAGCCCGAAGTGCCGATCTATCCGCTGCCGCACATGTCGGTGGTGAAGGATCTCGTGCCGGACATGACGCACTTCTACGCGCAGTACGCGTCGATCCGCCCGTGGCTGCGCACGCAGACCCCGGCGCCGCCGGACCGCGAACGCCTGCAGTCGAAGGAAGACCGCGCGCTGCTCGATGGCCTGTACGAATGCATCCTGTGCGCGTGCTGCTCCACGAGCTGCCCGAGCTACTGGTGGAACGGCGACCGGTACCTGGGTCCCGCGATCCTGTTGCAGGCCTACCGCTGGATCGTCGACTCGCGCGACGAAGACACCGGCGCGCGCCTGGACGAACTGGAAGACCCGTTCAAGCTCTATCGCTGCCACACGATCATGAACTGCGCGCGGACCTGCCCGAAGGGCCTCAACCCGGCGCGGGCGATCGGCGAGATCAAGCAGTTGATGCTGGCCAGACGAGGCTGATGGACGACGAGACCGAGATCCGCAAGCTGCGCTGGCGCTGTCGGCGCGGCATGCGCGAGCTCGATCAGTTGCTGGAGCGCTGGCTCGACACGCGATGGCGCACGTCGTCGCCGCAGGAACGCGACACGTTCCTGCAATTGCTCGATACGGAAGACGATCGGCTGTGGCGCTGGGTCCTGGGCCACGAGGTCCCGGAGGACGCCGCGCTGCGGCGCCTGGTCGAACGGATCACGTCGACGGCGCCCTGAGGCGCCGAATTCGCGGGATTACTTCGCGCCGGCCTGGTCCGAGGACGGACCCTGCGGCTGCACCGAGGCCTGGGCCTGGGCGGCTTCGGCGTCCGCGGCGGTCTTCGCCTCGCGCACGGCCTTCGCCTTGGCGACTTCCTGGAACACCAGCGTCGGGACGCGTTGCTGCGCCATCAGGGAGGTGCCGACGCAGCAGGACGCCAGCAGCATGACGGCGACGAGAGTCTGGACGCGGGGCATTGGGAACTCCGGGGAACGCTGGGGGATGGCGCGCACCGTAGAGCAGCGCTCGTCCACGCCAGGTGAGCGCAATCCTCCAATTGGGTGACACGCGTTTGCCGATGGCCAAGTGTTCAGGCTTGCCCCTCGGGGTTGCCGTGAACGGGGCAGGGGACTACACTGCGCGCCGCACCAGCTCCCCGGGCTGGCGATCAAGGGCTCCTCGGAGCCTTTTTTCATTCGGGGACGCGGGCTTGGAGGCGCTGCAGCACGGGCGCCCCGCCGACATCCAGTTGTATCGGACAAGGGGCCCGCCGGGCCCCTTTTTGTTTTTCCGACCCGGACCCACATGACCGACAAAGCGAGCGAAATCTCAGCCTTGCTGGCCCCGACCGTCACGTCGCTGGGCCTGGAACTGCTCGGCGCCGACTATCTCCCGTCGCCCGGCGGTGCCGTGTTGCGCCTCTACATCGACGTGCCGGAAGCCGAGGCCGCCGAGCGCAACGTCGGCATCGAGGATTGCGAAGCCGTCAGCCGCGAGGTGTCCGCGCAGCTCGACGTCGAGGATCCGATCAGCGGCAACTACACGCTCGAAGTGTCCTCGCCCGGCATCGACCGCCCGCTGTTCGCCCCCGCGCAGTACCAGCGGTTCGCGGGGCAGGTGGCGAAGGTGACGCTGAAGCTCCCGCAGGACGGCCGCCGCCGGCTGCAGGGCCGCATCGACGCCGTCGCCGGCGACACGATCACCTTCGATGTCGATGGGCAGCCGTTCGCGGTGTCCTTCGAGAACATCGAGAAGGCCAAGCTGGTGCCCGACTGGGCCGCGCTTGGCTTCGCACCCGCAAAAGACGCCAGTGGCCGCGATGCGCGCCCGGGCAAGAAAAAAGCCGCGAAGAAGAAGTCGTAAGACCCGCGCTTCGCAACGCAACCCGCATTTCGTAGAGAGACTTTCACGATGTCCAAAGAACTCCTGCTTGTCGTCGACGCGGTCGCCAATGAAAAGGGCGTGCCCGAGTCCGTGATCTTCGAGGCCATCGAGGCCGCGCTGGCGTCCGCCGCCAAGAAGCGCTACCCCGACCAGGACGTGCTCGTGCGCGTGCAGATCGACCCGAAGGACGGCAACTACGAGACCTACCGCCGCTGGGAAGTGGTGGCCGACGACGTGGTCATGGAATCGCCCGACCGCCAGCTGCGCCTGATGGATGCGCTGGACGAAAGCGAAGGCGCCGAAGTGGGCGACTACATCGAAGAACAGATCGAAAACCCGGACTTCGGCCGCATCGCCGCACAGGCCGCCAAGCAGGTGATCGTGCAGCGCGTGCGCGAAGCCGAGCGCGCGCAGGTCGTGGACCAGTGGAAGGACCGCGTCGGCGAACTCGTCACCGGCATCGTCAAGCGCGCCGAGCGCGGCAACATCTTCGTGGACCTGGGCGGCAACGCCGAGGCCTTCATTCCGAAGGACAAGGGCATCCCGCGCGACGTGCTGCGCGCCGGCGACCGCGTCCGCGGTTACCTCTACGACGTGCGCACCGAACCGCGCGGCCCGCAGCTGTTCATCAGCCGCGCCGCGCCGGAATTCATGATCGAGCTGTTCAAGCTCGAAGTGCCGGAAGTCGGCCAGGGCCTGGTGGAAATCAAGGCCTGCGCGCGTGATCCGGGCGACCGCGCCAAGATCGCCGTGCTCGCGCACGACCACCGCACCGATCCGATCGGCGCGTGCATCGGCATGCGCGGTTCGCGCGTGCAGGCCGTGTCCAACGAGCTCAACGGCGAGCGCGTCGACATCATCCTGTGGAGCGACAACAGCGCGCAGTTCGTGATCAACGCGATGGCGCCGGCCGAAGTGCAGTCGATCATCGTCGACGAAGAAAAGCATTCGATGGACCTGGCGGTCGCCGAAGACCGCCTCGCCCAGGCGATCGGCAAGGGCGGCCAGAACGTGCGCCTCGCCAGCCGCCTGTCGGGCTGGCAGCTCAACGTCATGACCGCCGACCAGGTGCAGGCCAAGAGCGAAGCCGAGCAGACCGCCGCGCGCGGCCTGTTCATGGAAAAGCTGGAAGTCGACGAAGAGATCGCCGGCATCCTGGTGTCGGAAGGCTTCACCACGGTCGAAGAGATCGCGTACGTGCCGGTCGGCGAGCTGCTGGCGGTGGAGGGCTTCGACGAGGACATCGTCGAGGAACTGCGCGCCCGCGCCCGCGACGCGCTGCTCAACGAAGCGCTGGCGGTGGAAGAGGAACTCGACGAGCACCAGCCCGCCGAAGACCTGCTCTCGCTCGCGGGCATGGACGAGGCCACGGCCTACGTGCTGGCCTCGCGCGGCATCCGCACGCGCGACGACCTGGCCGACATGGCGGTGGACGAGATCACCGACATCGAAGACATGGATGCCGAGCGTGCCGCGGCCCTGATCATGGAAGCGCGCAAGCACTGGTTCGAGTAACACGCGAGCGACTCGCGGGGGCCGACGCGGCCCGCGCTAGAATCGCCCCCCTCAGCCCGGGGCCAACGCAGGACCCGGGCCACGAAACGGATAACGAATGTCGCAGCAAACCACCATCCGCAAGCTCGCCGAACTGGTGAATACGCCGGTCGAAAAACTGCTGGAGCAACTGTCCGAGGCGGGCATGAGCTTCAACGGTCCGGACCAGGTCGTCACCAGCACCGAGAAAGTGAAGCTGCTGGGCTTCCTGCGACGCACGCACGGCAAGGCCGACGCACCGGCCGCCGACGCGGCCGCGCCCTCGAAGATCACGCTCAACCGCCGCAAGGTGCAGGAAGTGACGGTCGCCCAGGGCCGCACCAAGAGCACCGTCGCCGTCGAAGTGCGCCAGAAGCGCACCTACATGAAGCCCGACGAAGCGGCCGTCATCGACAGCTCGCCGGCCGCCCAGGCCGCGGCCATCGAGGGCCTGGATCCCGAGCGCGCGGAAATCCTGCGCAAGCTCGAGGAATCGCGCCAGCGCAACCTTACCGAACAGCAGCGCCTCGCCGAGACCGACGCCAAGCGCAAGGCCGAGATCGCCGAGCGCAAGCGCCTGGAAGACGAAGCCGCCGAGAAGGAACGCCAGGCCGCCGTCGTCGCCGCCGCCGAAGCCGCCGTGGCCGAAGAGACCACCAAGCCCAAGCCCGGCCACCACGGTCATCCGAAGCCGGCCGCCCCGCGCGTCGACGACAAGGCCGCCGCGCACAAGGGCAAGCCCAACCGCGGCTCGCACGCGATGGTCACGTCCATCGAGGACGACGACAACGCCGCGCGCTTCGCCGGCCAGCTGCACCTCAGCGCCTCCGAGCGCGCCCGCCGCGGCGCCGCGCGCGGCCGCCCCACCAAGCGTCGTTCGCAGGACCAGTCGCGCACCGGCACGGGCTTCAACCGCCCGACCGCGCCGATCGTCCGCGAGATCGTCATCGGCGACACCATCACCGTCGCCGACCTCGCGCAGAAGCTCGCGCTGAAGGGCGGCGAGGTGGTCAAGATGCTCTTCAAGATGGGCGTCATGGCCACGATCACGCAGTCGATCGACCACGACACCGCGGTGCTCGTCACCGAAGAACTCGGCCACACGGCGGTGCACGCCGATGCCGGCGACGTGGAAGGCGTGCTGCTCGCGCACACCGAGGACCAGCAGGGCGAGAAGCTCCCGCGTCCGCCGGTCGTCACGATCATGGGCCACGTCGACCACGGCAAGACGTCGCTGCTCGACTACATCCGCCGCACCAAGGTCGCCTCGGGCGAAGCCGGCGGCATCACCCAGCACATCGGCGCGTACCACGTCGAAACGAGCAAGGGCGTCATCAGCTTCCTCGACACGCCGGGCCACGCAGCGTTCACGCAGATGCGTGCGCGCGGCGCCAAGCTCACCGACATCGTCGTGCTGGTGGTCGCGGCCGACGACGGCGTGATGCCGCAGACGATCGAAGCGGTGCAGCACGCGAAGGCCGCGGGCGTGCCGCTCATCGTCGCCGTCAACAAGATCGACAAGTCCGACGCAGATCCGCTGCGCGTCAAGAACGACCTGCTCGCGCAGGGCGTGGTCGCCGAGGAATTCGGTGGCGACACGCAGATGGTGGAACTGTCCGCCAAGACCGGCCAGGGCGTGGACAACCTGCTCGACGCGATCACGCTGCAGGCCGAAGTGCTCGAGCTGCGCGCCGTGTTCGACGGCCGCGCCAGCGGCGTGGTCATCGAGTCGGCGCTCGACAAGGGCCGCGGCCCGGTCGCCACCGTGCTCGTGCAGCAGGGCACGCTCCGCAAGGGCGATTACCTGGTGTGCGGCGTGCAGTACGGCCGCGTGCGCGCGCTGTTCGACGAAACGGGCAAGCAGGTGCCGGAAGCGACGCCGTCGATTCCCGTGCAGGTGCTCGGCTTGTCCGGCGTGCCGGATGCGGGCGACGACTTCACGGTGGTCGAAGACGAACGCCTGGCGAAGGACGTCGCGCAGCAGCGCGATGCCAAGCGCCGCGAATCGCGCCTCGTCAGCCAGGCGGGCAACCGCATGGAAGACATCATGGCGCAGATGGGCGAGGGCGCTGCCCAGCAGACGCTCAACCTGCTGGTGAAGGCCGACGTGCAGGGTTCGGTGCAGGCGCTGCGCGAAGCGCTCACCGGCCTGTCCAACCCGCAGATCCGCATCAACGTGATCGGCGGCGGCGTGGGCGGCATCACCGAGTCCGACGCCACGCTGGCGGCGACGTCGAAGGCCACGGTCATCGGCTTCAACGTCCGTGCCGACGCATCGGCGCGCAAGGTCATCGAGTCCAACGGCGTCGACCTGCGGTACTTCTCGATCATCTACGACGTCATCGACCAGGTGAAGCAGATCGCCTCCGGCGTGCTCGGCAAGGAGATCCGCGAAGAGATCATCGGCATCGCCGAGGTGCGCGACGTGTTCCGCAGCTCCAAGTTCGGCGCGGTCGCCGGCTGCATGGTCATCGAAGGCGTGGTCAAGCGCAGCAAGCCGATCCGCGTGCTGCGCGACAACACCGTCGTCTACGAGGGCGAGCTGGAATCGCTGCGTCGCTACAAGGAGAACGTCGACGAGGTGCGCAACGGCACCGAGTGCGGCATCGGCGTCAAGGCGTACAACGACGTCAAGCCGGGCGACCAGATCGAATGCTTCGAGCGCATCGAGGTGCAGCGCACGCTGTAAGGCGCGCGCTCCACACTCCCATGGCGCAGAAGTCCTTCCATCGCACCGACCGCGTGTCGGCCCAGCTCCGCCGCGAGCTGGGCACGCTCGTGCACGCCGCCGTGCGCGAGCATGGCCTGGGGTCCACCAGCGTCTCCGACGTTGAAGTCACGCGCGACATGGCGCATGCCAAGGTGTTCGTGACCGTGCTGCAGGCCGAGAAGGCGGCGGAAACGGTCAAGGCGCTCAAGGCGCTCGCGCCGGAAATCCGCTACCAGCTCGCGCGCGCGGTGAAGATGCGCCACGTGCCCGAACTGCATTTCCATTACGACGATTCCGTCGACAAGGGCGAGCGCATCGACCACCTGTTGCGGGACGCAGGTCCCGGAACGCCGGACGCCTGACCACGGATCGCCTTTGGACCCGAGCCCCGAGCCCCGAGTCCCGAGCCCCGGCAAGCGCACGCGCTTCCGCAAGCTCGACGGCATCCTGCTCCTCGACAAACCCCGCGGCCTGAGTTCCAACCAGGCGTTGCAGCGCGTGCGCCATCTGTTCCGCGCGGAGAAGGGCGGCCACACCGGCAGCCTCGATCCGCTCGCCACCGGCCTGCTGCCGGTGTGCTTCGGCGAAGCGACGAAGATCGCCGGCGGCCTGCTCGGCGCGCGCAAGGGGTACGAAACCGTCGCGCGCCTGGGCATCGTCACCGACACCGATGACGCCGAAGGCGCGCCGCTGCGCGAACGGCCGGTGCCCGCCCTCACGATTCCCGTCATCGACGCCGCGTTGGCGACGCTCACTGGCGCGCAGATGCAGCGGCCGCCGATCTATTCCGCGCTCAAGCGCGGCGGCGAACCCATGTATGCCCGCGCGCGCCGCGGCGAAGTGCTCGAAGTCGAGCCACGGCCGGTCGACGTCCACGCCTTCGAACTGATCTCCGCCGCCGACCTGCTGCACGGCGACGAACCGCTGCTGCGCCTGCACGTGGAATGCGGCTCGGGCACCTACGTGCGCAGCCTCGTGCGGGACCTGGGCGAACTGCTGGGGTGCGGCGCGCACGTGGCCGAGCTGCGCCGCCTGTGGGTCGATCCCTTCCGCGATCCGCGCATGTGGACGCTGGAAGCCCTGCAGGAACTCGCCGACCGCGGCGAACGCATGCTCGACGCCTGCCTGCTCCCGATCGAAACCGGCATGACCGCGTGGCCGCACCTGCGCGTCTCGGCCGCGCAGGCCATGCGCCTGGCGCGCGGCCAGTCGGTGGCCGGCGCCTCGTCCACGCCCGGCCGCGTCGCGCTGTACGACGACGCGGGCCGCGCGCTCGGCCTGGGCCAGGTGGATGAAACCGGCTGCCTGCGCCCGCAACGCCTGTTCACGTGGGCGGCCGCACTGGGCCAGCCCGCTCCGACCGTCGCTAAACCCTTGTCCTGAAAGGCAGCGGGCGCTTACAATCCCGCGGCTTTTCCAGCACCACCCATCTGCAGATCCCTGCATTCCCGCACGCGGCGGGCCATGCGGTGCGTCCCGGGCCGGACCCCGGACGTTCCTGCGAGGCCGCGCATCACACGAGGTTTTCCATGTCCATCGATTCCGCGAAAGTCATTTCCGAACACAAGCGCGGCGACAACGACACCGGTTCGCCGGAAGTCCAGGTCGCCCTGCTCACCGCCCGCATCGAACAGCTGACGGGCCACTTCAAGACGCACAAGCAGGACCACCACAGCCGCCGAGGCTTGCTGATGATGGTCAACCGCCGCCGCAGCCTGCTCGACTACCTCAAGCGCAAGGACATCGAGCGCTACAAGAGCCTGATCGAGAAGCTGGGCCTGCGTCGCTAAAGCACTACCCGACCGCGGCGCAGGAATGCGCCGCGGTCTTCGTTTCGGCAGTACGTTTTTCTTCAAAGCCCCCCAGGTCGCGCAGCGACCGCACCGACGTCGGCAAGGGCCGTCGCGGTTCATCAGCTAGCAATTCCAAGGACATCCTCACGTGGCGAAAATCACCAAGACCTTCCAGTACGGCAAGCACGAAGTCACCCTCGAAACCGGCGAAGTCGCCCGCCAGGCGTCCGGCGCCGTGGTCGTCAAGGTCGACGGCACCGTCCTGCTGGTCACCGCCGTCGCCGCCAAGTCGGCGCGCGAAGGCCAGGACTTCTTCCCCCTCACGGTGGACTACCAGGAGAAGTTCTACGCCGGCGGCCGCATCCCGGGCGGCTTCTTCAAGCGCGAAGGGCGCCAGACCGAAAAGGAAACGCTGATCTCGCGCCTGATCGATCGCCCGATCCGCCCGCTGTTCCCCGAGGACTACCGCAACGAAGTCCAGATCATCGCCACGGTGATGTCGCTCAACCCGGAAGTCGACGGTGACATCCCGGCGCTGATCGGCGCGTCCGCCGCGCTGTCGCTCGCCGGCACCCCGTTCCAGGGCCCGATCGGCGCCGCCAAGGTCGGTTACAAGAACGGGCAGTACATCCTCAACCCGTCGATGACGGAACTCGCCGATTCCGAACTCGAACTCGTCGTCGCCGGCACGTCCAACGCCGTGCTGATGGTCGAGTCCGAAGCGAAGGAACTGTCGGAAGACGTGATGCTCGGCGCCGTGATGTTCGGCCACCGCGAGATGCAGAAGGTCATCAACGCGATCAACGAACTCACCGTCGAAGCCGGCACGAAGGCCAACACGTGGGTCGAGCCGACCAAGCACCAGGGCCTGATCGCCGCCATCAAG
Organism: Lysobacter helvus; assembly: GCF_018406645.1. NCBI lineage: Bacteria > Pseudomonadati > Pseudomonadota > Gammaproteobacteria > Lysobacterales > Lysobacteraceae > Lysobacter > Lysobacter helvus. The sequence continues at coordinate 2,603,358 of NZ_AP024546.1, forward strand.
GAAGGCGCCGGCACGCAGCTCGCGCAGGCCTACCAGATCCGCGACAAGGGCCAGCGCCGCGACGCCATCCAGGCGATCAAGAAGGACCTGTGGGCGCAGCTCTCGGGCCGCGCCGAGGCCGAAGCCTTCACGCAGGGCGAATTCGGCAAGGAATTCGGCGAACTGGAATACCAGACGATGCGCGGCTCGGTCCTGTCGACCAAGGTCCGCATCGACGGTCGCGCGCTCGACACCGTGCGCCCGATCAACTCGCAGGTCGGCATCCTGCCGCGCACGCACGGCTCCTCGCTGTTCACGCGTGGCGAGACGCAGGCGATCGTGGTCGCCACGCTCGGCACCGCGCGCGATGGCCAGATCATCGACGCCGTCGCCGGCGAGTACAAGGAGCACTTCCTGTTCCACTACAACTTCCCCCCGTTCTCCGTGGGTGAAGCCGGCCGCATGATGGGCCCGAAGCGCCGCGAAATCGGCCACGGCCGCCTCGCCAAGCGCGGCGTGCTCGCCGTGATGCCGTCGATGGAAGCCTTCCCGTACACCATCCGCATCGTGTCGGAAATCACCGAGTCCAACGGTTCCTCGTCGATGGCCTCCGTCTGCGGTTCCTCGCTGGCGCTGATGGACGCGGGCGTGCCGATCTCCGCGCCGGTCGCGGGCATCGCGATGGGCCTGGTGAAGGAAGGCGACGACTTCGTCGTGCTGAGCGACATCCTGGGCGACGAAGACCACCTCGGCGACATGGACTTCAAGGTGGCCGGCACGCAGAAGGGCATCTCGGCGCTGCAGATGGACATCAAGATCCAGGGCATCACCGAGGAAATCATGAAGGTCGCGCTGGCCCAGGCGAAGGCCGGCCGCCTGCACATCCTCGGCGAGATGGCCAACGCCATCACCACGCCGCGCGGTGAGCTGAGCGAGTTCGCGCCGCGCCTGCTGACGATGAAGATCCACCCCGACAAGATCCGCGAAGTGATCGGCAAGGGCGGCTCGACCATCCAGGCGATCACCAAGGAAACCGGCACGCAGATCGACATCCAGGACGACGGCACGATCGTCATCGCTTCGGTCAACGCCGCCGCCGCCCAGGCCGCGAAGGCGCGCATCGAGCAGATCACCTCCGACGTCGAGCCGGGCCGCATCTACGAAGGCAAGGTCGTCAAGCTGATGGACTTCGGCGCGTTCGTGACCATCCTGCCGGGCAAGGACGGCCTGGTGCACGTCTCGCAGATCTCCAACGAGCGCGTCGAGAAGGTCAGCGACAAGCTCAAGGAAGGCGACGTGGTGAAGGTCAAGGTGCTGGAAGTCGACAAGCAGGGCCGCATCCGCCTGTCGATGAAGGCCGTGGAAGAAGGCGAGGGCGTGACCGCCGAGTAATCGGCCGCGCGACATCGCAGGCTTCACGAAAAAGCGGGCTTCGGCCCGCTTTTTCTTTGCGTCGCAGGAGGTGAGACGGGCCCGTGCCAGGCTCGTGCCATGCCCGTTCATCCCCCTCGCGAATCCCGGGCGGATAATCCCGCGGGCATGCCCCCGGCCTCCGTCCTCGCCCAGTTCCACCCCGCGGTCGCGGCGTGGTTTTCGCGCACGTTCCCGTCGCCCACGGAAGCGCAATCGCTGGCCTGGCCGGCGATCGCCAGCGGCCGCAACACGCTCGTCGCCGCGCCCACCGGGTCGGGCAAGACGCTCACCGCGTTCCTCGCCGCCATCGATGCGCTCGTGCGCGAAGGCCTGTCGACCGGCCTGTCCGACGAGACGCACGTCGTCTACGTCTCGCCGTTGAAAGCGCTGTCGAACGACATCCACCTGAACCTCGAAGCGCCGCTCGCCGGTATCCGCGAAGAGCTCGAACGCCTCGGCCTTCCCGACGTCCCCATCCGGACCGCCGTACGCACCGGCGACACGCCGCAGAAGGAACGCGCGCAGATGCGCCGCGCCCCGCCGCACGTGCTGGTGACCACGCCGGAGTCGCTGTACGTGTTGCTCGGCTCCGAGTCGGGCCGCGCGATGCTGTCGAAGGCGCGCACGGTGATCGTCGACGAAATCCACGCGGTGGCCGCCAGCAAGCGCGGCAGTCATTTGTCGCTGTCGCTGGAACGCCTCGAATCGCTGTGCGGCCGCGCACTCGTGCGCGTCGGCTTGTCCGCCACGCAGAAACCGATCGATGAAGTCGCGCGCTTCCTCGTCGGCAGCGCCGCCGTGGCGCCCGACGGCACGCCCGACTGCGCGATCGTCGACATCGGCTACACCCGCGCGCGCGACCTCGCCATCGAAGTGCCGCCCACGCCGTTGTCGGCGGTGATGTCCAACGAGCAATGGGACCAGGTCTACGCGCGCATCGCGCAACTGGTCGAGCAGCACCGCACCACGCTCGTCTTCGTCAACACGCGCCGCATGGCCGAACGCGCCGCGCGGCACCTCGGCGAAAAGCTCGGCCGCGAACACGTCGCGGCGCACCACGGCAGCCTCGCGCGCGAATTGCGCCTGGATGCGGAGCAGCGCCTCAAAGCCGGGCAGCTGAAGGTGCTGATCGCGACCGCGTCGCTCGAACTGGGCATCGACATCGGCGACGTGGACCTCGTGTGCCAGCTCGGGTCGCCACGCGCGATCGCGGCGTTCCTGCAGCGCGTCGGGCGGTCGGGGCACCACGTCGGCGGCACGCCGAAGGGGCGCCTGTTCCCGCAATCGCGCGACGACCTCGCCGAATGCACCGCGCTGCTCGACTGCGTGCGTCGCGGCGGACTGGATGCGCTGCACCTGCCGCGCGCGCCGCTGGATGTCCTCGCGCAACACCTGGTCGCCGAAGTCGCGATGCAGGAATGGGACGAGGATGCGTTGTACGACCTCGTACGCCGCGCGTGGCCGTATGCGCAGCTCGCGCGCAAGGACTACGACGCCGTGGTCGCGATGCTCACCGAAGGCTTCACCACGCGGCGCGGCCCGCGCGCCGGCTACGTGCATCGCGACGCCGTGCATCGCCGCCTGCGCGGCCGGCAGGGCGGGCGCGTCACCGCGGTGATGTCGGGCGGCACGATCCCCGACACCGGCGACTACGCCGTGGTGCTGGAGCCGCAGGCGCTCAACATCGGCTCGGTCAACGAAGACTTCGCGATCGAAAGCATCGCCGGCGACATCTTCCAGCTCGGCAACACCAGCTATCGCGTCCTGAAGCTGGAGCCCGGCCGCATGCGCGTGGAAGACGCGCACGGCGCGCCGCCGACGATCCCGTTCTGGCTCGGCGAAGCGCCGGGACGCACGGATGAGCTCTCGCAGGGCGTCTCGCGGTTGCGCGAAGAAGTGGTCGCGCGACTGGGCGAAGGCGACGACGCATTGACCGACGCGATCGCGTGGCTCGTCAACGACGTCGGCCTGCCCGAAGACGCCGCGCGCCAGCTCGCCGACTACCTGGCGCGCCAGCACGTGTCGCTGGGCGCCATGCCCACGCAGTCGCGCATCGTGCTGGAACGCTTCTTCGACGAATCCGGCGGCACGCAGCTCATCGTGCATTCGCCGTTCGGCAGCCGCGTCAACCGCGCGTGGGGGCTGGCGCTGCGCAAGCGCTTCTGCCGCAAGTTCAATTTCGAATTGCAGGCTGCGGCCACCGAAGACGCGATCGTCCTGTCGCTCTCCACCAGCCACAGCTTCCCGCTGATCGAAGTCGCGCATTACCTGCATTCGTCCTCGGCCGAACACATCCTGGTGCAGGCGTTGCTCGATGCCCCCTTGTTCGGCGTGCGCTGGCGCTGGAACGCGACGACGGCGCTCGCACTGCCGCGCTTCACGGGCGGGAAGAAAGTGGCGCCGCAGTTGCAGCGGATGCGGTCGGAGGATTTGCTGGCCACCGTGTTCCCGGACCAGGTGGCGTGCGCGGAAAACCTGGTCGGCGAACGCGAAGTGCCCGACCACCCGCTGGTCGCGCAGACGCTCGACGACTGCCTGCACGAGGCGATGGATGCGGCCGGCTGGCTCGATGTCCTGAGGCGCATGGAATCGGGCGAGATCGACATCGTCGCGCGCGACCTCACCGCGCCGTCCCCGTTCGCCGCCGAAGCCCTCAACGCGCGGCCGTACGCCTTCCTCGACGACGCACCGCTGGAAGAACGCCGCACGCAGGCCGTCATGGCGCGCCGCTATGGCGAAGCCGACACGGCGGAAGACCTTGGCCGCCTCGACGCCGCCGCGATCGACGAAGTCCGCGCGCAAGCCTGGCCCGACGCCCGCAACGCCGATGAAATGCACGACGCGCTGATGGGCCTGGGCTGCGTGACGCAGGCCGAAGCCGACCTGCATGGCTGGCAGCGCTGGCTCGACGCATTGGCGAAGGACCAGCGCGCCACGCGCCTGGCGATCGCCGGGGGTCAGTGGTGGCCCGCCGAACGCTTGCCGCAGGCGCAGGCCTTGCATCCGGCCGCGATGATGCAGCCCGCGATCGCGACGCCCGCCGAATTCGCCCGCACGTGGACGCCGGAAGACGCCACCGTCGCGCTCCTGCGTGCGCGGCTCACCGGCCTCGGCCCGGTCACCGCCGCGCAACTCGCTGCAGCGCTGGGCCTGTTGCGCAGCACGATCGACCTCGCGCTCGCCACGCTGGAAAGCGAAGGCTTCGCGATGCGCGGCCGCTTCACCCCGGGCCCCGATGCACCGCACGACGAGGAATGGTGCGAACGTCATCTTTTGGCGCGCATCCATCGCTACACGATCGGGCGCCTGCGCCGCGAAATCGAACCCGTCGAACCGCGCGACTACCTGCGCTTCCTGTGCGACTGGCAACGTGTCGCGCCGGGCGCACGCGTCAGCGGTCCCGAAGCGCTGGCCGGCGTGCTCGCGCAACTCGAAGGCTTCGAAGCCCCGGCCTCGGCGTGGGAAAGCGACCTGCTGCCGGCGCGCGTCGCCGACTATTCGATCGCCTGGCTCGACGACCTGTGCACCGCCGGCCGCGTGACGTGGGCGCGCCTGCGCCACACGCCGGTCGACACCGGGGCAGGGCGCTCGACCTCGACGACCAGCGGCCCCGTGCGCGCAACGCCGATCGTGCTGCTGCCGCGCCGCCAGCTCGCGACGTGGACGCACGTGGCCGCGCATCGCGGCGAAGAAGATGCGGCGTTGTCGTCGCGCGCGGAAAAGGTCGCGGACTACCTGCGCGACCACGGCGCCTCGTTCTTCGACGAACTCGTCGGCGGCGCGCACCTGCTGCGCACCGAACTCGAGGACGCGCTGGCCGAACTGGTCGCGCGCGGTCGCGTGCACTGCGACAGCTTCGCCGGCCTGCGCGCGTTGCTGGTGCCGCAGGCCAAGCGGCCGTCGTCGTTCGGCGGTCGTCGCGGCCGTCGCACCGCGCTGTTCGGCATCGAGGACGCCGGCCGCTGGACGCTCACGCGCCGGCACGCCGACACGAGTGAACCGCTGTCGCCGGAGTCCCTCGAACACATCGCGCGCACCTTGCTGCGGCGTTACGGCGTCGTCGGCTGGCGCCTGCTCGAACGCGAAGCCGCGTGGCTGCCGCCGTGGCGCGACCTGCTGCGCGTCTACCACCGCCTCGAAGCCCGCGGCGAAATCCGCGGCGGCCGCTTCATCGCGGGCCTGTCGGGCGAACAGTTCGCGCTGCCCGAAGCGATCGGCGCCTTGCGCGCCGTGCGCAAGCGCCCGCACGACGGCGCGCTGGTCAGCGTGTCCGCGCTGGATCCGTTGAACCTGGTCGGCACCGTGCTGGCCGGCGACAAGGTGCCGCGCCACCTCGGCGCGCGCGTGCTGTATCGCGATGGTGTCCCCGTCGCGACGTGGGTGGCGGGGAAGCTCGCGTGGCTGGGGCCGACGACGCTGGACGAACAACGAGCCATGCGACGCGCGCTGTTGCGGGAGCCGGACCCGGTGCTGCACGGCGTCACGGGCTGACGCGAAGGCCGGCTTACACTTCGGCCATCTCGCGCCGGAGTCGTCGCATGCGTCTTGTCCCGCGGTTGCTGGTCGCCTCGTTGTTGCTTGCGCTGTCCGCACCGATGGCCGCGCAGTCGCCGCCCGCGGCGCAGGACGAAGTCGGCATCGCGCCGCAGATGACGTTCGAGCGCAGTTCGCTGCAGGCCGACGTCGACATCGTCGAGCGCACCTACACCGCGCTGCACCCCGGCCTCTATCGCTACAACACGCCGGCGCAGATGCGTGCGCACTTCGCGGACCTGCGCAAGGCGCTCGATGGGTCGCGCACGCTCGCGCAGGCGTACCTCGCGTTCTCCGAGTTCGCGGCGACGGTGCAATGCGGGCACACGTGGGCGAATTTCAGCAACCAGTCGAAGGACGTGCAGCGCGGGCTGTTCGAACGCGGGCGCGTCCGCGTGCCGGCCGAGTTCCTGTGGCGCGACGGCCGGATGCTCGTCACGCGCGATCTCACCGGCAAGGGCGTGTTGCCGCCGGGGACGGTGATCTCCGCGATCGACGGCATCGACACCAAGGACGTCCTCGCGCGCCTGATGCGCATCGCCCGCGCCGACGGCGGCAACGACGCGAAGCGCCGCGACCAGCTGCAGGTGCAGGGGCTGGAGAAATGGGAGCCGTTCGACGTCTACCTGCCGCTGTATTTCCCCCAACTCGGCGAGCGCATGACCTTGCGCACGACGACCCCCGCGGGCGCATCGAAGGACGTCGTGGTGCAGGGGCTCGATTACGCGCAGCGCCTGGCCGCGCGCCACGTCGAAGCGGACGACCCGCACGCCGGCTGGCGCCTGGATACCTCCGATCCGCGCATCGCGGTGATGAAGATGCCGACGTGGGCGTTGTACGACACGAAGTGGGACTGGAAGGGCTGGATCGAGGACGCCTTCGTGCAACTCGACAAGTCGCCGCGCGCGGCGCTCGTCGTCGACCTGCGCGGCAACGAAGGCGGGCTGGATGCCGGGGATGCGCTGCTGCCGCACCTGGTCGATGCGCCGATGAAACTCAGCGAGCCAGTCCGCCTCGTCCGCTATCGCAAGGTTGCCAAGCCGCTGCTGCCGTACCTGGAAACCTGGGATCCCAGCTTCAAGGACTGGGGCGACGACGCACAGCCCTACGCGAAGGAGATCGACGGGCAGCGCTACTTCACGCTGCGCGACGACGATGCGCCGCCGATCGCGCCCGGCACCGAGGTCATCGAACGCACGCTGGCCCCGAAGGCGCCGCGCTATCGCGGGCGCGTGTTCGTGCTGATCGATGCGAGCAACAGTTCGGCGACGTTCCAGTTCGCCGAACGCGTGCGCGCGGCGAAGCTGGCGACGCTGGTCGGCGAGCCCACCGGCGGCAACCAGCGCGGCATCAACGGCGGTGCGTTCTTCTTCCTGCAGCTCACGAACACCGGGCTGGAAGTCGATGTGCCGCTGATCGCGCGCTTCCCGATGCGCGACGGCAAGGCGCCGCCGGATGCCGGCCTCACGCCCGACATCGCTGCATCGCCCAAGCCGGGCGACATCGCAGCGGGCACCGACGTCGCGATGGCCGCGGTACGCGCCGCGCTCGACAAGTAACGCGCGTCAGACGATCCCGGTGGCGTAGAACACCGCGATCACCAGGAACACCGCCATCGTCTTGATCAGCGTGATGGCGAAGATGTCCTTGTACGACTGGCGATGCGTCAGCCCCGTCACGGCGAGCAGGGTGATCACCGCACCGTTGTGCGGCAACGTGTCCATGCCGCCGGAGGCCATCGCCGCGATGCGATGCAGCACTTCCATCGAAATCCCCGCGGCGTTCGCATTGGCGATGAACGTGTCCGCCATCGCGGCCAGCGCGATGCTCATGCCGCCCGATGCCGAGCCGGTGATGCCGGCCAGCGCCGTCACCGTCACCGCTTCGTTGACCAGCGGATTCGGGATCGCGCGCAACGCATCGGCCACGACGAGGAAGCCGGGGAGGGCGGCGATGACCGCACCGAACCCGTACTCCGACGCGGTGTTCATCGACGCGAGCAACGCGCCCCCGATCGCGGACTTGCTGCCTTCGGCGAACCGCGCGCGCACCGGCTTCCACGCCAGCACGAGCACCGCGAGGATGCCCGCGAGCAACGCGCCTTCCACCGCCCAGATCGCCGTGACCTTCGCGATCTCCTGCACCACCGGCGCCGGATCGCCGATCACGCCGGGCTTGAAGCTGTGCTCGGCGCCGTACCACTTCGGGATCGCCGAGGTGAGCAGCTTGTTGACCACGCCCACCAGCACCAGCGGCAACAGCGCCACCAGCGGATGCGCGAGGCGCGCGCCGGTGAAGGCGACGGGTTCGTTCACCAGCGTCGCGGCATCGCCGTAGCCTTCGCCCTTGCGCGCGGCGGCGCGACGACGCGACTCCAGGTACGTCATGCCCGCGATCAGGATCGCGACCGCGCCGATCGTGCCGAGCCACGGCGCCGCCCAGCCGTTCGTGCCGAAGAACGAGGCCGGAATGATGTTCTGGATCTGCGGCGTGCCCGGCAGCGCATCCATCGTGAAGGTGAACGCACCGAGCGCGATCGTGCCGGGGATCAGGCGCTTGGGGATGTCGGACTGGCGGAAGAGTTCGGCCGCGAAGGGATACACCGCGAACACCACGACGAACAACGACACGCCGCCATAGGTGAGCAGCGCGCACACCAGCACGATCGACAGCATCGCGCGTTGCGGCCCGACGACGCGAATCGCCGCGTTGACGATCGCCCGCGAGAATCCCGACAGCTCGATCACCTTCCCGAACACCGCGCCCAGCACGAACACCGGGAAATACAACTTGAGGAACCCCACCATCTTGTCCATGAACAAGCCGGTGAACATCGGCGCGACCAGCGAGGGATCCGTCAGCAGCACCGCGCCCAGCGCCGCGATGGGCGCGAACAGGATGACGCTGTGGCCGCGGTAGGCGACCACCATCAGGAACACGAGCGCCGCGAGGACGATCAGGAAGGCCATGCACGATCCCCGGCCGCGCGATGCGGCCTTTGCAGGGGGCGAGTGTTCGGCAAGCGCCCGCGCGCGGCCCATCGGACGAAGGTCCAATGCCGCCCACGTGGCATGCGGCCCTAGCCTTGGCGCCAATCCGCGGATCGTCCGCGTACGGTTGCATTGGGGAGATCGATCGCATGAACCGCAAGACCCTGAGCCTGGCCATCGCCGTCGCGATGTTCCCGGCCCTCGCGTGGGCGCAGGACGCCCAGCCCGCTGCCGCTGCGACGACGCCCGCGTCGAACCGGCCGGCCACGCTCGACACCGTCACCGTGACTGCGCGCAAGCGCGAGGAAACCTTGCAGGAAGTGCCGGTCGCCGTGACCGCCTTCACCGCCGAGGCCCTCGACAAGCTGGGCGTGGACGATCTGTCCGACCTCGACACGCAGGTCCCCAACCTCACGCTGTACGCCGCGCGCGGTTCCAACAGCACCATCACCGCCTACATCCGCGGCGTCGGCCAGTCCGATCCGCTGTGGGGCGTGGACCCGGGCGTGGGCCTGTACCTGGACGACGTGTACATCGCGCGTCCGCAGGGCGGCCTGCTCGACGTGTTCGACGTGGAGCGCGTGGAAGTGCTGCGCGGCCCGCAGGGCACGCTGTACGGCAAGAACACGGTGGGCGGCGCGATCAAGTACATCAGCCGTCCGCTGACCACCGACGTCACCGGCTTCGGCTCGGTCACCATCGGCAACTACGGCCAGCGCGACATCAAGGCCGCGGTGGGCGGCGGCCTGGGCGGCAACGACGCATTGCGCGCGCGCATCTCGGTGGCCGACCTGCACCGCGACGGCTTCGGCGAGAACGTGATCACCGGCGACGACGTCAGCGACAAGGACGTGACCGCGTGGCGCCTGAACATCGGCGCGTACGTCACCGACGACTTCAACCTGCAGCTCGCCTTCGACCACCTGGACGACACCTCCGGCGTGCGCGGCGCGCAGATGATCCTGCCGAACCGCTTCGACACGCTGCTGACGCCGGCGACCGGCCCGTTCCTGCCGATGGCCGACCGCTACGACGTGCGCAACGGCATGCCGAACGTCAACGACACCACGATGCTGGGCGTGTCGCTGGCCGCCAACTACAAGTTCAGCGACGACCTGTCGCTCAAGTACGTCTTCGCCAAGCGCGAGTCGGACACCGACACCAACATCGACTTCGACACCACGCCGGACAAGATCGCGGACGTGCATGCGCTGTACAGCGACCAGCAGATCAGCCACGAGCTGCAGGTGAACTACGACGCCGGCGGCCGCGCGCGCGGCGTGATGGGCATCTACTACTTCGACGGCGAAGCCGGCGGCCAGGTGCAGAACAACTTCTTCAACCTGTCCTTCGGCGACACGCAGGGCACGGTGTTCACCACCAGCACCGCGTTCTACGCCGACTGGACGTTCGACCTGACCGAGAAGCTGAAGCTGGACGTCGGCGCGCGCTACACGGACGAGGACAAGCACGCGGTCGTGCTGAACCGCTGCTATTCCAGCGCCACGTTCGCCACGCCGATCGACTGCACGCCGCTGAATCCGAACGACGACACCGCGGTGGCACGCTTCAACAAGACGATCAACTTCAAGAACACCTCGCCGAAGATCTCGCTGGACTACGACATCACGCCGGACATCATGGTGTACGGGTCGTTCTCGCGCGGCTTCAAGTCGGGCGGCTACAACATCCGCGCGCAGGCGACGATCGCCCCGACGTCGGCCAATCCGTTCAACGACGAGCAGGTGGACAGCTACGAGGTCGGCGCCAAGATGGGCCTGCTGGACCAGTCGCTGTTCCTCAACCTGTCGGCCTTCCACAACAAGTACGAAGACATCCAGCTGTCGGTGTTCACCGCGCTGCCGGGCGGCGGGTTCTTCGGCGACTTCACCAACGCGGGCAAGGGCACGGTCGACGGCCTGGAAGTCGAATACCAGTGGCTGCCGAGCAGCAGCTGGGTGATCTCCGGCAACCTGGCGTACCTGGACGCGCGTTACGACGAGTTCCTGTACTTCGACACCAACCCGGCCGTGCGCCGCACGGTGGACATCGCCGACGAGCAGGACTTCACGAATGCGCCGAAGTTCTCCGGTGCGCTCAACGTCGAATGGCGCACGCAGCTGGCCAACATGGGCAACCTGTCGGCGCGCGTGAGCTACGCCTACCAGAGCGAAGTGACGGCGACGACGGAGATCATCCGCGCGACCGTGCCGCCGGTGGCGCCCTTCGGCGCGCCGCCGATCACGCAGGACGGGTATGGCCTGGTCAATGCCGGCGTCACGTGGGCGCTGGACGACCACTGGACCTTCTCGCTGCTGGGCACCAACCTGGCCGACAAGGAATACAAGACCACCGGCTACAACCTCAACCAGGCGTTGGGCGTGTACACGGGCTTCTACGGGCCGCCGCGCCAGGTCAGCCTGACGGCCAAGTACGAGTTCTGAGGGCTTCGCGTCCGGAACCCCCGAAAGTGAGGGACGAAGGGACGACGGCGAGCGCGAGCTCGCCGTTCGTCTTTCCGCCGACCGGCCTTATGCTGCCGCCATGACCCGTGCCTTCCCATGCTGACCACCAGCGTCGTCGTCCTCGCTGCGCTCGCGTGGCTCGGCGTGCTGTTCTTCGCGGGCCTGTACGGCGAGCGCCACCCGCGCGCGTTCGCCGGCAAGTGGAAGCACATCTACGCGTTGTCGCTCGCGGTGCACTGCACCTCGTGGACGTTCTACGGCACGGTCACCCAGGCCGCGCGGTACGGCTGGGCGCTGCCGCCCACCTTCCTCGGCGCGATCCTGCTGTACCTCGTCGCCGGCGCCTTCATGGTGCGGCTCGTGCGCCTGGCGCGCGAAACCAACGCCACGTCCATCGCCGACCTCATCGCCACGCGCCTGGGCAAGGATGCGTGGCTGGCCGCGACGGTGACGCTGGTCGCCGCGCTCGGCCTGGTGCCCTACATCGCGTTGCAGCTGAAGGCGATGGCGATGAGCTTCGCGATGCTCACGGCGCGCGGGCCCGTTGAAGCGACCGCGCCGGCGTGGCAGGACAGCGCGTTGTACGTCGCCCTCGCGATGGCCTTGTTCGCGATGTTGTTCGGGACGCGGCGGGTGAGCGCGGCGGAGCACAACCGCGGGCTCGTGCTGGCGATGGCGTTCGAGTCGGTGTTGAAGCTCGCCGCGATGCTCGCGCTGGGCGCATTCGTGTGGTTCGGGCTGGATCTCTCGCATGCGGCGCCGGTCGTGCGCGCAACGCCGCCCGTGTCGAGCAGTGGCTTCGCGCCGCTGGTGCTGCTGGGTGCGTTCGCGATGTTCATCCTGCCGCACCAGTTCCACATCGCGGTCGTCGAATGCCGGCAGCAGGACGACGTGCGCACGGCGCGGTGGCAGTTCCCGTTGTATCTCGCGTTGATCGCGCTGCCGGTGTTGCCGCTCGCGCAGGCGGGGACGGCGTTGCTGGGCGATCGGGTGCCGTCGGACCTGTACGTGCTCGCGCTGCCGTTGTCGCAGGGACAGCATGCGCTGGCGTTGTTCGCGTTCCTCGGCGGATTGAGTGCGGCGACCGGCATGGTCGTCGTCAGCACGCTCACGCTGAGCCTGATGATCGGCAATCACTGGTTCGCGCCGGGGCTGCTGCGCGGCGCGTGGCGCGGCGAGGGCGGGGACTTGCGCGGGCACGTGCTTGCGCTGCGGCGCATCGGCATCGTCGCGATCATGTTGCTGGCGTGGATCTACAGTCGCCTGGTCGCGGGCAGCGAAGCGTTGGCGGACGTCGGTGCGGTGTCGTTCTCGGCGCTCGGCACGCTGGTGCCGGCGCTCGCGTTCGCCGTGTGGCGGCCGCAGACGCCGGCGCGCGCGGTGGTGGCCGGCATCGTCGCGGCGTTCGCGACCTGGTGCTGGGTGCAGTTGCTGCCGACGGTCTTCGCGTTGCGCGGTGTGTCCACCGACTGGTTGTCGCAGGGGCCGTTCGGCCTGGCGTGGTTGTCGTCGAACGGGTTGTTCGGGTTGACGGGGTGGAGCCGCCTTGGGCGCGCGGTGGGGGCGAGCCTGTTCGTCGGCACCTTCGCGACGGTGCTCGTGGCGTTGTGGACGCGCGACCTGCCGCGGCGCGCGCGGCGTGGCCTCGATGCGCGCACCTTGCGCGACGCGGGCCTGCGCTTCCTCCCGCCGGAGCGTGTCGCCGAATTCCTGCGCGACGCGCCGCCGGATGGCGCGGTGCCGGCCGCGACGGAAGCCC